>JAEUHW010000120.1 GCA_016793245.1 Planctomycetota bacterium
GTGGACCTGATACTCCGGCAGCTCGCCACCGATCGCGACGACCTGGGCTACGCCTGGTACGGAGAGCAGCAGATTCCGCAGATCGAACTCCGCGTACGCGCGGACCTGCATCGGATCGATCTCGCCTCCGGGCGAGGACAGCGAGAGGAGCAGGATCTCCCCCGTGATCGAGGTGATGGGCGTGATCGCGGAGTTCGCCTGCTCGGGCAGCAGCTCGCGGACGGCCGCCAGCTTCTCGGCGACGAGGGTCCGCGCGCGGAAGATGTCCTCGCCCCATTCGAACTCGACCCACACGAGAGAGAGGCCGATCGCGCTGGAGCTACGAACGCGTCGCATCCCGGGGAGCCCGCTGACGGAGCTCTCGATCGGAAATGTGACGAACTGCTCGACCTCGTCCGCGGCTAGACCGGTAGCTTCGGTGAGCACGACGACGGTCGGCGCATTGAGCTCGGGGAAGACATCCACCGGCATGTGCAGGATCTGATAGCCCGCCAGCGCCATGGTGCAGGCCGCGAGGAGCAGCACCAGCACGGGCTGCCGCAACGAAAAAGCGATGAGGCTTCGGAACATCTGCGCTCCCTACTTCTCTTCGCCGTCGTGGAAGGTGCCATCGGCATGGAAATGGCCGCCTTTGGAAGCCGAAGTCGAGCTCGCGAGCATCAGCTCGTAGGCGCCGGCAAGCACGACTTCGTCTCCATCCATGAGCCCGCTCTTCACCTCGATCCAGCGTCCATCATTCGCACCGAGGTCTGCCTCGATGCGGATCACATGGTCGGGATCCGCGGGATCGCGGCGGAAGAGCACTCGTTGCAGGCCATCTTGGAGCACTGCGGAGAGCGGGATCGCGAGCTCGGTCGGCGCTTCCAAACGTGCTTCGATCTCGAGAAAGCCCGCGACGCCCGGCCTCATCCAATCGCGATTGCTCGCCGGCTCCAGGATGAGCTCGATGGTACGCTGTTGCGGGTCGGCCTCCACGCCGAAGCGCAGGACGCCGGAGACACGATCCTTCGCGTCAGCGTCCCGGTGCGGCAGAGCCACGTGCGATGGCAAGCCTTCTCGCAAGCCGGCGAGATCGCTCTGCGGCGCACGTGCTCGAAAGCGCACTTGTCTGAGGTCCGAGAGCGTGAGCAGGCGCTCTCCGGCTTCGACCCAGACGCCGTTCGCGACGGGGACCTCGCTCACGACACCGGCCTTGGAGCTGGTGATCTCGACCCAGGTGACGCCGCGCCAGAACGGCACGTCCGTCTGGCCGCTCGAGGCCGGTGCCGCGAGCACCTCGGAGGGCTGTGCCAAGATCGTCGAGGCCGCGAAGAGCGCGAGCTGGAAGCGATCGCGCGTACCACGGAGAGTCGCTTCGAGCTCGACGAGGGAGGCTTCCACTCCGGCGCGCTGCTCGACCGCTTCCGCGAGGTCCGAGCTCACCTGGGCCCGTTGGACGCGCGCTTCCGCCAGCTCGCTAGCTTGCCCTCCGACGCTCTCGCGCATCTTCTCCAAGACGGCCGCTCGTGCCTCCATGATCCCGATCGCCTCTCGCAAGCTCTCTTCGTGGGCTCGATGAGCTTCGAGCAGCGGCTGCGTGGCCCGTATCCGCGCTTCTTGCACGAGCGCCGCCGTCGTGAGCTCTCCGAGCTCGCGCTGCATCTGCCGCCACTCCAGCGAGTCGATGCGGTAGAGCACGTCGCCAACGGCGACCCGCTGCAGAGGCGCCACCATCAGCTCGACGCGACCTGAGATGGGTGTACGGACCTCGTGCCGTGCGGAGGGCAGGAGCTCGAAGTGACCGGCGTAGCGCCGCGTCGCGGCCACGCGCCGACGCTCGACGGGAACGTATTCGATGCCGAGGTTTCTACGCACGCTGGCGGGCACCTGGATCCGATTCGTGGCCGGCTCGGCAGCCTCGCGCGCCGGCGCCGAAGGCTTCTCCGGAGCGCACGCCGCGAGCCCGATCACCAGGAGCTTGCAGATGGATTGGACCGATCGCTTCATCGCCGTTCCTCCCTCGTCATCGGGGTCGAGACTTCCGGCCAGAACAGGGCGTTGCGCTCGATCCTCGCCAAGCTCTCGGCCAGAGCTGCGTCGAGCGCGAGGCTCTTCGCTTCGTACACTCGCAGCACGGCATCCAAGATGAGTAGCACGTCGAGCTGCCCTAGATCCGCGAGCGCGCGCCCACGAGCGAGCTGCTCGTCGGCGCCGGGGATGAGATCGCTCTCGACGAGCTGACGTTGAGCTCGAGCGGCTTCCACTCGAACCTCGCTGAGCGCCAGGTCTTGGAGCGAACGCTCGAGGGCGGTGCGGAGCACCTGTTCCGCGACGAGGCGTCGGGCGCGCGCTTCGGCGATGGCCCGAGCATTGGCATTCCAAAGCGGCAGTGGCAGGGAGAAACCGATAGAGCCTCGTGGCTGCCCGTCTTCGAACTGCCAGCCGGGGTAGAGCGTCAGGTCCGGCCATTGCTCTGCCACTTCGAGCTCGAGATCGCGCTCCGCGACGAGGTAGACGCGCTCCGCGCGCACGATGGCTCGACCTTCACGCACTCGCTCTCGACGCGCTTCGGCCTCCGCGACGAGGTCGGAGACCACCAGCGAGGGCTCGAACGAGAGGGCACTCTGCGGCGGAAGGCCGAGCCCGCGCTTCAGATCGAGCGCCGACGTCGCGACCTCGGCTTCGATCCGGATCGACTCCGCGGCGCGCGAGAGACGTTCCATGGAGAAGACGCGTGCCTCGATGTGCGAGAGGGCGCCGACGTCTGCGAGGCGCTGTGCGATCGACTCCAGCTCCTGCAGCTCGAGCAAGAGATCTCGGAGCAGGGCCGATTGGAGGCGACTTGCGCTCCAGCGAACCCACGCTCGATCGATCTCGTCCAAGACGCGTGCCTCGGCGAGGCGCGCCTCCGTTCGCGCGAGCACGAAGCGCTCGTCGGCGAGATCCTCCTCCAGCCCGAGCCGGCCCGAGAGGGGCAGCGTAATTCCGATCGAAGCCGAGAGGAGCCAAGGAGTGGAGGTGCTCTCGAGCACACGTCCGACGCTCCCGTTCAGCGACGGATCCTCGAGCAGCCCTGCGTATTCGGCCGAGGCCCCGGCGACGCCGGCCTCGAGGCGAGCGATCGCCAGATCCGGATTCAGATGGAGCGCGATCCAACGCGCCACGTCGCGTCGAACGGCAA
>JAEUHW010000131.1 GCA_016793245.1 Planctomycetota bacterium
CGGCCTCCGAGATGCACTGGGTCGGCGACACGCTCGTGAATTCCGAGGCCACCGTGATGAACGGCGCGCCGTTCCTGATCCGCGGCGAGATCCAGATGAACGCGCAGGGCGCCATCACCAAGGGGCGCGCGGACGGGATGCTGGGGACCTCCAAGCCCTACACGGTGTTCGAGGCGGTCTACACGAAGCAGTGAGTTCCTGCGGCGCGGGCGGCGGATTTCTCGGGTAACGTTCCGCCGCCCCGCGACCTGAGCCCTGCATGCCTTCCGAGACCGCCCTCGATCACGCCCCGCCGGACTTCCTCTCCTGGGTGGCGGAGCTCGTTCGCTCACATCGCGCCGAGCTCCTGCGCTACGCGCAGGGGCGCGGCTTCGGCGCCGACGATGCGCTCGACGCCGTGCAAGACGCGTTCGTGACCTTCCTTGCACTGCCGCAAGCGCGCGAGCTGGCGCGCGCGGGCAACGAGGCGGTGAAGCTCCTCGTCACGCTGCTCAAGAACCACTTGGCCAATCGGCGCCGCAAGGCCGTGCGCCGCGCAGCGCGCTCCGCGCCGCTCGAGCAAGCCGAAGCAGAGCTCGCCTCCGCGTCGAGTGAGGAGCTGATCGCCCGCGCGGAGGAGATCGCGCGCGTGCGCGGCTGTATCCTGCGCATGGCCCGGCTCCAGCGCGCCGTGATCGAGCTGGCCTTGCTCGACGGCGAGCCGCACGAGGCGATCGCCGAGCGTCTCGGGATCACGCCGGGCTACGCGCGCGTGCTGCTGCACCGCGCGCGCGAGCATGTCCGGCATTGCGCCTACGATGAGCTCTCGACGGAGGAGCTGGCGCCGGACGCCTCGCACGATCCCTGAGCGATGCCAAGGAGTCCGAGATCGATGCTGCCTCTGAAGCTCGCGTTCACTGCTGCCTTCCTCCTCGGCACGAGCTGCGCCGTCACCGAACGCGCGAGCGAGCCCGCATCGGATCCGATCGCGGCGATCGTTCGTGAGGAGCTCGAACGCCAGAAGATCCCGGCGGTGAGCCTCGCGATCGTCGAGCACGGGCGCTTGGTGCACGCCGAGGGCTACGGCTTCGCGAACCTGGAGCATCAGGTCCCCGCGACGGCGGAGACGATCTATCAGTCGGGCTCGATCGGGAAGCAGTTCACCGCGGCCTTGGTGCTCTTGCTCGCGCACGACGGGCGCTTCGCGCTCGATGATCCGATCGCGCGTCATCTCCCGGGCACGCCGCCGAGCTGGGCGCGCGTCACGATCCGCCAGCTCCTGCAGCACACCTCGGGGCTCGCCGATCCCTACGAGAAGCTCGATCTCACGCGCGAGTACACGGAGGCGGAGCTGCTGGCCATCGACGGAGAGCTCCCGCTGCTCTTCGAGCCGGGCGCCAAGTTCTCCTACTCGAACATGGGCTACCACGTGCTGGGCTTCCTCTGCTCGCACGTCGGCGGCACGTTCTACGGCGAGCAGCTCGCGCAGCGGATCTTCGCCCCGGCCGGCATGCGCACCGCGCGCATCATCAGCGAGCGCGAGCTCGTCCCGCATCGCGCGGCCGGCTACGAGCTCGAGGACGGACGGCTCGTGAACCAGCGCTGGGTCTCGCCGAGCCTGAACACCACGGCCGACGGCAGCCTCTATCTCAGCGTGCTCGACTTCGCCGCGTGGGATCTGGCCCTGACGCGCGGAACGCCGATCTCTGAGCAGATGCAAGCGGTGATGCGGGAGCCGGCGCGCCTCGCGGACGGGAAGCTCTCGCTCTACGGCTGCGGCTGGAGCGTCGAGCCCTTCGAAGGTCGCGAGGCGATCTCGCACGGCGGCGCGTGGCAAGGGTTCACGACCTTCTATCTGCGGCTGCCGCAGGAGCAGCTCTCGGTGATCGTGCTCACCAATCGCGCGGGCGCGGATCCCGGGGTGATCGTGAAGCGGATCGCACTGCAGCGGCTCGAGGAGCGTGGGAGCCGAGCTGGAGCGACGGCGGCGTCTCGGTAGTCCGCGCGGTTCGAGATCCGCAGCGCAAGCCGTGCGGTTCGTGAGGAGTGTGCCGCCGCTCGCCTCGGATCGCTGCGCTCTCCGCAGAGGCCCCGCTATCGCGGCGCTCAGGGGCGCCAGGGCATGAGCAGGCGGAACTCGCCGAGCTCGAGTCTCCGGATGTCCTGGGGGTCGGATTCGTTCACGAGGGTGCCCGTCATCCTGCCATGGAGGCACCCTTCACCGACGGAGAGGAGCTCGATCGAGAAGGTGCCCTGGGAAGCGTCCGCGATCCAGATTCCCTTCGGTCCGTCCAGTCTGAGGCCGAACCCGTACGCGATCTCCGCCCGATCCGTACCCGAGACTTCCGCCGGGAACTCGCCGTGCTCCAGATCGTAGGTGAAACGCACGTGGATCCACTCGACCGGAAGCGGCGGTATCCAGCGCCAGCCGAACAGTTCATGTTGATCGGGTCCCCATACATGCAACATGATCCGTTCGATCTCCGAGGCGAACTCGTTGCCGTTCACGCGGGCCGCTACCGCCAGGCGCTCGCAGCTCGAGGGTGCGGAGATGGGGAAGAGCCCATACGCCGATCCGGCGCGGTTCTCCACGCGCAGTCCGCAGTATCCGATGCCGACCTTGGGGATGCGGAACTCGATCGCCGTATCGTTCCAGGCGAGCACTCGGACCTGCCTCGCTCGAGCTTCGCCGAGGGGTTGAATCCACACGCGGCCCTTCCGCCTGCCGAAGTTCTCGCCCGTGATGCGCAGTCGATCGCCCGGTAGCACCGGCGGCAAGTCGAACGGCAGTCCCGTCGGAAGCTCGATGGTGATGCCCTGTGCGAGGGTCGCGGTCTCGCCGTTGGTCTTCAAGTTCAAGTCGTACGCCCCGGCCACGCCGTCCCGCGCGATCGCAACGATCTCGGTCTCACGGAACGACACGATGCGGAAGTAGATCCTCTCGGGCGAGGACGCCTGCGTGAGGAAGACGGTCGGGCGACGAGTGAACCCGCTGCCGGTGATCGTGACTCGCGTTCCGAAGCTCACCTGCGGGGGTTCGACTCCCGTGATGCGCGGCGCTTCGAAGGCTGCGGCTTGACCAAGCGGCGTCAGCCAGACGAGCAAGTGGCATAGAGTCGTGAATCGCATGCGGACCTCCGGGTCGTCGTTGGTATCACGCGCCGCCGAGAAAGTCACATTGCCGGACTGGTCCCGAGGGCAACGTAGCGGCCCGGAGTCCGAGCCCCATCTCGCGGAACTTCTCGCCGCAGGACATCCAGCGGGACCACTGGAAGCCTTGGCTCTCGCTTGCTTCGACCCGGATGGCGTGCGCTGCGGCGGGCCGCGCTCGTCGCCAGCTTCGGTCCTGCGGGACGTTCGCTCGCGGATCCTCGGGAGGTGGATCTCGGGGCGATCGCACGCCGGGGGGCGAGGATCACGTTCGGAAGCGAGGTTCCGCAATCGGCGGATCGATTCGCGCGGGCCCGGCGCCGGGATCCGGTCGACAAGAGGGCGCGACGTACAACGAAGTTGTACGTCGGGTGCCTACATAGGTGACTTGGCCGAGAAGCCGCGCCGCAGGTTGTAACGCGAGCTCTCTCCGCGACCTGTCTCCTCCGCGCGGCGCTCTTCGCCGCGCGGAACCCGGAGAACGTCGATGCCACGCGTCGCCCTCGTCACCGGTGCCACCAGCGGCATCGGCCTCGATCTCACCCGCACCCTCCTCCAGCGCGGCTACGCCGTGGTCGCGCTCTCGCGGCGCGCGACCGCGCGCGCGAGCTTGCCGGCGCACGAGCGCCTCGTCGTGCAGGACGGCGATGTCGCCGATCCCGCGGCGGCCGCGCGCGCGGTCGAGACCGCGCTCGCGCGCTTCGACGGCTTAGACCTCGTCGTGAACAACGCGGGGATCTTCCTCGCGAAGCCCTTCATCGACTACACGGCGGAGGACCTCGACGCTCTCGTCGCGACGAACCTCCACGGCTTCGTGCACGTGACGCAAGCCGCGCTGCGCGCGATGCTGCCGCGCGGCCGCGGCCACATCGTGAACCTCGGCACCTCGCTCGCGGCACAGCCCATCGCCGGCGTGCCGAGCGCTCTGCCGATCTTGATCAAGGGCGGCATCGAGGCCGCGACGCGCTCGCTCGCCATCGAGCACGCCGCCCGCGGCATCCGCGTGAACACCATCGCCGCCGGCATCATCGACACGCCGATGCACGAGCGCGGTGACCAGCGCGCCTTGGCGCAGCTCTCGCCGGCGCGGCGCCTCGGACGCCCGGACGAGATCAGCGCGGCCGTGCTCTATCTCGACGCGGCGGAGTTCGTCTCCGGCGAAGTGCTGCACGTCGATGGCGGCGCGCACGCGGGGAGGTGGTGAGCATGAGCGCGCAAGCCAACGCATCCGTCGTGAGCGCCTACGCGGAGCTCGCCGAGCGGATGGAGCGCTACTTCGAGGCCTTCCATCATAGCGACGCAGGGAAGCTCGCCCAGCTCTTCCATCCGCGCGCGCTCTACGCCTTCGCCGACGGCGAAGCGCTGCAGCACCTCGACATGGCGACCTACCTGCCGATCGTCGCGGCGCGTCCCGCTCCGGCGCTCCGCGGCGAGAGCAGCGACGCCCGCGTGCTCTCGATCGAGCTCGCCGGCGAGCGCACGGCCTTGGTGAAGGCCGCGTGCCGCATGAACGGGAAGCGCTATGTGGACTTCCTGAGCTTCCTCCGCATCGAAGGCCGCTGGCAGATCGTCGCCAAGGTCTTCCACGTCGTGAGCGAGGAGAGCGCGCCATGCCGTACGTGAACGTGAAGATCACGCGCGAGGGCGCGACGCGGGCCCAGAAGCAGGAGCTCGTGCAGGCGATCACCGAGGCGCTCCAGCGCATCCTCTCGAAGGACCCGCGCACGACCTTCGTCGTGATCGACGAAGTCGCGCTCGAGGACTGGGGGATCGGGGGGGTGCTGGTGGAGGAGTACCGGCGGCGGGATCGCCTGAACGAGAGCGACGGGCGCTGAGGCCCTGTCGGTGCTTCTCGCGCCTCTAGCCCGAGGCGCAAGCGCGGTGCAGCGCGTTCATCGCCTGCACCGCGTGAGCGCCCCAATGCACATCGAAGTGGAAGCGCCATTCCCAGAGCGCCGCGGCGCGCGTCGCCGGCGACTTCCAGAGCTCGAGGCCGCGCGATACGTCGTAGTAGATGTCGAGCAGGTCATCCGAGAGCTCACCCGCGACGGGGGCTTCGTCTGCATAGGGATCGAACACCATCCAGTAGAGCTCGAAGCGCTCAAAGCCCGGCCAGCCCGCGGGCGGCGGAGGATTCGGCCCCGCCTCGATCTCGTCTGCCGCCACGCCTCGCGGGAGCGCGCAGCCCGCGGCGTAGAGCGCGACCAGGAGATCGCGGACGCTGCGCAGGCGCTCGGGGAGCGGCAGCTCCGAGCAGGTCTCGAGGAACTTGCAGAACTGTTTCGCCTGCAGCGCGAAGGCCGCGGCCTCGCGCGTGAAGTGCGCGGCGCGGCGCACCTTGGTCACGCTCGCGTAGCCGACCACGCGAGCGCCTTCGTGCATCGCCAGCACGGCGCCGACCTCGAGCGTTGCCCAGAACTCCTCGAAGAGCGGCACGAGAAGGGCGGGCCCCTCCGCTCCCGGCGTCAGCGTCGCGATGCCGTCGAGGAAGAGGGTGCCATCGTTCTGCGTGGGACGCCCGAGCCATGTGTTCCCGAGGTTCCAGAGCGGGCGATAGCCATCTGAGATCGGCAGGGGTCGTCCGCCCTGGTCCGGGGGGAGGAGGCGCAGGCGGATCTCGAAGGAGAGGTCGTTCGTCGCGGGCACGTGGCGATTCGCGGGTCGCGGCGCGTGGAGAGATGGCCGTATTCGAGCGGCGCGGACACTTACAGGCTCGCTCCGCACTTCGGTACGCGCAAGAAGCGCGAAGCGCGCGTCCGGTCCTGTTGCGCATACACCTACGCGCTGCGCGGCGGAGCAACTCCACCGCGAGGAGGACGCGATGGAAGTCGTGCGGGCTTCTGCGATGGGGTTCTGCTTCGGGGTGCGCGATGCGCTCGAGATCGCGAGGACGCTCGAGCGACCGGAGGAGACGACGCTCTACGGCGCGCTCGTGCACAACGAGGAGGTCGAGGCTGCGCTTGCCGCGCGGGGGTTCCGGAAGGTCGCGGAGGGAGAGCGTCGCGGGGCGGTCGCGACGCCGCGCGCGCTCATCACCGCGCACGGGATCTCCGAGCGCGAGCGCGCGGCGCTGCGCGCGAGCGGTGCCGAGCTCGTGGACACGACCTGCCCGCTCGTCCGACGCGCGCACGATGCGGCGCTCGCGCTGCAGAGCGCGGGGTTCCACGTCGTCGAGCTCGGGCGCGCGGGGCACGTCGAGGTGCGCGGGCTCACCGGCGATCTCGACTCGTTCACCGTGGTCGGCAGCGCGAGCGAGGTGCAGCGCTGGCCGCACGCAAAGCTCGGCGTGATCGCGCAGACGACGGTGCCGGAGCGGGAGGCGGCGGAGCTGCTGCAGGCGATTCGCGCTGCGAACCCCGACGCCGAGGTCCAGTTCCGCGACACGATCTGCGAGCCGACGAAGCAGCGGCAGCGCGCGGTCGAGGCCTTGGTGCGCGAGGTCGATGTCGTCGTCGTGGTCGGCGGCAAGAGCTCGCACAACACGAAGCAGCTCGCCCTCACCTGTCAGCGCGCGGGGAAGCCCGTGCATTGGGTGCAGGGACCCGCGGAGCTCGAGGCGCGTTGGTTCGATGGTTGCGCGAAGGTCGGTCTCACCGCGGGGACTTCGACGCCCGACGAGCGGATCGCGGCGGTGGAAGCCGCGCTGCTCGCACTCAGCTCCCGATCGTCGTGCGCAGCGTCGGCGTGAGCGCGATCGTCGTGCTGCCGAGAGCGCACGAGCCGAAGAGTAGATCAGCTCCCTGCGTGAACCAGACCGCGCCGACGAACGCGGCGTCGCACGGCACTTGGGCGCGGAGGTTGTCGCTCGTCGCGACCACCGCGGGATCGGCGCCGATCGCGCAGCCCGCGCAGAGCGGGACCCATGTCGCGCTCACGCCGATCCAGAGGAGCTGCGCTTGTCCGCGCGGCGGGAGCGCATAGCGCAGGAAGCCGCCGGGATTGGGAGCACCCTCGGCGACGAGTGCCGCACCTCCGCAGCCGGGCTGTATCTCGGTGATGCTGCCCGTGCCGTTCTCGTAGGAGAGGCTCAGCGTGAAGCTCGGCGGCGGAACTCCGCGCCAAGCGACCTTCAAGAGCACGCTCTGACCGGCTTGCACGGGCGCGCGCGCGGCGGAGAGCGCGCCACACGCATCGTCGTTGCAGGCGAGCAAGCTCGGCGCGCCGCAGCTCCCCGTCCAGAGCGAGATCACCGAGTCGAACGCGACCGCGCCGACGCAGGTCTCGGCGCGGAGCGTGCCTGTGCAGCGCGCCGTTACGCGGTACCAGAGATCGCCGCTCGTGCCCGTCTCGCAGCTCGCCGCCGCGGCGCTGCGGCTCGCGCCGCGTGTCGGCAGCGCGCGGTGGTCACCTTCCGCCACGTTGAGCGCTCCCGCGCACTCGTCGTGCGGCGCGAGCACTTGGAGATCCGAGGTGGAGAAGAAGACCTCGCCCACCGGGTCGTTCCGCTGCCACGCGACCCACAGCACGTGATGGCCGCGGCGATCCGCGGGAACCTGCACATCGAAGCGGTAGCGGTTCCCTGTGAACGTCACGTTCGGCCGCCCGAGGAAGCGCATCTGCCGCCAGTTGAGCGCCGTGCTCGCATCCCAATCGGCGCTGGTCATCCACACGTCCCACACGCTCGGGTTGTGCGGCGCGGTCGCGAGGAACTCGACCTGCACGGTCGATCCCGCGACGACCGGCGTCGTCGGCCAGTCCGCGCTGACTTGATCGAGGCCCGCGTAGGTGCGACCGAAGGTCTGCGGATCGACGCGCCCCGCGCTCGCGAGCTGGCCGTCGGGGATCCACGGCGAATAGTCGAAGCCCGGCGGCAGACCCGCGCTCACCGCGGCGGGGATGTTCCGCGAGAGCTCGTTCCACGTGTAGTAGGACGAGGTGCCGTCGATGCGCACGGCGTTCGCAGCGAGCGGGAAGCTCGGGTTCTCGGGGTTGCTCTGGTAGACGCGATAGACGCGGCTCAGCGGGGAGACGACGGTGCCGTGTGGTGCGGGCGCAGTGGCTCCGGCGAGGACGAGCGAAGCGCTGGCGAGGAGGAGGGACATGGGCGCGAGTCTCCGGAATGCCCTCACTCTAGGCGCGGAACGCGGCCCTCGTCACCTGCGCGATTCAGATGCCCGCTCGCGAGAGTCGTTCGTCCAGCGCTCGAGCGATTTCGGCATGACCTTCCGCATTCGGATGGCCGAGATCGCCGACGTAGGTCCGCAGAGAGTCGCCGATGCCGCGCAGCCAGAATTCCTGGTCGAGGATCGGCGTGTCGTAGCCCTGCTGCGCTTCGAGGTCGAGCAGCCGATAGAAGAGATAGGCCGCGGCGCGCGGATGGGCTTCGATGTTCGCTCGATCGGTGATCGTCCATTCGAGCGTGGCACGCGTCGGGACGAGCGGCGTCGCGAAGGTCTGGATGCCGTCGTTCGCGACCTCGTCGCCGCCGGCGCCGTCGTCGCGGAGGGGGAAGAGCTTCGGCAAGCGCGCCGGATCGCTGCGATCGATCAAGAGCAGTGCCGCGGGGCGGTCGCCCCGCCAGCGCGCGCGCAGCAGCGCGAAGTTCTCGCTGCCACGCGCGCTCTCGGCGAAGGTCTCGATGCCGCGAGAGTGCGCGGCGCGTTCGAAGAGCTCGCGCAAGCAGAGATAGGGCGCCGAGAGCTCCTCAGCCAGGCTCCGCGTCGTCTCGCGCAGATACGAGTGCGGAACGCATGAGTCGATGATCACCGCTCGCGCGCCGAGCGCTCGCGCGCGCTCCAGGATCGCGCGGAGGTTGGAAGCGAACTCCTCGCGCGGGACGCGCGTGCCCGGAAGCGCTCGCGCGCGCAGCGGATGCGCGAGCTTCCACAGCATGCGATAAGCGGCGCTGGTGCTCTCACCGAGCTCGTGCAACGGAGCCCAGGTGAACGTCGGCTGCGCCGCGGCAACGCTCTGCTCGTCGAGCGCCGAGCGATCCGCGTCGTTGTAGCCGAAGGCCAGGATCACGACCTCTGGTCGCAGCGCGTTGGCGAGCTCTTCGAACTGCGCGCGGCCCTGAGCGCTCGTGTAGCCGTGCGTGCCGCAATTGAAGACGCGCACGCGCCGCTCCGGATGCCGCTCTGCGAGCCGCGCCCCTAGGAGATAGGGGAAGTGCTCCTCGTCTCCGACGCCGAAGCCCATCGTCGTCGAATCGCCGAAGCAGGCGACGCGGAGCTCCGCACCCGCTCCGCCCGAGTCGAACTCGCGCGCGCGCCGACCTGCTGCATCGATCGAGAACGGCACCGAGCGATCATCCTCTGCGCTGTAGCGGCTCCAGTCCGAACGCGCGCCCGCGCGGAGGCGATAGAGTCGTTCGCGGTCGGCGATCGCGATCTCGTTATGGAAGCGCTCTTCGCGGGTGAGCGAGGGGAGTGGCGCGAAGCTCCGCGCGACGAGCTCCACGATGCCGAGCCCGAGGCCGAGGCCGAGCAAGATCGCCAGCAGGCGCGCGCGATGATGCGGCGGACGGCTTCGCTCGATGGCGCGGAGTGCGTGAGGCATCGTTCGCGGGGGACGCGCCTCGTGCGGAGAGGCTCGGGCTCGAGCTGCACGGAGGCTCGGATCTGCGTGGCTTCGGCCAGACCGTACGGCGTGCCCGCGCGGGTCGCAAGGCACATTCCTTCTGCCGGCTCGTGACCGATCCCCTCGCAGGCGCTAGGGTCTTGAGCCGCTCATCGACGTACCGCTGCAGCTCTTGCCGAGCGCGGACTTCTTCGCGACGAACGCGGTGGGGCTCACCTTGGGGCGCTGACCTTCGGAGGTATCGATGCGCACGTCACGCGGAGTCGGACCATCATGAGAGACACGCTGGGAGGAATGACTCGCGCTGCTCTCCTCGCGCTGCTGCTCGGCGCGACCGCATTCGCAGGCTCTGGGGAGAGCTACTCCGCTGAGGTCGTCGATCCCGGCGGTCTGCCCTTCCCCGAGAAGTCGATCCTCGCGAGCTGGAGCTTCGGCTCCGGAGCGGAGCTGCCCGTGGTCGCGGAGGTGGAGGGCTCACAGTTGGTCCCGAGCGATGCGCACGGTCGGATCTGCTTCTGCATGCCGGATCCCGCGGCGCATCATCGTTCGGGCCACCTGCTCCTGCGCTTCCTGCACCGTCGCGATCCGAAGGTGCCGCTCCGCAATCTGCGCGGCAGCTTCGTCGCGCGTATCGCGCTCGAGGATTTGCGCGGCGCGAGCGGGCGCGATCTCGGTCGCGTCGTGCTGCATCCCGCGCCGCTCCTCGTCGCTGGCCGCACCGTCGACTCGCGAGGGAACGGCGTGCCGCAGGCTTCGCTCGCGATCGAGACGCCGACGGGCGAGCTCGTCTTCGGCGAGAGCGATGCGAACGGCGGCTTCGAAATCTGCGCCTTCCCCGAGGAGCTGCCTCGGGAACTCCGGCTCGTAGCGCGCTGCGCTGGCTACGTGCAGCGCGAAGTGCCCGCGTTCCCCGTCGGGCTCTCGTGCTTGCATGTGATTCTGCGGAAGGGCGGAGGCTTCGATCTCCGCTTGGCGAGTGCGGCTGGAGAGCCGTGGCCCGAGCTACACCTCCAGCTCGCTCCGTACGGCGGGGCCGGACGCGTCCTCGATGAGCCCACGCGTGAAGGGGCCGGGCTCTACCGTTGGCACGACGTTCCGCCGGGGCGCTATCGCGTGCGCATCGCGGACGCCGCGACGAAGCTCGTGCTCTTCGAGAGCCCGCTGCTCGCGATCCCCGCGGGAGCCGTGACGCGCGACGCGCGTCTCCATCCGCTCGAGCTCCGGGAACATGCTCTGCGGGTGCACGTGCGCCTCCTCGACGAGCAAGGGCGGCCGATCGATGCGGGCGAACTGCGCTTCCATGAGCTGCCTGGCTTCCGGAAATTGCCCTTCGTGCGCGGTGAGCTCTCGCTCGCGTTGCCGCGCGGACAACGCGTCGCGGCCACGATCGTCGCCCCGGGGTTTCGACCGGAGATCGCCGAGCTCGACGCGGAGCAAGAAGCGCTCACGCTGCGGCGCGCGCTGCGTCTGCGCGTCGTGATCCATGGCGTTCCGGCGGAACGCGCAAAGGAAGCGGTGAGCAAGAAGTTCCGCCTCCATCCCGATCCCGACGACGCGTCTGCGCGCGCCGTCGCTCTGGGGCTAGCGATCGAGCTGCCGAGCGCTGCGCTCGGCGAACCCTTCGAGATCGAGCTGCCCGGTCCCGGGCGCTACCTCTTGGAGACCAACGGTTCCTTTCGCGGGCCGGACGACGTGGTACCACCGGGCGCGAGACCGCTGCCCCCGACCACTGCCGACGCGGCGGCGCGTCGACGCACGGCGTATCAGCGGTGGTCGATCGACGCTGCGGAGCCGGAGCCGCCGAGTGCCGAGCTGCCGACGGTGGAGCTGGAGTGGAGAGGCTGAGGCTGCGCCGTGGGGGAACCTGATTCGAACTCGCGCGCGCGACTGACGATCGCGATCGCGTGCGTGATCGTCGTCGGCCTCGCGGCGAAGTTCGATGTAGCCCCGCTGCCGAGCTGGCTCAGCAATCTCTTGGGTGGCGCCTGCTATACCGCGGCGTTTGGCTTGGCGCTGCTCTGGCTGCGGCCCGCGCTCGGCGCAGCGCGAGCGGCGGCGCTCGCGCTGCTCTGGTCGTGCGCGGTCGAGCTCTGGCAGCTCGGGCAACTGGCCCCGTTCACCGCCGCACGCGAGCACGCGCTGATGCGCCTCGTCTTCGGAGCCCACTTCGATCCGTGGGACTTCCTGGCTTATGCGTTGGGCGCGTTGCTGGTCGTGGCGCTCGGGGCGACGGCGAGAAGCAACCGAGGAGCTAACGCCCGCTGAGCGCCAGGTTCTTCCGCTCGAGCGAGAAGAGGAACGCGACCACCGCGCTGATCGTGAGCCGCGAGTCCGCGCCGTAGCCGGCGTTGTCGCGGTTCGGCTGGTAGTAGTAGGTGCCGTCGTTGCACTGCGAGAGGGCGAACCACCAGCGGCCTGGGTCCGAGGAGGTAGGCTCTAGTCGAGAGGTGCCTTTACGGGCACCATTGCTCCGCGTCTGTTGCAGTCCTTCGCAGTGGCTCGCTGGCGCCGCGGAGGCGCGCTTCGCGGCAAGCAACCTGAACTCTCGGATTTTTCCCTTGCCGAAAAAAAAACGACTCGAATAGCCTCCGGGCTCAACGAGGCGCATGCATCGCAGTCCTTGCAGCAGACGCCTCGATCTCGATCCCAAGTTCATCCGGGAGGGGACTCATGTACTACGAGCTCGCACGACGCTGCGTACTGGCGACCGCCGGCAGCCCCGGCTACTCGCCGCCGGTTTCGATGGAGGGCGCCAACGCCGCCCGCATCGAGTACATCATCTTCAGCATCTCCGGCACCTCGACCTTCTACCTGGAAGGCAGCAACGACGGAGAGAACTGGTTCGCGATCGCGACCTACACGACGCGCAGCGCCGTGGGTTCCTACACCGACGCCTCGACAGGGATCTCCTACCGCTATGTTCGAGTCAAGTACGAGCAGACCACGAGTGGCACCACGATCTTCGCTTGTGGCTGCAACACCGCCCAACTGTAGCGGGGAGTGCCGAGCGATGACCCCAGAGTCCTTTGGATCTCCCGGCGGAAGGCGGATGGTGCGCGTCGTAACCGCGGAGGGTGGGAGCGTGATCAACCCTCCCGTCTACTCCCCCAGCTTCGATCTCACGGGCTTCAACGCCGTGCAGTTCCAAGCGCTCGTCATGACGAACACGATCGTGGCGACGACGAGCCTGACCTGCTCGCTGCAAGGAAGCAGCGACGGGGAGAACTGGACTGCCATCGCGAGCTCGAGTGTCACCTTCGCCAGTGCAGGGGTCGGCATCTCCACGGTTCGCGTTACCGGTCTTTCGTTCCGCTACCTCCGCATCGTCTACGCTGCAGGCTCTCCCGCGGGAGCTGGCGGCGTCGCCATCGTCGAGACCTTGATCGTCCCGTCGAACGCGTGAACGGCGAGGAGGAGCTGCTTCGGGCGGCTCCTCCTGCCTTGGCTGCCGCACACATCCGCTGCCCTTGCTCTCTTCGGAGAGGAGACTGGCCATGATCCGCGCGCTTCGATCGATCTTCGTTCTGTTCAGTCTGGGCTCGCTGGTTCCAAGCGCCGCGTTTGCTCAGAACCGATGGGTGGTCGGGCCCGGTGGCTTCTCTACGCTCGAAGCGGCGTATCAAGCGGCGGCTCCTGGGGATGTCATTTTGATTCGGGTGCCGAGCCTGCGGATCAGCTCGAGGATGGGTGGCAAAGGGGTCAGGATCATCGGCGATGGCGTCCGTCCTCGGATTGAGCCGTTTCTTAGCTTTAGTGGCGTCCCGTCGGGGCAGATTCTGTATCTTGAGAATTTCTGGCTGGATGGGTTCTTGGATGCTTACCTTTTTCCTGGTCTGCTGATCACGAATCGTATCTTGGTACGGAGAAGTCAGATGGATATGGGTGAGCCAGGCTTCGCATTCTCGCTGGGCATTGCACTATTGTGTGATTCGGACTTCTATGCTCAGATCGACACGCGATGGCCTTGTGTGGGCCAGCCGGTTGGTCCTGGCGTGTCTGTCGGAAATGGAGACCTGTTCGCCACCAGATGCTTGATCTCTGAGGGGCCCACAGGATTGTTCCAATGTGGGCAGGCGCCGCTGTTCACTCAGAGATTCTCTCCGTCTAACTCCACCGGTCTGCTTCGAGACTCGCCCTATGTCGGGCACTTCGCCATTATTGGATGCACGTTGGCAGGAGCGGGGTCAATCGCCCTTCATCACGAAAGACGTTCTCTTCACTTCAGTGGAGCAAGACCCTACGGATCCGTCCTAAGCGACGCCGGAACATTCGTCGACTACGGTTCTGGTGCTCCACATGTCGGAACTTCGATAGTAAGGCGCGATTCGCGGCCATTACCGTCCCTGTCTACGAGCTTGGCCGGATCTACGCTTCAAATTCGAGGGCAAGGCGCGAGCGCGCGTGCGTTTATCTTTCTGGTGGCGGATGTAAGGGGCGCCTGCTTGGATGGCTCATCTCGAGGCGTAGAAGGCACGCTCGCCGTAGATCCAGCTTCGAATTCGATCGCCATCCTAGATGTGATTCAGGCCGACACCGCTGGTGCTTGGCTCTTCTCTTACCCCGTAAGTTCTGCCGCAAGTGCGGCTCTCGAGCATCAGGTGTTCATTGTGCAATGCCTAGCCTACGAAGGCATTGGGATGGCGAGAGCTTCGGAGTTCGGAATCGTACGCTTCTGAGATCTGGTCATGGTGGAATACCCCCTCGAGAACAGTCGGCTGCGAGCCGTCTTTGAGCATGATCTCACCGGAACTGCCAATTCGCTGGTTTTGAGAGTTCTGGAAGGTAGAGGGCCCGCGGTCGGAAGAGCGACCCGGCGCGCTTCCGGCCTAGGATGGCCTGCTCTCTCGAGTTTCTCGTTGGGCCTCCAGTCGGCTCCCAGCGCGCGGAGGCGCGACGATCAGGAGCCGTATCAGATTCTCGCTTATGCCCAAAGTTTCAGTCAGTCCGCATCAGTGCGGGTAGTAAGGTTTGCGTCCTCGCAGTCACTTCCCGAGCGGCAGGAGCTGATCGCAACTTGGTGCGCCGACAGCAAGAGCCCTCTCAATAGACCTCTAGTTAGTCCAAGAGGCCGCAGTGCCGAGGTTTGCGTCGAGGTGCGATGGCGCCTTGATCGCGATTCGGAGGAGCTGCTCTGCTCGGCAAGCGCGCGGGTCACTAGCTTGCCGGCTGCGGGAGAGTCCTGGTCCTTTCGTATCTGGCGCTTGGACTTCCCCGTCTTCGACATCCCAGAATTCGAGAACCCCGAGGGCGATCGGCTGCTGTCGGGGATCTACGGCGGTTGGGTGTATTCGAGCCCGACGACTCTCGGAGTGAGGGGGCTACATCTCTCGAATTCCAGAACGGAACTCTTCACTACTTCCCAAGGTGAGATCATTGAGCATCCCCCGGATGACCTCGATCCGGGCACGACGGGCGCTGACATCGCCAACTTCGTTGCCGACCCAGGAGGGTACTCCATCCCGTTGGTAGCGTACTACAATCTCACGCATCCCGCGCGCCCCATGGTATACTTCGCTGTCGAGGATCAGGAAGGGCGCGTCAAGAGGATCTCCGTCGATGCGCGCTCAGCGGCGAGAGAGACATCTCCGGATCGCATGCGATTCCGGCTCTCGAATCTGAATCATGCGCCGGACCTCCTGAGCCCTGCGCCTAATGGAGTGGACGAGTATTCCATTCCCTATCCTGTTCGCGTGGGGCTCTTGCGCGGAGACTGGATCGACGCTGCGCGGCGCTTCCGGGAAGAATTCCGCAACTATCGCGGTTATCCGGGGCCCGCAGCGAGCGCGCGGAACACAATCGTTGGACCGACTCTGAAGAATAGCTACATGATCATCGGGCAGTCTTGTCCCGTGCAGACGGTCCTTGGCGTTACAGACATGGCCTATGAGAAGCCGTGCTATCCCGAGGGGGCGAACGAAGCCCTGAAGCAGACGCGCAGCAGCTTGGAGGTCATACGCCGCTACTTCGAAGATGGCTGCTCCTTGCCGCTTCAGCCGCTCTATGACCTGAATCGATTTCCGGTAAACGCTTGGTGCGACTTCGTCGGGTGGCCCGAATTTCGCTATGAGCGCTGTCGAGGATGCCATCCGAGCCCAACCGCCTTGCCTCGTGCGTGCGATGGCTTGGAGGATCTTCTGGATGTCTTGCCTCGCGGTCGCATCCTCATGAGGGGGCTGAGCGAGCTGCTCGGGCGTTTGTGGAAGGCTTCGGATCCCGCCTATGCTGCTGTGCCTTGCTCTCCGAAGAACGTTTCGACCTCTGGCCATGCCTATCCTGATGGGGTCTACCCTCACTGGCTCCAAGGCATTGCGCCTCAGAATCGGCAGGTGCTCCGCCCCGGACCGATCGGAGAGTCCCCAGTTCCCGACGTGCTCTGTTCTCTCGGGCGCAATGGAGTCTCCTCGGGTGTCGGTGACTGGATGTCTATCCTTCCGAGGCTCTTGGGGCAGACTGCGGAGCGGCTGCGACTGGGCGGTCATCTCTTGCCCGCGCCCAGCTTCGTTTCCGCGCCCTGCTTCGCGACCCACCATGATCATGGTCCTGGCTTCGGGAATGCAGTTGCCCTCGGTTGGAAGCGAGCGGTCGAGAGGCTCTTCGATCACGCGCCTTCCGCCAGTCCAGAGGACTTCATCATCGGCATGGAAGGGGTTACGCTCTACTTCACCGACACGGTGAATCTGGTGTCCGATTGGTCCCATTCGCCAGAAGACCCGGCGACGATCTGTCAGGAGCCGTGCGTCGTTCGCCGGAATGCTCAAGTGCCGATTCCGGAGTATTACACCTGTCGGGAGCTCCTGCCGCGACGATTAGAGAGTGTGCCGTTGCCGGCCTTCGTCTGCGATCACGTGAAAAAGCACGACCTCTTCGTGGGGAAGAACGCGAACCTGCTCTTTGCCCGGCCGGAGCAGCCGTTCCACACGCGAGCTTATGGCTCGAGGATCGAGAACTACGGACCAGCGACTGAGGCGTCGCTCAGGACCTGGCGAATGGCTACGCTTGTGGTTACGCGTCAGAACATCGTTGCCTTGTCGGATATCAACATCGGGGCATTGGATTCCGCGCGTCGCAATCCCAATGAGGATCCGGCGATCGCCCATGCGCTGAGCGGCTTCATGCAGTATGGGCGCAGTTTGGCGGCGATGTTTGGCTTGGAGCACAGGATGTCTCCGCGTAGACGCGGGATGCCGCGAGGCACTCTGGGCGAGTTCCACGGCGGAGCGCTCGAGCGGCCGCCACAAGTCTCGGTGCACCACGCGGTCTCGGGCGCGCCGGAGACACTGCGATTGGAGACGAGGCACTTCCCTCGGTTTGTGGAGTACATCCGGTACTTCGTCGAGGCCCAAGGGGCGGATTGGCGAAGCGAGGAGCTCGAGGTCATGGACTTCTCGCAAGTCAATCATATGTGGCGTTCCATGTTCCGGCTTCCCCTCGGTCCTTGCGGCGAAGAGGCGCTTACTTTCCGGCAAGAGCTCATGATGCTTGCGCCGAACTATGTGACATCCTGGCTGCCACATGCGGCCTATCGGAGCGCCGAGGAAGACGGCCTGGTCGCTGTCTTCCTGTCGAATCCCTGGGTCTGCCGATTCAATTCGGCATA
Source organism: Planctomycetota bacterium (assembly GCA_016793245.1). Taxonomy (GTDB): domain Bacteria; phylum Planctomycetota; class UBA1135; order UBA1135; family JADKAF01; genus JADKAF01. Next base: position 17,246 of record JAEUHW010000131.1, read on the forward strand.
CTCGCAGCGGCCGCGCACTGGTCCTCCTGGTGAGCCGGTCGATGTGCCCATCAATCCATTTCATTTCGAGTTCGAGCGTGCCGCAAGCCCGACCTCCTTATCACGGCCAGAATATGCATATTCGTTCTTCTTCGACGCCGAGAGATACTTTGGCTCTCGCGCGTTTCGCTACCGTACCGTACTCTTGCGTCTCGATTGCAGTTTTGAAGTCTCTGAGGAGGCGCGGGTGAGCGCCAGTGCACCGGGCTTCGTCCGAATCATGGGAGGAGTGCTTCGTTCCGGAGAGACGCTGGCGTATGTTTTCCGGAGGGATTGAGGCCTGAGTTTCAGAGCGGCGCTTCCAGCGCTCGCGTCTGAACGCCGCGTTCGGCGCGTAGTTGGTCTACTTCAGCGTTGTCATATGTCGGCGATCGGACTCCACGGCACTCTGGGCTCGAGCCGAGGATCCTCGCGAACTGCTACCTCGGAGATAGAGCTACGACAAAGGCAATCGATTTGCTCGCGTGTAGATGTCGACTTCGAAGTAGGTCGGGCTCTCGAGGTAGGACCGCGACATCAGCGCCCGCTGAGCGCCAGGTTCTTCCGCTCGAGCGAGAAGAGGAACGCGACCACCGCGCTGATCGTGAGCCGCGAGTCCGCGCCGTAGCCGGCGTTGTCGCGGTTCGGCTGGTAGTAGTAGGTGCCGTCGCTGCACTGCGCGAGGGCGAACCACCAGCGGTTCGCGTCCATCAACTTGCGGAAGCTCGCGGGATCGGCGAACGCGGCGGCGCCGGCGTAGGCCATGCCCATCGGCGGCGAGCCGTGCGTGTCGGGGAAGCTCTGCGGATGCATGCCGATCTGCTGCGCGTGCAGGAGCGTACGTTCGCGGAAGACGGGCTCTTGGTATGGCGCGAGGAGGTTCGCGAGCCCGGCGGCGCCGGTGCGGCCGTGATCGGCCCAGTCCTTCGGGCTCGCGACTTCGTCGGCGTACCAGACGTAGCCTTCGAGCCCCGTGCCGCGCGCGAGGAACGCATAGGCCGCGTCGTGGCGTCGGCGATCGACCGCGACGCCACAGCGCTTCATGAGCGAGTACGCGAGCGCGCCTTGTCCGGTCAGCATCGCGATCGGACCGTAGCCCTCGAAGCCGGGGTTGTGGCCCCAGCCGCCGTGCGCGTCCATGGCCGTCTTCGGGAACGAGTGCGGATGGCTCTCCTTCGCCTTCGGGTTCACCTGCGAGAGGTCGACGTATTGGCTGGAGTGGAGGAATGTGTAGATCTCCTCGAGCTCGGGCACGATCCACGCGGCCTTCGAGCTGAGATACAGCTCGGAGAGCACGATCGCGGCGGACATGTAGCGCCAGTTGATGAGGCCGCCCTGGTCCTGCGCCTTCGTCGTCTTGGCGTGCCAGCGTGCGTTCTTCTCCACCGCGGCGAGGTCTTCCTTGGTGCCGCTCGAGAGCAGCGCGAGCGGCGCGAAGGTGTCGGTGATCTCGTCGCCGAACGAGCCGTCCTCGCGCTGCTCCTTCCGGAGGAACTCGAGGAGCTCGAGCCGGATCTTCTCCGCCTTTGCGCAGTCCTTCGGGTACGTGGCTCCGAAGGCGCCGTACTCCTTGCCGATCGCGAGGGTCACTTCCTCGGTCGCATCGCCGCGCCGCCGCGTCACGCGCAAGACGCCTTTCCCGCTCTTCGCTTGGCAGGCCTCGAGCGCGGAGGCGAACTCCTCGATCGGTCCCCGCGCACCGAAGACCTTCATCCCGTAGCCGTTCTGGTGATCGGCGGAGAAGGGCTTTCCTTCGACGCCGACCAGCACATCGCCGACAGCGAGCTTGCCTGCGGCGGGCGTTCCCGCGAACACTTGCATGACGGCCAGCGCTCGCGGCTCCTTCTCGAGGAGCTGCACGCGGAGACCCGTGATGCCGAGGTTCAGGAACCAGCCGGGAACCCCCGCGTCGGGGCCCGAGCCCGCGCGCTGCTTCCACGGCTGACCGTCGGCGTGATAGTGCACTTGCGCGACGGTGGGCGCGGAGAAGACGGCGAGCAACGCGAGAGTGGACGCGCGGGAGAGGTGGTGCGTGGGCATCGACCCAGGCTACGTCGCCGAGGAACCTCTGCGCCAGCCCGTGCGCTCGAGCCACGCCGCATGTTCGCGCGCGAAGCGTTCCGGATCGCGCGGCTTGGGCAGACGTTCCATCGCGGCGAGCCGCTCTGCGAGGGGCGGCAAGCCGACCTCTTTGCGCCGCGCTTCGACGTTCTCCGGATCCAGCAACGCGCAGGGCCGAGCTCGACCTTCGTCATCCGCTTCGAGCTGCGTGCCGTAGATCTGCGGTCGTCCTTCGATAACGCGAACGCGATCCTCCAGCATCGCCGCTTGCCAACGCGGCACGCGACCCGCGCGCGCCGCCTCCGCGAGCTTGCGAGCGAAGCGCCGCATCCGCTGCGGCTCGCCGATCGCATGCTGCGCGATGAGCCATGCCGCCTCCGCCGCCTCCGCGCCGAAGCGCACCGCGTCCGGCCAGCCGTGCTCTTCGAGCAGCGCCTCCAAGAACGCCGCGTTCTCCCGATGCACGGCCTCCATCCGCGGGTGATACCCCTCCGCGAGCACTCCCTGCGCCACGAGCTCTTCCCGCACGCGCAGATCCTCCGCCGCCCGCAACCGCAGCTCCTCCATCACCCGCCGCTCTTCCATGTCGATCAACCAGGGGTCAGACCCCTATTTGATCGACGGGTGGAGGGGTACGTCGAGCGGAGGAGGGATAAGAAGCGCGTCGTTGGTCGCATCGATCAACTGGGGTCAGACCCCTGATCAACTGGGGTCAGACCCCTTGCTGATAGAGGGCGATCGCGGCCGACCGATGGGCCTCGATCAGCAAGGGGTCTGACCCCAAGATGATCGA
>JAEUHW010000143.1 GCA_016793245.1 Planctomycetota bacterium
GGATGCTGGAGACCGAGGCGCTGCAGACCGTCCTTCTCGAGCGCGCCTACGTGCACCGCGGAGCGCAGCTCGAAGACGCCGGGCAGCGCCTTCTCGATGCGCGCGATCTCGGTGTCGAGGAGACCGCGCTCCTTCAAGCTCGCGCGGTTCACTTCCGGCGCGCCCTCGAAGGTCATGGTGCCCAGCACGTAGCGCAGCATCTCCTGGATCTGCTCCGCGCTGTAGCCGAGCGTGCGCAGCGCGGGCTCGAGCGACTGGTTCGCGATCTTGAAGTAGCCGCCGCCGGCGAGCTTCTTGAACTTCACGAGCGCGAAGTCGGGCTCGATACCGGTGGTGTCGCAGTCCATGAGCAGGCCGATCGTGCCGGTGGGCGCGATCACCGTCGTCTGCGCGTTGCGGTAGCCGTGGCGCTCGCCGAGCTCCAGGGCGCGATCCCACGCCGTGCGCGAGGCCGCGAGGAGATCGGCCGGGCAGAGCTCGGGGTCGATGCCCATCGGGAGCTGATGCAGCCCTTCGTACTCTTCACCGGCGGCGTGATACGCGGCCCGGCGATGATTGCGCATCACGCGCAGCATCGACTCCTTGTTTTGCAGGTAGCGCGGGAACGGCCCGAGCACGCCTGCCATCTCCGCCGAGGCCGCGTAGGACTCGCCGGTCAGGATCGCGGTGATGGCGCCCGTGATCGCGCGCGCCTTGTCGGAGTCGTAGGGGACGCCCGAGATCATCAGCAAGCTGCCGATGTTGGCGTAGCCGAGGCCGAGCGTGCGGTACTCGTAGCTCTTCCGCGCGATGGCTTCCGAGGGATACGAGGCCATCAGCACCGAGATCTCGAGCACGACCGTCCAGAGGCGCACGGCGTGGCGGAAGCCCTCGATGTCGAAGCGCAGCGTCTCGCGATCGAAGAACTCGGTCAGGTTCAGCGACGCCAGGTTGCAGGCCGTGTCGTCGAGGAACATGTACTCCGAGCAGGGATTCGAAGCGCGGATCGGGCCGTCGTTCGGGCAGGTGTGCCAGTCGTTGATCGTCGTGTCGAACTGCACGCCGGGGTCCGCGCAGCGCCACGCGGCGTCGCAGATCTTCTCCCAGAGCTCCCGCGCGCGGATCGTCTTCGAGACGATGCCGTCGGTGCGGCGCGTGAGATCCCAGGTGCCGTCCTCGACGACGGCCTGCAGGAAGGCCTCGGGCACGCGGATCGAGTTGTTCGAGTTCTGGCCCGAGACCGTGCGGTAGGCCTCGCCCTCGAAGTCGGAGGAGAAGCCCGCGTCGATCAGCACGTGGGCCTTCGTCTCCTCCTTCGCCTTCCACATCACGAACTCCTCGATGTCGGGGTGATCGACGTCGAGGCACACCATCTTCGCGGCGCGGCGCGTCGTGCCGCCCGACTTGATCGCGCCCGCGGCGCGGTCGCCGATCTTGAGGAAGCTCATCAGGCCCGAGGAGACCCCGCCGCCGGCGAGCGTCTCGCCTTCTCCGCGGATGCTCGAGAAGTTGGTACCGGTGCCCGAGCCGAACTTGAAGAGCCGCGCTTCGCGGGTCCAGAGATCCATGATCCCGCCCTCGCCGACGAGCGTGTCGGCGACGGACTGGATGAAGCACGCGTGCGGCTGCGGACGCGCGTAGGCGTTCTCGGCCTCCTTCAACTTCTCGTCGGCGGGATCGACGTAGTAGTGCCCCTGGGGCGGGCCGGAGATCCCGTACTCGTCGTAGAGGCCGGTGTTGAACCACTGCGGGGAGTTCGGCGCCGCCATCTGGCGCAGGAGCATCACCGCGAGCTCGTCCTGGAAGGTCTGCGCGTCGTCACCGGTGCGGAAGTAGCCGTAGCGCTCGCCCCAGTTCCGCCAGCAGTGCGTGAGCCGGTGCACGACCTGCTTCACGCTGCGCTCGCCGCCGAGGACCGGCTGGCCCTTGGCATCGCGCAGCGGCTGGCCTGCCGCGTCGAGCTGCGGGACACCCGCGCGGCGGAAATACTTCGACACCATGATGTCGACGGCGACCTGCGACCACTTCGCCGGCACCTCGACTCCGCGCGTCTCCGCGACGACCGAGCCGTCGGTGTTCTTGATCTGCGAGTCGGACTGGCGCCACTCGACGCACGCATAGGGATCTGCGCCCGCGCGGGAGAACCGGCGCGGGATCTCGAGGCCCGGGCGTTCGAGGCTCTGGCCTTCGAGGCCACTGCGAGTGCTCGCACTCGCGTTCGCGGGACGCTCCGAGGGCTTGCGCGTGCGCGAGGCCTTCACGGCACCTTGAGTCTTGCTCTTCACGTGACCTCCCAGGATCGATCGCCACCCCAGACCGCTGCGGGTCGATGGCGGGGTGTAGCGATGCGCTGCGGAATCCGATGACGAATCGTAGGGGCAACCAGCGACATGCGCGCCGGTGCGTCGCGGACAGCGGAGAACGAGCCCTGCGAGCGCGTGGACCAGCGCTCGCAGACACTCCCCGAGTCGGGATCGCGCGCCGCCGTCCGCGGTGGACGGAGCGTGCGCGGCGCACCTGCGTACCCAGACCGGCGCGGTGTCCTGCCGAGGCGAGCGTTCCCGGCGACGAGCGCGCGGCGCGCAGGGTGCAGCGCGGAGACGGCGTTCGACGGGGGGAGCGACGGAGGCGGGAATCGCCGCGGAGGCGATGGGCCGGAACTGTAGAGTCCGCCTCCGAGGCCCGCTAGACCGCGCCCCATATTTTGGGTTCATGCCCTACCCGACCACTAGATGTTGTGGGTCGGCGAAGCTCAAACACCCCGAGAGAGGGATGGTCGATCGACGCCTCGACGGTGATCGACCCGTTCGCGGATCCCAGCGACCAAGGTACGGAGAAAGAGGCCCCAAAAGCAGCGAACCACGAGGTGCGCGACGAAGACGCAGCCCGTATCCTCTCCGCCCCTTTCCCAGCCGATGGGGCTCGGCGCCACGGCGCTCTCGCGCCGCACCAGGTCGAGCCCCCCCGAGCAGCGGCAGGACACGAACGGAGCGAGCGATGTCGTTTCAGCAGATCGGGGTCGTCGGCGCGGGCAACATGGGCAGCGGGATCGCGCAGAAGATCGCGACGGAGGGCTTCCCCGTCGTCGTCGCGGACCTCGGCGCCGAGGCACTCCAGCGCGGCAAGCAGCGCATCCAGGAGACGCTGCAGCAGGGCGTCGAGCGGAAGCTCTTCACCCCCGAGCGCGCGGCCGAGATCCTGGGCCGCATCTCGTTCGCGACCGAGCTCGCAGCGCTGCGCGACTGCGATGTCGTGATCGAGGCGATCTTCGAGGACCGCGCCGCGAAGCAGCAGCTCTTCGCCGAGCTCGATCGCGTGTGCGCGCCGAAGACGATCCTCGGCACGAACACCTCGTCGTTCTACGTGCGCGAGCTCGCGGAGGCGACGCAGCGGCCGGACCGCGTGGTGGGCCTCCACTACTTCTATCACCCGGCGAAGAACCGCTTGGTCGAGGTGGTACCCGGCGAGCGCACCTCGGAGGAGACGCGCCGCCGCGCGTGGCTGCTCCAGGAGCTGATCGGCAAGACGCCGATCCACTCCGCCGACGCGCCGGGCTTCGTGGTGAATCGCTACTTCGTACCGTGGCTGAACGAGGCCGTCCGCTTGCTCGCCGAAGGCGTCGCCGACATCGCGACCATCGACGCCGCCGCGAAGCAGCGCTTCGAGATCGGCATGGGGCCCTTCGAGCTCATGAACGTGACCGGCGTGCCGATCGCGCTGCACGCCGCGACCACGCTCGGCCAGGAGCTCGGGCCCTTCTACGCGCCCGCCCCGCGGCTCGCGCAGCAGGTGGCCGCGAAGCAGAACTGGGACCTCTCCGGCACGCCCGATCCGCAGCGCTTCGCCGCCGTGGGCGAGCGCCTCTTCGCCGCGATCGCCTACGTCGCGTGCGAGCTCGTCGAGGCCGGCGTCGCGACGATCGAGGACACCGACATCGGCGCGCGCGTGGGTCTGCGCTGGGCGAAGGGGCCCTTCGAGCTCATGAACGCGGAGGGCGTCGCGCGGACACTCGAGCTCGTGCGACTTCTGCTCGCGCCCTGGAAGGAGCAGCGCGTTCCGGCCTTGCTCCGGCGCCAGGCCGAGCACGGCAAGCCCTTCGCGATCCAGCTCGTGCGGAGCGAGAAGCACGACGGCCTCGCGACGCTCACGATCAATCGCCCCGACGCGCTGAACGCGCTCAATCCCGAGGTCGTGAAGCAGCTCGCCTCCGCCTTCCACGCCGCGGCGCAGGACCCGGAGGTGAAGGCCATCGTGCTCGCGGGCGCGGGCAAGGCCTTCGTCGCGGGCGCGGATCTCAAGTTCTTCGTCGATGCGCTCGCCAAGAACGACTTCACCTCGATCTACAACTTCACGCGCCAGGGCCAGGATCTCCTGCTCGCCTTCGCGCAGTGCACGAAGCCGGTGATCGCCTGGCTCGACGGCCTCTCGCTCGGCGGCGGCTCCGAGATGGCGCTCGCGTGCGACTACATCGTCGCGAGCCCGCGCGGCTCGATGGGCTTCCCCGAGACGGGCATCGGCATCTATCCCGGCCTCGGCGGCACGCAGCGCCCGACGCGGCGCATGGGCGTCGGGTTGACGCGCTTCTTCGTGCTGAGCGGCGCCCCCATCGATGCGAAGACCGGGAAGGAGCTCGGCGTGATCGACGAGCTCATCTCCCCCGCCGACGCGCTGTCCGTCTTCGCTCGCCTCGCCGCGAAGCCGAAGCCCGCGCCGCGCGCGGTGCCGACGAAGGTGCCGGAAGCGTGGGCTCCCGTCGCGGAGTTCTTCACCGCGAACGAGCTCGATGCGATCGTCGGCGGCAAGCTCCCCCCGCCCGCGCATCCCCTGGTGGCGAAGATGCTGCCGCGCCTCGCGCAGAAGGCCCCGCTCGCGCTGCGCCACGCGTTCCGCCTGATCGGCGAAGGCGCCGCGAAGGCGACGACCCGCGAGGCCTGCGAGCTCGAGATGCAGAGCCTGCGCGAGATCTTCGGCACCGCCGACGCGAAGGAAGGCCTCTCCTCCGCGGTCGAGCGCCGGCGCCCGTCTTACACCGGCCGTTGAGCCGCGAGCCCTCGCTCGTCATCCTGTACCAACGAACCCCTAGCTAGATCGCCCGAGGAACCATGGGTCGCCAGTGGATGCACGCGAAGCGCGAGGTGAACGCCGCCAAGCGCGCCAAGGTCGTCACCAAGCTCGTCCGCGAGATCACCATCTCGGCCAAGGTCGGCACGCCCGACCCCGCGATGAACCCGCGCCTCGGCCTCGCGGTCGAGGCGGCGCGCAAGTTCTCGGTCTCCAACGACACGATCCAGCGCGCGATCAAGAAGGGCTCGGGCGCCGGCGGCGACGGCGTCGAGCTCGACTCGATCACCTTCGAGGGCATGGGCCCGCACAACGTCGCGGTGATCGTCGAGGCGATGACGGACAACCGCAATCGCACCGTGCCGGAGATCCGGAACCTCTTCACCGAGTACGGCCAGTTCGGCTCGAAGGTGATGTTCCTCTTCGACCACGTCGGCATCATCGACGCGTCGCACGAAGGCGAGGGTTACGACGCCGAGACGGCCGCGATCGAAGCCGGCGCGCAGGATCTCGAGCTCGTCCCCGCCGGCGAGGAGAAGACGGGTGCCCGCTTCTTCACCAACCGCGAGGACCTCTACGCAGTCTCCAAGGCGCTGCAGGCCGCGGGCTGGGAAGTGACGCAAGCCGAGCTCGGCTATCGCGCGAAGGACAAGGTCCAGCTCAGCGCCGAGCAGCGCGCCGAGGTCGAGGAGTTCCTCTCGGAGCTCGACGACCATGATGACGTGCAGAGGTTCTTCTCGGCGATCGACTGAGGCGGGGAGGCCCGCTTATCCAGCAGGAACAACCAGGAACGCGCTGAGCTTCTCTGGATGGATCTGCAGAGACTTAACCGCGAATCGCTCCACCAAGCCGCGACTTCGCGAGTCGAGCCCAACCAGACCGTCACGTGAGAATCTCAGATCCAAAATGAGGCGACGATCTGCCTCCGCCAATGCGTTGAACTCATCCACCAACGGCTGGAGTGCGCTGCGTACGCGGACTGCGGCGCGCTCCCGGCTCTCGTACAAGAGCGGATATCGGTCCTGAAACAGAGGAAAGACCAAGAGCTTGTCCTGGCTCGATCCAGTACCGGAAGTCGTCACCGTCCAGACCTTCCGCAGCATAAATTCCGCGGCAGCCTGCTCCTCCGCGGATGCGAAGACCCAATAATCGCCTCGGTCCAGGGCATCCAAGAGGGCGAGATTTAGCTGCTCACGAAGATCGAGAGTGGCCTCCTCGACTTCCCTATCGATACGCCCCAAATTGGCCTCCGAGCTGACGATCTTATCCCTCTTCAATCGCACCAGCTCGAGGGCTCGAATCGAATCGAAGCGCATGACATCTTCATCAACTCGCGGCATCCGCCCCAACCCACGCAGAACTCTGGATTCCATCACGGCTCCAGAGCGCTGGTCGCGCTCCTGAAGAAGGACTACTCCTCCTTGTTCGATCTGACTCCGCCAGATCGAGACATCCCGGGTCAACTCGAACTCAGGTATGCTTGCGGAGTCTTGGTTGGGGATCTCCCGTAAAGTCCCGGGCTCAGCCTCGAGAGTCTCCGAGCAGCGGCTCAAGTACAGGACTGCGGGCACGGAAGACGCAATCACAGCCAAGAGAGCAACGTATCCAGCGCGAATCCTCATGAAATCTATCCCGCGGCAGGCGCCCGATGCAGATCATCGTAAGTTCATCGCCTTCTGAATTCGCCGCCTCCGACCGAAGGCCTGGCCCCGAAGGCTCGAACATCTACAGCTCCAACGACCGGGCAACCTAGCGCGCTGGCCCGGTCCAGTCGAAGCGCCAGAGGAAGCTACTGCGGGGGTGGCGTATCAAGCCCACACTTAGAGCACTCAAAAGCCCTCCATCGGGTTCTCAGTGTCTGTGACGTGGTACTTTCGTCCAGGTGGAGCCGCCACCAAAAGGAGATGCAGGCTCTATCCTCCGTGCAGGCCACCTCATCGGATTGCGTTACAGTGTGCTGCCCTACTGTCGCGTCAATCACCGCCATATCCCCTGATCCGCGCTGCGCCCAATCCAGGTAGAACTCCGAGTCACTGCTGTATGGGCCGTAGTAGATCACCGTCAGAGCGGCTGAAGCCTCGCAGTTCTTCGTGCTTGGATTCTTGCATTTGTTGGGAGTCTCGGCGGGATAAAGCGTGCAAGCCCCATCCTCTGTCGATGGACTACTGAACTGCATACGAGCTACATTGTTTTCGCCCTGCTTGACCCATGCTCGATGAACCCCATCGGGTTCATTATTGTTGATATCTTCGCCCTGCCAGCAGCCCGTCTTGAGCGTCTCCAGCATCTTGCACTTGCAGGATGACTCGGAGTAGAACACGACGACGATGGCTGGGAGGACACCAGCTTCGGACGTGCTTCCGAAGTCCCTCGAGATAGCGCTCTCGACCAGGAGGGAGAAGAGGGAAACCAGCGCTACAAGGCAGTGCAGGAATCGCATGACAGGATCCTCAGGACTTGCCCCGTTGCATCCATTCGAGGAAGCAGCGGAGCTTCGAAGAGAGCGTGAGTCCCGGAGGGCCAGGCCCGGAGGGCCAGGCCCGGAGGGCCAGGCCCGGAGGGCCAGGCCCAATCCAATCCGGTCCAGCCTTCTCTCGTCAACCGTCCGCTAGGTTTCGCACCCCTCCCGAAATGGGCAGCGCCTCATCTCTGCCTCTAAGCCCACGACGCGAACGCTCCTCACTCCTCCAACAACGGCCCCAACACATCCATCGCCTTCTTCGCGTTGGAGACCCGCAGGTAGAACCCATGCGCCTTCGCGCTGGGTCCGGCACTCCCGTAGGCGTACTCGACGCTCACCTTCGCCTTCGTGAGCGCATCGGCGAGTGCCGCCATCGCGCCGGCCTGGTTCCGCACCTTCACCCAGAGGATCTCGTTCGCGAACGCGAGCATGCCGTGCTCGCCGAGGAGGTGCAGGGTCTCGGTGGGCTTGCTCACGACCATGCGGATCGCGCCGTGGTCCAGAGCGTTCTGCAGGCTGAAGCCGAGGATGCTGATCTTGTGGGCGGCGAGAGCGGCGGTGAGGCGTGCCAGGACGCCGGGCTTGTTCTCGAGGAAGACCACGATCTCTTGGACGAGTTCCATCGTTCGGCTGCGGACCTTGCTCCGGGGAGCGTTGAGGAGTCAGGGGATCACGCGCCGCCACGTGCGGCGCGCAGAGTGTTTCGGATGTGGCCGCGGTGCAGCGCGAGCTGCGCTTCCGCGTCGGCGGCGTCGAGGGCTAAGAGCTGCATCACGATGGCGAGCTTCACGCGTCCGCCCGCCTCGTTCAGCAGCGCCGCCGCGCGCTCCGGCGAGCACTGCGTCGCTTGCACGACGATGCGCTGCGCGCGCGCGCGCAGCTTCGCATTGGTCGCCTTCACGTCGACCATGAGGTTGCCGTAGACCTTGCCCAAGCGCACGAACGCGAGGGTCGTCAGCGCATTCAGCGCGAGCTTGGTCGCGGTTCCGGCTTTGAGCCGCGTCGAGCCGGTCACGAGCTCCGGCCCGGTCGGCAGATGGAGCAGGTGATCGACCACGAGCTCCGCGGGCGGCGGCGAGCAGCAGAGCAGCCCCGTGCGCGCGCCGACGGAGCGCGCGTACTCCAAGGCACCGCGCACCCAGGGAGTGCGGCCGCTCGCGGTGATGCCGAGGAAGAGGTCGCCACGGCGGAGCGCGATCGCGCGGAGGGCCGCGGCGCCATCCTCGGGAGAGTCCTCGGCGGCCTCGATGGGATGACGGAGCGCACGGTCGCCGCCGGCGATCAGGCCCACCACCTGCTCCGGATCGGAGGAGAAGGTGGGCGGGCACTCCGAGGCATCGAGCACACCCAAGCGCCCGCTCGTCCCCGCACCGCCGTAGACGAGGCGCCCGCCGGTGCTCAGCACCTCCGCGATCGCGTCGATCGCGCGATCGAGCTCGGCGGAGACGAGGGCCACCGCATCGAAGGCCGCGCGCTGGTCCTCCAGGAAGAGGCGCACCTGCTCCGCGCCGCCGCAGAGGTCCAGTCCCTCGCTCGCCGGGTTCCGCTCCTCGGTGCGCGGGAGATCGCGTTCGCTGCTCATGAGCTCGGTTCCTCGCCGCGGAGATGCCGCACGCGGTGCCGCCGCACATCGTAGGTGCGAACCTCCAGCGAAGGCGAGAGTTCGATCTCGTAGCGCGTCTGCTTGCCCTTGCCGTGGACTCGAAGCAGGCGCCGCTCTTCGCGTCCGTCGACCCGCCTGGGGAGCACCGTCACCTCCGCCTGCGCACTCCGTCAAGCCCGCGTGTCTCATGGCACGCTGGCTCACGCACCCTCTCGACACGATCATGATCCTCTCCGACGGCAAGCCGACGAACGGCGAGGTGATCGCCCCCCCACCGCATCCGCCAGGATGTCGCCAACGGGAACCGCCTGCGCGGCATCGACATCCGCGCGATCTCGATCGGCGGGGACTTGGAGGTGCTGGAGGGGATCGCGCAGGACGCCGGAGGGCGGTACGTGAGGATTCGCTGATCCGTCGCGCGGAATCGCCGGAGCGCTGGCGCACTCTGGCATCTGGCGCTAGATCCACTGCGCCTCGCTCTCCGTGACGGCCGAGCTCCGCTGCGACGATTCGGGAGCTGTTCGCCGGAGCGCGCACAGGAGAGCTGAAGGGAGCACGAGCGCCGCGGGTACCGCGGGAGCGTAGGAACCATGAACTCGGACATCGCGCTCCTGCTGGGCATCCTCTTCGTCGCCGCCGTGCTGTTCAGCCGGGAGCGCATCTCTCCGGACATCGTCGGGCTGGGGGTGATGCTCGCGCTGATCCTGACCGGGCTGCTGCCCGCCGAGCGCGCCTTCGCGGGCTTCGGCAGCGACACGGTCATGCTGATCCTGGGCCTCTTGATCCTCACCGCGGCGCTCGTGCAGACCGGCGTCGTCGATCGGATCGGTCATGTCATCGCCCGCCGCAGTGGAGCCGATCCGAGCAAGCTCCTGCTGGTGATCCTGATCGCCTGCGCCGGGCTCAGCTCCTTCATGAGCAACACGGCCGCAACGGCGCTGTTCGTGCCGCTGGTCTTCGGAATCGCCCGGCGCTCGAAGGTCGCCCCCGGAGCGCTGCTGCTCCCGCTCGCGTTCGCGTCGATCCTCGCCAGCTCGGTCACCCTCGTCAGCTCGTCCACCAACTTGGTCGTCAGCGGGATCCTGCAGCAGTACGGTCAGGCGCCGCTGGGGATGTTCGAGCTCACGCTCGTCGGTCTGCCGATCGCGGTGATCGGCATCGCGTACATGATGACGCTGGGGAAGCGCCTGATCCCAGCGCGAGCGCAGGCCACCGATACGCTCGAGCACTTCGGTCTGCGCCCCTTCTTGGCCGAGATCATCGCGCCGGCCGGATCGCCGCTCGTCGGGAAGAGCCTCGAGGCGCTGTGCTTCGCCGAGGACTTCGGTCTGCAGGTCCTGCGCATCACCAGGAGCGGCAAACGCTCCCTGTCTCCGAATGGCAAGACGGTCTTGGAAGCCGACGACGTGCTCCTCGTCGAGGGCTCGCGCGAAGAGATCCTGCGCATCAAGGCGGTCGCCGGCATCGAGATCAAGGCCGACTTCGAGCTCTCCGATCCCGATCTGCAATCGGAGGACATCGCCTTTGTCGAAGTCCTGCTCCTGCCTGGTTCGCGCCTGATCGGTCGTACGCTCCGCGGCGTCCGACTCTCGGCCAAGTACGGCGTGCAGGTGCTGGCGGTGCAACGCCAAGAGCAGCGGATCGCGGAGAAGATCAGCCGCTTGCCCCTCCGTCTCGGCGACGTGCTGCTCATCCAAGGGCCACGCGACATCATCGCGACGCTCGACCGCGAAGGGATCTTTCGCACGCTGACGGACGTCGAGATCCCCCTCGCATCGCCGCGCCGCGGCTGGATCGCCGTCGGCATCTTCGCCGCGGCGATCTTGCTGCCCGCTCTCGGGATCCTCTCGCTCCCGGTGAGCGCGCTGCTCGGCGCGCTGGCCGCGTTCGTCTTCGGCTGCATCACGCCCGAGGAGGCCTACGCGAAGATCGAGTGGAAGGTGATCGTGCTGATCGGCTGCATCCTCTCCTTGGGCGCCGCGATGAACTCGACCGGCGCCGATCGCTGGATGGCCGACATCGTCGTCGACTCGTTCGGAGAGTACGGTGGCCTGCCGCTCTTGGGGGGCTTCTTCCTCTTGACCGTCTTGCTCACGCAGGCGATGTCGAACCAGGCCGCCGCCGTCGTGGTCCTGCCCATCGCGATCCAGACCGCGCTCCACCTCGGGCTGAACCCGCGCACCTTCGCCGTGGGCATCGCGGTCGCAGCGAGCTGCTCCTTCCTCACGCCGCTCGAGCCATCCTGCTTGATGGTCTACGGGCCGGGCCGCTATCGCTTCCTCGACTTCCCCCGCGTCGGCGCACCGCTGACGCTCCTGATCTTCGCCATCGCGCTGGTGCTCGTGCCCTGGCTCTGGCCGTTCGCCTGAGAGGCCACTCGACCACCGCCCATGCGCTGCGCCCTTGCCGCGCTCTTAGAGCTCAACGGAACGCCGCGGCGGATCGGAACCAGGAGCTCGAGTTCCGCTCTTGCTCGCAGGCGCACGCCGAAGGTCTGCCTTGTCAGCAGCGCGAGCGCGGAGTACGGCCAGGCCAGCGAAAGTGAAGCCTCTCGGTCACCCTGCTCGTGCAGCCTGAAGCAGCTCGGCATCTCGACCAGGATTGCGAACCACTCGGGACGGCAGCTTGAGCCTCCTATCCCGCCGAAGGGCGTCACGGCCTGATCGACTGCCACCGTCATCGGCATCAGCTCGTCAGGCAGTGCTCGAGGAAGCTCGATCTGCCCCGGTAGCGGATGGTGCTTGCAGTTGCAGTGGCGGTAGCGCTCCACGGCTGCGGCCACCGTCGCCAGATCCGTCGCGAAGCGCGCGGCCACGTCGCGCATCTGGCCGCGCTTCGAGAGGTCGATGGTACAGCCCTTCATCGTCGGAGCGAGCTGCGACTCTTGCACCACGATGGACGACGCGCAGGACAGAGTCGCTGCGGAGAGGACGAGGATGGTCTACGCGAGACGGCGCGTGCATTCGGGCATGATCGGCGACTCCTGCAACGGGTGCGGTCCCCTGACGCTCCCGACCTCGCGGGATCATTTCAACCGCGAACCCAGCCTCGACGCGCCTTGCGCTGCTCGGGCTCAGCCCGAGACCGCGTTCGACCAGGCTTGCTTCGCGGCCTCGTAGGCCTCGCGAGCTTCGCGCTTCAGCGCCTCGACCTTTTCCGGCGCGGCGGCCTTGGCGTCGGCCATCTTCTGCTTGGCGAGAGCCCACTTCTCGTCGAACGTGGCCTTCAAGCCCTCGAGCTTGGCCTTCACCTCCGGCTTCGCCTCGGCGAGCTTGGCGTCGAGTTCCTGTCCCTTGGCGCTGAGCTCGCTCATCATCGAATCCCAGCCCTCGGCGATTCCTTCGCCGACCTTCGACACGCCTTCCTTCACGTCACGCATCGCTTTCGGGTCGTTCTCGTCCGCCTTGTCACAAGCGCCGAGGCACACGGCGAGCAAGGCCAGCACCAGCGCGCGATTCATCGTCAGCATGAGTCTCTCCTCGATTCGATTGGACACGGTCTTGGAATCGAACATCTGACCCATCACGCCACCGACCTCCACTTTCCGCCAGGGGCCATTCGACCCAGGTCGAAGTCTGCGAGGACCTGCCAGATGCTGCGCCGCGCAGCAACCAGGGACAATTCTCGGCCATCTCGGCACGCCCCGTGCGACGATCATCACCCGCATGCCACACGGCTCCCCGACTCTCCGCGCCGAAGGCGACACCCCGCAACCAGGCGACGACGAATCGACCGTCGTCACTTCGCCGCGGTCTCCCGCGGCACGCCGCTGGCGGCTCGCTGCGACCACCGCGATCGCCGGCGCCACGGGGTTCGTGACGCTCGCGCTCCTGATGCCCCGCGCGACGATCGCAGAGTTCGACGGCGCGGTTCTACGCGCGATGCGTCGGCTCGACGATCCGAACCTGCCGATCGGTGGCCGGCTGATCGCGGACGGCGCGCGCGACGTGACCGCGCTGGGCGGCACGTTGGTGCTCGCGCTCGTCGTCGTGTTCGTCGCCGGCTACTTCGCTTTCGATCGCCGCGGGCGCGATGCGGTCGCTGTGCTCGCCACCTCGATCGGCGGCGGCTGCGCCTGCATCGCGCTGAAGCTCGCCTTCGGCCGTGACCGCCCCGACGTCGTGCCGCACCTGATGGTTGTGGACTCGGACAGCTTCCCGAGCGGCCACGCGATGCTCTCGGCGGTGATCTACTGCACGCTCGGCGCGTTGCTCGCACGTTTCGCGAAGCATCGGGGCGCTCAGGTTCTGCCGATCGTCGGGGCGATGCTGCTCACGTTCCTGGTCGGCTGCTCGCGTCTCGTGCTCGGCGTGCACTATCCGACGGACGTGCTCGCGGGCTGGACGGCGGGCGCCACGTGGGCCGCGCTGTCCTGGCTCGCCGTCGACCGGCTTGCGCGGCAGCACACGATCGAAGGCCGCGAGAGAGATTCACCGCCGAGGGTCGACTGAGAGCTTGTCGAGGAGGCCGCCCCAGAACCGCCCACGCGTCGCCACGAGCGCCTGCCATGGGCCGAGGTGCTCCGCCGTACCTATGCCATCGATGTCCTCGTCTGCGAGGACTGTGGCGCA
Organism: Planctomycetota bacterium; assembly: GCA_016793245.1. Classification (GTDB taxonomy): domain Bacteria; phylum Planctomycetota; class UBA1135; order UBA1135; family JADKAF01; genus JADKAF01. Next base: position 13,676 of record JAEUHW010000143.1, read on the forward strand.
CGGCGCGAGAGGATCGCCTTCCTCACCGCGCCCGATTCGATCCGCCGCATCCTCGAACACTTCGGACTGCCCACTCGACCACCGCCCATCCGCTGCGCCCTTGCCGCGCTCTTCGAGCTCAACGGAACGCCGCGGCGGATCGGAACGAGGAGCTCGAGTTCTGCTCTTGCTCGCAGGCGCACGACGAAGGTCTGCCTTGTCAGCAGCGCGAGCGCGGAGTACGGCCTGGCCAGCGAAAGTGCAGCCTCTCGGTCACCCTTCTCGTGCAGCCGGAAGCAGCTCGGCATCTCGACCAGGATAGCGAACCACTCGGAACGGCAGCTTGGGCCTCCATTCCCGCAGGATGAGGCACTCGAGGTGTCTTGTACGCGGGAAGAGGTCGAACGATGACACGGCGCGGTGCCGGCAGCCGGCATCCAGGATGCTAGCGGAGGTCGCGCATCTGGGTGGCGGGATCGTAGCTCATAGAGACGACGGTCCTGGGCTCGGTTCCTCGCCGCGGAGATGCCGCACGCGGTGCCGTCGCACGTCGTAGGTGCGAACCTCCAGCGAAGGCGAGAGCTCGATCTCGTAGCGCGTCTGCTTGCCCTTGCCGTGCACACGCAGAACGCGGCCGACCAGCCGATCGTCGATGCGCACCCAGTCGCCGCGCGCGGGGAAGCGCGAGAGGTTCGTCGCGGCGGCGAGCGGACGCGCGTCATGCAGGTGCTCCGCTCTCCACGCGGCGGGATCGACGCAGCGGTCGCAGGCGCCGCAGGGCTCGCAGCCCTCCTCGCCGAAGTAGCTGCGGAGGTGCACCTGCCGGCACTCCTCGTCGCGCGCGTACTGCACGAGAGCGAGGAGCTTCTCCAAGCTCGAGCGCCGCTTCGCGTCGTTCCAATCCGCGGGTAGTTCCTGCGCATCGAAGGGGCGGAGCAGCGTGGTGCCCGCCTGCCCGAGCGGACCGGAGAGGATTCCCTGCACCTCGAAGAGCTTCAAGATCGTCGCGACGCGGCCGTCGCCGCGCGACTTCTTCAGGACCTCTTCGCGCACCTCCTCTTCGCTGAGCTCGTGGAGCTGCGCGGCCTCGCGTTCGAGCACGTGCCCCACGAGCTCGGCCAGCTCGCGCGTCGGGTTCGCCCAGGCGATGAAGCCCTGCTGGATCGCGAGATCCTCGGGATCGAAGAAGAGCTCGCACCAAGCGCCTTGGCCATCGCGGCCCGCGCGGCCCGTCTCCTGCACATAGGCCTCCAGCGTGCCGGGGAGCTGCCAATGCACGACGAAGCGGATGTCCGGCTTGTCGATGCCCATGCCGAACGCGTTGGTCGCAAGCACCACGAGATCGCGCGAGGCGAGGAAGCGCTCCTGCATCGCGCGGCGCTCCTCGGCCGAGAGGTCGCCGTGATAGACGAGGCAGCGAATGCCCACGCGCGCGAGCTCCTCCTCCAAGCGCAGGAGCTCCTGGATCAGCGCGCAGTAGACGATGCCGGGCGGGGTCCAGCTCTCGAGCAGGGAGAGCAGGCGCGCCTTCTTCGCCTCGAAGCCCTCGAGCTCGCTCACGGCGAGGAAGTGGCCCGCGCGCGCGATGCTCGTCGCGAAGACCGCTGTGCTCTCGGCCTCGAGCACGCGCAGGAGGTCCGCTCGCACCTCGGGCGTCGCGGTCGCGGTGAGCGCCACGAGCGGCGGGGAGCCGAGCTCGCGCCGGCGCTTCCCCAAGTCCGCGTAGTCGGGGCGGAAGTCGTGGCCCCACTGCGAGACGCAGTGGGCTTCGTCGACCACGAAGCGCGCGATCGCGACGCGCTGCAAGGACTGGCGGAACGCCTCCTGCCGCAAGCGCTCGGGGGTCACGTAGAGGAGCTTCACGTTCCCCGCGAGCACGCGTGCGAGTCGCTGCTCGCGCTCCTCGCGCGAGAGCGAGGAGTTGATGAACGTGGCCGGGATGCCCCGCGCGACCAGGGCATCGACCTGGTCCTTCATCAGCGCGATGAGCGGGCTCACGACCAAGGTGAGCCCCTTGAGATGCAGCGCGGGGAGCTGATAGCAGAGCGACTTCCCCTCGCCCGTCGGCCAGAGAACGAGCACATCGCGACCGGCGAGCACCGCGCGGATCGCCTCCTCCTGTCGACCGCGGAAGGCCTCGTGGCCGAAGTGCGCTCGCAGCGAGGAGCGGAGCTCCGCTTCGCTCGGATCGGCGCGCTGGATCGCGTGCTCGCCCTCGCTCACCGCCGCGGAGCGCTGGGCTTCGGCTCCGGCTCGGGGCAGAGCGCGATCGAGCTCCCCACCCAGGTGAAGTCCTTGTTGAAGTCGACGCCGAGCATCTTCCCGCGCGAGAGGCGGCAGAGGTTCATGCAGAGATCGAGGCGCCCCGTCGCGGGGTTCTGGATGAACATCATGCGCACTTCGATCTTCACGCCGCCGCCATCGGCGGCCTGCATCGCGGGCGCGTAGTCGACCTTCTCCTGCAAGCACCAGAGCGAACGCTCCGCCGCTGGGATCGACGCGAGGTCCTGCGGCGTGGGATCGACGTTCACGCCGACGCCCGAGAAGGAGAAGAGGGGCTTCAGCACGTAGCGCTCGAGCGGCGGCACCACCGAGAGCTCGCTGAGCAGCGTGGTCTTCGGCACCGCCGGGTGCCGGAGGTGCGGCACCGTGTACTTCGACCACTTCCAGTACCAGTTGGGATGCGGCGCCCACTCGACGTCGATCTCGGCGTTCCACGCGAAGGGCGCCTGGATCCCCTTCGACGCGAGCTCGTCGAAGACGAGCCGGTTGTAGATCCGCTTCACGGGAGCGAGCTTGCCGCGGAGCGGCGCGTGCAGCGTCTTCCCGATCAGGCGGAGCTCCGTCAAGCAGACCGCGCGCACGCCGAAGAGCAGCTCCGTCGCGACGAAGTCGACCTTCGTCTTCTGCTCCTCCGGGTGCACGTCGACCAGCACGACCTCGTTGGGATCGTGCGAGCCGACGAGGGCTTGGCGCAGACGCGCGCGATAGCTCGCGTGATCCAGCCCGCCGAAGTAGGAGTCGGCGTGGCTCGGGAAGCCCTCGATCGTCGCGAGCTCCTCCTGCCAGAGCTCGGCGTGCAGCGACTTCAGCGCGAAGAGCGAAGGGAACCCCTGCAGCTCGATCAAGCGCGGGACGATCGCGCCGCTCGCGTCGCGCGCCACGGCGAAGTCGACGAGCGCGAAGGTCGGCAGCCCCTGCTCACCGCGCACGAAGAAGCGCTCCGGCACCGCCGCGCGCATCTTCTCCAGCAACGCGGGTTGCTCGAGCTCCGCCATGATGCCGCGCGCGGCGTCGCCGAAGCGCGTCCGCGTCGCGGCATCCCAGAAGACCGGCGACTCGGCGAGCCGGAACGCCGGCGGCATCCCCAAGCGCTGCTCGAAGCGGCGCTGGAAGCTCGCGTAGCGCGCGGCGCTGAAATGGCGGTTGTAGAGCTCCCGCAGTTCGCGATCCATGCCGTCCTCCGCTCGTCCGAACCAATGCGGGGTCGCGCCCGAGCACCGTCGAGCGTGGGGCGAGCCAACCGCCCGCCTCGACCCACTCGGATGTCGGCCCAGCCCACATCACACATCACACCGAACGCCGTCAGGCGTTGGGCCAGCCAACCGCGCTCCGACACCGTCAGGTGTCGGGCCAGCAAGCACGCTCCGACACCGTCAGGTGTCGGGCCAGCAAGCACGCTCCAGCCCCGTCAGGTGATGGGCCAGAAGACCACGCTCCAGCCCCGTCAGGTGATGGGCCAGAAGACCACGCTCCAGCACCGTCAGGTGGATGGGCCAGCAGACCACGCTCCAGCACCGTCAGGTGATGGGCCAGCACACTCAGTCCCCGATGCCCATCTGCGTGTGGTACACGATGCACTCGGCGACCTTCTTCAGGTCACCCGTCTCGCGCCACACCTTCAGCTGTCGATCAGCACCCGTGCCCTCGCGGACGATCGTGCGCGCGTACTCGACTTCCTTCCGGCTCCCAAGCTCGTCGACGACGTCGTCGATGAACGCGAGCAGCTCCTCCAGGAGGAACGGATACGGCAGCTCTTCCTGGCGGCCGAAGTCGATCAGCTTCGCCTCGGTGCCCCAGCGCGCCGCGCGCCACTTGTTCTCGTTGATGAGCGAGCGGCGGTAGAGGCGGAAGCCCAAGTTCTGGCTGTAGAGCTTGTAGAGCTTCGCGACGATCGCCTGGAAGAGGGCGGCGAAGCAGATCGTTTCGTTCACCCGCATCGGGATGTCGCAGATGCGAAACTCGAGCGTCGGGTAGAGCGGGTGCGGACGGACGTCCCACCAGATCTTGGTCGCCGTATCGATGCAGTTCGTCTTGATCAAGAGCTTCACGTGGTTGTCGAACTCCGCCCACGAGGAGAAGTAGTCCGGCATCCCCGTGCGGGGGAACTTGTCGAAGATCTTGCTGCGATAGCTCTTCCAGCCCGTCTCGCGCCCGAGCCAGAACGGCGAGTTCACCGAGAGCGCGTAGACGTGCGGGAGGAAGTAGCGCGCGGCGTTCATGATCTGGATCGCGACCTCGCGATCCTCGACGCCGACGTGCACGTGCAAGCCGAAGATCAGGTTCGCGCGCGCCACGACCTGCAGATCCGAGATGATCTGGTCGTAGCGCGGCGAGCTGGTGATCGCCACATCGGCCCAGTGCGAGAAGGGATGCGTCCCCGCCGCGGCGACGAGGAGACCATTCCGCGCCGCGAGGTCGTACACCACGCGACGCGTCTGCATCACGTCGCGCCGCGCCTCGGCGATGTCCTTGCAGATCCCGGTGCCGATCTCCACCACGGACTGGTGGAGCTCCTTCTTCATCTTCTCGGCGAGCAGGAGATGGCCCTGCTCGAAGAAGGCCTGCAGATGCGAGCGGAGCTGCAGAGTGTCGGGATCGAGGACCTGGAACTCTTCCTCGATGCCCAGGGTCAGGGTGGGGGCGGTGCGCACGGCGGGGATCCTCGAGCTCATTTCTTCTTCTTGTTCTGCGCTTGCGCAGAAGACGGAGCGGGCGCCGACGCCGGCTTGGCGGGCGCGGCCGTGGGAGCAGCCGGCGCCTGCTTGGCGGGCGCGGCCGTCGGGGCAGCCGTCGCGGCAGCGGTCGGCTGCGAGGCTGCCGCCGCCGGGGCCTTCGCCGCGGCGGCCAAGAGCGCCTTCCGCGTCTCGACCCACTGGCCGGTGAACTCGAAGGGCCGCGGGTTCTGCACGCGCTCGATCAGGAACTCGGCGGCGTTCTGCACGACCCACTCGAAGTTCTTCTCGCCGACCGACTTCAGATCCGCGTCGGGCGCCGGGTTCATGAAGTCGATCGCGTAGGGCACGCCCTTACGCACGGCGAGCTCCACGGTGTTGAAGTCGTAGCCGAGTGCGCGGCAGAGCGCGCGCGCATCGTTCTCGACGCGCTGGATCAAGGCCGCCGGGAAGTCCTTCGGCTCCTGGATGTAGCGGCGATGGTGCGGCTGCGCGGGGTCATAGGGCATGACGTGCACGCGCTCGCGTCCGATCACGTAGCAGCGGAAGTAGCTCTCGAACTCGATGCCTTCCTGCAGGATCATCGGGAGCACATGGCTCTTGTCGTACGCAGCGAAGAACTCCTCGACGTTCTTCACCTTGTAGACATCGCGCCAGCCGCCGCCGTCAGCGGGCTTCAGGAACGCGGGGAAGCCCACGTACTCGAAGATCTCCTCCCACGGCAGCGGGAAGCGCAGGTTGGAGAAGCTCTCGCCCGTGGTGTTCGGCGGGTGTTGCTTGTGCGGCAGGAGCACCGTGCGCGGCACGCAGACGCCCGCGTCGATCGCGATCGCGTTGCAGAGCAGCTTGTCGTCGCAGCTCCACCAGAACGGGTTGTTCACGACCTGCTTCCCCTGCTGCACGGCGAGCTTCAGCACCATGCGGTAGAAGGGGACCTCGTGGCTGATGCGGTCGACGAGCAGGTCGTAGGGGATCTCGCGATCCTGACGCTGCGGGTCGATCACGGCGCGTTCGGCGTGGACCTTGCCGCCGCCGAGCTTCTGGATGCGTTCGACCAAGGCCAGGGGAAAGGAGCGCTCCTGGCCGAACAAGACCCCGATCTTCTTCATGGCTGCCGTCGTCCCGCGCGGTGGCGCGGCCTTTGCAAGTCGTCGTTTCCGTGGTAAGCAGCCGCGTATTGGAGCCCGCCGAAGGGGGCGGCGTCCAGCGCACCGGGTGAAGAAGGCGCGCTCGTCCCCTCGCTCGCGGCTCGGCCGACCTTGCTCGCCAGACGTTGTTCGCTCGGCCGCGCTCACCCGCGCGGCTCGATCCCCCCTTCTCGAGCCCTTCCGCTGGGCCAGCCCGCCCCTGGAGATGCGATGAAGCGCGACGCCTACCGCTGGGATTCCCCCACCCTCGGCTGCCCGATGGACCTGGTCTGGTTCGGCGAGCGCGGCCAGCCGCTCGTCATCTTCCCGACCTCGATGGGCTCCTGCACCGAGAACGAGGACTTCCAGCTCTGCGCGGCCCTCGAGCAGAAGGTCGACGAAGGCCACCTCCAGCTCGTCTGCGTCTCCACGGTCGACAACCGCGGCCTCTACGCGAAGGAGCGCCACCCCTCCGAGCGCATCCGCGTGCAGGACCTCTACGATCGCTACCTGGCGAACGAGCTCGTCCCCCACGCGCAGCAGCGCTCCGGTCGCCCCCGCGTGCATGTCTACGGCGCCTCGTTCGGCGCGTATCACGCGACGAACTTCGCCTGCCGCCACCCCGAGCTCGTCGATCGCTGCGTCGCCTTCTCCGGCGTCTTCGACATCAAGTCCTTCCTCGACGGCTACTGGGACGAGCTCTGCTACTTCCACAGCCCGACGGCGTACCTCCCGAACCTGAGCGACGATTGGGTGCGCCGCCTGGCGCAGGTCGACCTCGTCGTCGCGACCGGCGAGCTCGACTCGCTCTACGAGAAGAACCGCCTCTTCGTGGAGATGCTCGCGAAGCGCGGCATTCGACACCGCTGCGAATGGTGGCCGGGGGTGTTCGGGCACGATTGGCCCTTCTGGCGGCAGCACTTGCCGCGCTACGTCTGAACGACGTCGCGAGATCCGCCGCGCTTCGCCCGACGAGCGGCGCGCACGCATCGCACGCGTCAGCGCTCGCTCGCCATCCCTTGCCGCACCCGCTCCCGTCTTCGACCTGGCCCAGCGCTGCGACCGCCGCGCAGAGCGCCCTCTTCTCCTCGCTCCACCTCGGCGCGCTGGAGCTCTGCACGCGTACGTGGATCCCCGCGATGGTCCCGTGGCGCGCGACCGAAGAGGGCCTCGTCACCCCCCAGGTGCTCGACTGGTACGAGCGCTTCGCGCGCGGCAAGCCCGGCGCGATCGTGGTCGAGGCCACGGGCATCCGCGACGTGCCGAGCGGTCCGCTGCTGCGGATCGGTCACGAGCGCTTCGTTCCGGGGCTGCGCGAGTTGGTCGAGGTCGTGCGCCGCGCTTCGGAAGGCGAGACGCGGCTCTTCCTCCAGATCATCGACTTCCTGCGGATCCGCCGACGCGTGAGCGCGGAGCGCTTCCTCGGCGAGTTCCTCGGATTGCGCGAGGAGCACTTCGCGGCGCTGCGGGACCTCGGTCGCGCCGTCGACGACGAGGCGAGTGCACGCAGCGCGCTGCTCGCGCTCTCGTCGGAAGAGCTCGCGCGCGTCCTCTCGCCAGCCGAGCATCGCGAGCTCACGCACGGCGCGCGCGAGACGGTGAACGATCTCCATCTGCCGCACGTCGCCGAGCTGCCGCGCGTACTCCCAACGCTCTTCGCCTCCGCCGCGCGCCGCGCGCGCGACGCCGGCTTCGACGGCGTCGAGCTGCACTACGCGCACGCCTACACGATGGCCTCCTTCCTCTCGCGGCGGAACGAGCGGAACGACGGCTACGGCGGCTCGGCGCGCGCGCGCGTGCGCTTGCCGCTCGAGGTGCTCGCGGCCGTGCGGGCCGCGGTCGGGAGCGACTTCGCCGTCGGCGCGCGCATCCTCTCCGACGAGATCATCGACGGCGGGAGTCGGCTCGAGGAGGCGCTCTTCTACGCGCGCGAGCTCGCCGCGCAGGGTCTCGACTTCCTCTCGCTCTCGCGCGGCGGCAAGTTCGAGGACGCGACGCAGCCCAAAGTCGGCGAGGCGGCGTATCCCTACACGGGAACGAGCGGACACGAATGCATGCCGACGGTGCATGTGAGCCCGGGCACGCCGTTCGGCCGGAACCTCGCGCACGCCGCGGCGATCCGCGCGCACTTGCGGAGCACGGGTCTCTCGACGCCGATCGTCGCCGCCGGCGGCATCGGCACCTTCGACCTCGCCGAGAGCGCGCTCGCGAGCGGCGCCTGCGACGTGGTCGGCATGGCGCGCGCCTCGCTCGCCGATCCCGATTGGTCCGCGAAGGTGCGCGCGGGGGCGGGCGCCGAGGTCCGGCGCTGCAAGTACACCAACTACTGCGAGGCGCTCGACCAACGCCACAAGCAGGTCACCTGCCAGCTCTGGGATCGCGCGCACGACGCGCCGCTCGCACCGGGGACGCGGGTCGCGCGCAGCGTGGACTCCAGGCGCCGGCTGACCGCGCCGCCGTGGGAACGAACCTCCGCGGAAGCCGATCCGCGCGGTTGAAAGGCCGTGCCGCGAGGCTTAGCTTGCGGTCTGGATCGCTCGGGGCGCGGGCGGGTTCGGAGCACGGCTCCGTTCCTCGCTCGCTGAGAAGCACCCGCGGAACCTGATCCGGTTCGCACCGGCGTAGGAAAGCGACCTCGCTCTTCCCCTCCGGGCGAGCTTCCGAAGAACGTTCCTCCCGCGAGGAAGGAAGCCGCCATGTCCGACACGCACGACTCCCACTCGAACGGCTCTCACGCGCGCGCTGCGGCGCAGCCTCCCCACGCGCTGCCGCACAGCTCCTACCGCTTACCGCTGCAGGGCGCGCCGAACCCCGCGCGCCTCGGCCGCGGCACGAATCCCGGCAGCTTCGCCCGCGCCGCCGACGTCGGGGGTCCGCGCGCCTACTCCTCGCCCGACACGCCGGGGATGCCCGAGCCCTCGGAACAGACGGCCTGGGACTTCCTGCCCGACGGCTGGGTGCGCGGGGCGAACGGCTTCTGCACCGCGCCGAGCGGGTTCACCCCGGTGACTCAGCTCGAGCACGCTCGCCTGGGCACGATCACGCCGCAGATGCGCCGCGTCGCCGAGCGCGAAGGGCATCTCAGCGCGGAGCAGGTGCGCGACGAGGTCGCCGCGGGCCGCATGGTGATCCCGGCGAACAAGGTCCACTTGGGCTACCGCCTCGATCCGATGGCGATCGGCCGCGCCTCGCGCACGAAGATCAACGCGAACATGGGCGCCTCCCCGGTGTCCTCGGGCACGGAAGAAGAGGTCGAGAAGCTGCGCTGGGCCGAGCGCTGGGGCGCCGACACGGTGATGGATCTCTCGACCGGCGGGAACCTCGACGCGACGCGCGAGGCCATCGTCCGCGCCAGCACGGTGCCGATCGGCACCGTGCCGATCTACTCGATGATCCTCGGCCGCAAGATCGAGAACTTGAACGAGGAGATCGTGCTCGCGACGCTCGAGCACCAGGCGCGCCAGGGCGTCGACTACTTCACGATCCACGCGGGCGTGCTGTACGAGCACTTGCCGCTGCTCCAGCAGCGCCTGATCGGCGTCGTCTCCCGCGGCGGCTCGCTCCTCGCGAAGTGGATGCTCCACCACGAACGCGAGAACCTGATGAACACCGGCTGGGAGCGGATCTGCGAGGTGATGCGCCGCTACGACGTCACCTTCTCGATCGGCGACGGCCTGCGCCCCGGCGGCTTGGCTGACGCCTCCGACGCGGCCCAGCTAGGCGAACTGGTCGAGCTCGGCAAGCTCACCGAGCGCGCGTGGCGCTGCGGCGTGCAGGTGATGGTCGAAGGCCCCGGTCACGTGCCCTTCGACCAGATCGAATACAACATGAAGCTGCAGCGGCAGCTCTGCCACGGCGCGCCCTTCTACGTCCTCGGGCCACTGGTCACCGACATCTTCCCCGGCTACGACCACATCACGAGCTGCATCGGCGCCACCTCGGCGGCGTATCACGGCGCGAGCATGCTGTGCTACGTGACGCCGAAGGAGCACTTGGGGCTCCCGAAGAAGGACGACGTGAAGCAGGGCTGCATCGCCTACAAGATCGCCGCGCACGCGGCCGACGTAGCGCTCGGCATCCCCGGGACGCGCGATCGCGACGACGAGCTCACCATGGCTCGCGCGGCGCTGAACTGGCAGAAGCACTTCGAGCTCTCGTTCGACCCGGATACGGCGCGCGCGCTGCACGACGAGGACTTGGACGTCGACACGGACTTCTGCGCGATGTGCGGGCACGACTGGTGCTCGGTCCGCATCTCGAAGGAGATCCAGCAGTTCGCGAGCGGGAAGAGCGCGGACTATGCTTGGGATCAGGCGAAGAAGAGCGCGGCGTTGACCCCGACGCAGCGCGAAGTGCTCGAGAAGCGCGGCGTGCTCTCCCCCGCCGAGATCCACGCACTCGCCGCGAAGACGGCGAAGGCGGTGGGCGCTGCGAAGGGCGACAAGGCGGCGTGCCACAGCGATGTCGCCGATACGGAGACCGCGAAGCAAGTCCAGGAGGTCGGCGGCTGAGGCCGCCGGAGGTAGTTCCCCCGTGCGAGAATCCAGCTCCCAAGCGACCACCGAGGGCATCCGCGTCACCGCGAAGGCGCGCTACCTCGCCGGAGAATCGAGCCCGGACCAAGGGCACTATCTCTTCGTCTATCGGATCCGCTTGGAGAACGTGGGCGAGGAGCCGGCGCAGCTCGTCTCGCGCCATTGGATCATCCTCGATGCCGAGCATCGCCGCCGCGACGTCCGCGGCGAGGGCGTCGTCGGCAAGCAACCGCGCCTCGAGCCGGGACAGGAGTTCGAGTACACGAGCTCGGTCCCGCTCGAGACGCCGTGGGGCACGATGGAAGGCAGCTATCAGATGCGCCGCGACGATGGGCGCAGCTTCGATGCGGCGATCGCGCGCTTCCTCTTGCTGCCGCAGGAAGTAGGCGCCGCGGACGTGGTTTGAGCGCGAGCGGTTCTAGAACGCCGCTTTGCGCGCGAGCTGCGCGGCGCCCCACTCGGGCGAGCGAGCAGGATCGCGCATCACCGCTCCAGGCAGGACCGCGACGAGAGCGCGCGCGAAGCGCGCACGAAGAGGTGAGCTCGTCCCGAGCAGGCCACCCACGCACGCGACCTGAGGTACCGCGAGCTCGAGAGCGCTCGCACAGCGGAGCGCCAGCGCGGCGAGATGTTCCGCGGCCTCGTCTAGCACGCGCGAGAGCAGCGGCTCGGCCCCGCAGCGCTCAATCAGAGGCGCGGTGAGTGCGGCGATCTCGGCCGGTCGATCGGCCGCGCGGTGGAACGCGCTCGGGAGATCGAGATCGGCCTCGACCTCGAAGCGCTCGCGGAAGAACGCGAGCGAGCGCGCCCCTTCCGAAGGCGGTGCCGCGAGCGCGAGCGCGAGCGCGCGCTTCGCGATCCAGTAGCCGGAGCCCTCGTCGCCGAGGCGCGGGCCGTAGCCTCCGGCGCGCTGCGTGCGCCCGGCTCCGTCGCCGCCGAGCGCAGAAGAGCCCGTGCCGGCGACGACGAGGATGCCCGCCGTTCCGCCGAAGGCACCTTCGAGAGCGCACTCGAGATCGCTGCAGAGGAAGAGCGGTAGACCTGGAGCCAGTGCCGCGAGCTCGCGCGCCAGAGTCGCGCGAGCGCGCGGCGATCCACCGCCGGCGAAGCCGACGCCGATGCGTTCGACCGCGCCGCCGCCGGCCGCCGCGAGCGCCGCGGCGCAGCTCGACCAGATCTCGCGTGCGGCGACCTCGAAGCCGACGCCGTTCGGATTGCCGGGGCCCGCGAGCGCGCGACCGCGCTCTGCAGCGCTCGCATCGATCGCGACGGCCGCGCACTTCGAACCGCCCGCATCCACGCCCAAGATCCAACCCAAACGCACCTCCGGGAAGCGCCGTCTTCATCGGATCATGCCGGGTGCACGACGGCGCGCAAGCCTCGCCGCCGATCGACTCGGTACGGCTCTCTCTGGGCATCCGGTAGCGCGTCATCCCAGGAGGCGATTGCGCTCGCGAGCGAGGGCATCGAACATCTGCGAACGTCGCGCGCGCTCTCTCCTCCGTCCGGGAGCGCCGCTCATGAGCTCTCCTCCAGGATCGCGATCGTGGCACATCTCCTCTCTCGCGGCGCCGCCGCGGCCTTCGCCCTCAGCGCGCTCTCCGGCTCGGCCGGTGCGCAGCTCTACCTCTTCTCGCTGAACGGCTACGGCAAGGTCCTCGTCAACGACACCCAGTTCTACTCGCTGCCGTCGGACCTCGACGTGCGCGGGGGGATCGTCTACACGCAGGAAGAGGAGTGGGTCGACCAAGTGGTCGTCGGCGCGGACCAATACCATCTCCGCCTCGATGGCCTCACCTTCAAGAACGGCGTGCGGCTCGATCCCAAGCTCCCGCTGAACGATGCGTATTGGTTCCGCCTCGCGGTGGCTCCGGGCGGAGACGTGTTCGCCCTGGACTACAACGGGCGCACCGGCCAGAACGGCAACGTCATCTACGACTTGCCGAGCTCGAGCGGCAGGATCTTCCAGGACTTCCTCTACCACGAGGGCGACAAGTACGCGCTGCGGAACGACGGCAAGATCTACCGCAACGCGAACGGCACCGAAGTCTGGGACCTGCCGGGCGACGCGAGCACCGATAGCGAGCAGTGGATCTCGTTCTTCTACGACGACGCGGTCGATCGCATCTTCTGTCTGCGCCGCGACGGCATCGTGCGCTATGTCGAGAACGGCAGCCCGGTGGATGGCGAGTTCGTGGCCGACCTGCCCGACGGGACCGCGCCCGAGCGCTACACGAAGCTGATCCAGGACCCGGCGAATCGCCGCCTCTTCGCCCTGCGCTTCGATGGCGCTCTCTGGACCGTCGACCCGACGCAGTCGCCCGCCACGATCGATCTCTACACCGACTATCCCGGCAGCGGCGAAGAAGACCAGTTCTTCCTCGCCGTGAACTTGGTGCCCGGAGGCGAGCCCCTTGCGCTGCGCTTCGACGGCAAGCTCTACCGGGGCCTCGTGCAAGATCCGGTGTGCGAGCTGAAGGGTGAGCGCTATCGCGTCCTCGCCGCGACGACGACGACGCCGGTCGCCACGAACGTGAAGTCGTTCAAGACCGTGAGCTCGACCTACAGCACCACGTGCTATCCCGGAGACCAGATCCTGTTCCCGATCCTGGCGACCGACGTGAACACGGAGAACTTGGTCTACGCGCTCGTGAGCCAGCCCGCCGGCTCGACGTACAACGGCGCGTCGAACCCGCCGACCTTCTCCTGGACCCCGACCATCGAGGGTAGCTACACGCTCGAGGTCAGCGTGACGGACGGGGTCGACAACCCGAAGATCCTGAAGTGGAAGATCAACGTGAAGGCCGCCGATGTGGATCCGGCGAAGAACAAGAAGCCCGTCTTCCAGAAGCTGAAGAAGGTCCAGGGACTGGTCGGCGTACCGATCACCATTCCGCTCCGCGCCTATGACGCGGACGGGGATGCGCTGGTCTACACCGTGGGCGCGATGCCTCAGGGCATGCAGTTCGATGCGCCGAGCGCGACGATCTTCTGGCTGCCGGTGGTGTGCACCGACAAGGTGACGGTGGAGATCTTCGCCGACGACGGATCCGGTAAGCTGGCGAAGGGCAAGATCCAGATCCAGGTCGAGACGCCGTTCTGGTTTTGATCGGGATCGCGGGGAGCCTCGACGAACGGTTCTGCGCACGCGCTCTCCTCACCGCGCTTGAAGTCGGAGAAGCGAGCTGCGAGCCTCTCGCGTCTCGCTCCGCGCCCTACTTCCTCGAGCCTCCCTCTTGCCGCCCCCGGACTCGACCACCACTCCCGCTCGCTGCACCTTCGAGCGCGAGGGCGACCGCTTGATCCTCCGCTGTGGAGGCTCCTGGAGCCTTCACGCGGAGCACCCGCGCTTCGCGGAGCAGACAGGAGCGCTCGCGGGCGACGTCGCGCGCCTCGAGATCGAGGGTCGGGAGATCCAGCGCTGGGACAGCTCGCTGCTCGCGTTCCTGCACCAGCTCGCCCACGCCTGCCGGGAGAAGGAGATCGAGCTCGATCCGCGCGGTCTCCCCGAAGGCGCGCAGCGCCTGCTCGCGCTCTCGCTCGAGGTCGAAGAACGAGGCGGCGCGCGCCGCGTGGCGACGCGCTCCAATCCCCTGGCGGCGATCGGCGGAGGGGTCCTCGGCGCACAGCAAGCGACGATGCGCGCGCTCGCCTTCCTCGGCGACGTCGTGATCTCGCTCTTCCGCTTCGCGACCTTTCGCGCGCGCTTCCGCCGCGCCGATCTCTGGACGCAGCTCCACGCGACGGGCGCGGGAGCGCTCGGGATCGTCGCTCTGATCAACGTGCTGGTCGGCTTGATCCTGGCCTTCGTGGGCTCGATGCAGCTCCGCATGTTCGGCGCGGAGATCTACGTCGCGAGCTTGGTCGGCATCGCGATCGTGCGCGTGATGGGCCCGATCATGACGGGCATCATCCTCGCGGGCCGCACCGGCGCCGCCTTCGCCGCCCAGATCGGCACGATGCAGGTGAACGAAGAGGTCGATGCGCTGGAGACGATGGGCCTACCGCCAAGCGAGTACCTCGTGCTCCCGCGAGTGCTCTCGCTCGCGATCATGACGCCGCTCCTCTGCCTCTACGCGGATCTCCTCGGGATCCTGGGCGGCCTGATCGTCGGCGTCGCGATGCTGGGCATCGGCCCGCGCCAGTACCTCACGCAGACCTTCGAGTCGGTCGGCTTGGACGAGCTCTGGATCGGCTTGCTGCACGGCGCCGTCTTCGGCATCTGGATCGCGCTGGCCGGCTGCTATCACGGCATGCGCTGCGGACGCAGCGCTTCGGCCGTCGGCCAGGCCGTGACCGCCGCGGTCGTCTCCGGAATCATCGGGATCGTCGTGATGACGGCGATCCTCACCGTGGTCTTCGACACCCTGGGGCTCTGAGCGATGGCCGATCACGCGAAGAGCACCGAAGCATCGCGCCCCCCGGACGGCGAACCGCATATCCGCGTGCGCGGCCTGACGATGGCCTATGGCAGCTACGTGCTGCAACGCGACTTGGAGTTCGAGATCCGGCGCGGCGACATCTTCGTCATCATGGGCGGCAGCGGCTGCGGCAAGAGCACGCTCCTGAAGCACATGATCGGGCTGAACCGCCCCGCGTCCGGCGAGATCCTCTATGCCGGGCAAAGCTACTGGACCGCGAGCCCCGAGCGCCAAAACGAGCTGCGCCGCGGCTTCGGGATCCTCTATCAGACCGGCGCGCTCTTCAGCTCGATGACGCTCGCCGAGAACGTGATGGTGCCGCTCGGCGAGCTGCCGGGGCTCAGCGCTGCCGAGCGCCGCGAGCTCGCCTCGCTGAAGCTCTCGCTGGTCGGCCTCGCCGGCTTCGAGGATTACTATCCCTCCGAGATCAGCGGCGGCATGCGCAAGCGCGCGGGCCTCGCGCGCGCCCTGGCACTCGATCCGGAGATCCTCTTCTTCGACGAGCCCTCGGCGGGTCTCGACCCGATCAGCGCGAAGCTCCTCGACGACTTGATCCTCGAGCTGCGAGCGAGCCTCGGCGCCACGATCGTGATCGTCACCCACGAGCTCGCGAGCATCTTCGCCATCGGCACGAGCGGCGTCTTCCTCGACGCCGACTCGAAGACGATGCTCGGCACCGGCGCGCCGCAGGATCTGCTCGCGCATCCCCCGGATCCCAAGGTCCGTCGTTTCCTCACCCGCGGCATCGATAGCTGAGCCCTCCCATGCAAGAGCAAGGCAAGAAGACCCTGATCGGCGCATTCGTCGTCGGCGCTCTCGCGCTCGGCGTCGGCGGCGTCGTCGCGTTCGGCGGGACGGATCTCTTCGCCGAGAAGGATCGCTTCGTCGTCTACTTCGAGGGCTTCGTCGACGGGCTGGAACCGGGCTCCCCGATCATGTTCCGCGGCATGCGGATCGGCGAAGTGGAGAGCCTGCACCTCGTCCTCGGCCCGAACGAGACCCCGCTCGTCGAGGTGATCTTCGATCTCCGCCGCCGCGACATCGCGCGGCAAGCCGGAATGAACCAGCTCCCCGACGCCAAGTCGGCGCTCGATCACTGGGTGAAGCGCGGCATGCGCGCGCAGCTCGGTACCGTGAGCTTGCTCACCGGCCAGTTGAAGATCGACCTGGACCTCGTCGCGCAGGGACCGATGAAGCTCTACGGCCTGCGCCAGGACCTCCCCGAGGTCCCTGCGATCGCCTCGAGCCGCGAGCGCATCTCGGAGGCCATCCAGAGCATCCCGTACGAGACGCTGGCGCAGTCGCTGACCGAGATCATCACGGGCATTCGCGACTTGGTAAAGTCGCCCGAGATCGAGAAGACCTGGGACGACCTGAACCGCACGATCGAGACCTTCGATCGCGTGCTCGCCAGCCTCGAGCAGCGCCTGCCGAAGATCTTGGACGGCCTGCAGGGCAGCGTCGAAGAGGCCGGCGCAACGCTGCGCAACGCCAACGGCAAGCTCGACGACCTCTCGGGCCGGATCGGCCCGACCATCGATGATCTGCGCGCGACGATCACCGAGCTCCGCGCGAAGAGCGGCACGACGCTCGACGAGACGAACGGCACGTTGCGCGAGATGCGCACGACGCTCGCGAAGCTCGACGCCGAGATCCAACCCACGAGCGCCTCGCTGCGTTCAACCCTCGACGAGGCGCGAGCGGCCATGGCCCAGCTCGCCGACGCCTCCGCGCCCGGCGCTCCGATGATGCTCGAGATGCGCCGCGCTCTGGAGAAGCTCAGCAAGACCCTCGACGCCTTCGCGGCGCTCGCGAGCACGCTCGAGCGCCAACCCGAGTCGATACTGAAGGGCAAGTCGGGAGGCTAACCGCACCATGATCCGAACTTCCTTCCCTCTCGCCCTCGCGCTGCTGCTCTTCTCGTGCGGCACGACCGCGCCGTCGCGCTTCTACCTCGTGAGCTCGCCAGCTGCGGCCTCGCAAGCACCGACGGAGTCGACTGGCCCGCTCATCGCGCTCGAGATCGTGGACGTTCCCGCGTACCTCGAGCGCGATCCCATCGCGACCCGCACGAGCAGCCACGAGCTTTCCGTCGCCGACTTCGATCGCTGGGCCGAACCGATCGAAGAGGCCTTGCGACGCGTCATCGCGGAGACCTTCGAATCGAAAGGCGCAAACCTGGTCTTCCCCGGCGGCGAGCGCGAGGCCGCGCTGTTCTTGCGCCTCGAGCTCACGGCTCTGGACGGTGTGCTCGGCGGCGACCTAGAGCTGCGCGCGCGGTGGAGCGTGCGGCGCGGGAGCGAGACCCCTCTGCTCGCCGGCCGCATCCGGCGCACGGAGAGCACGGGCGGCGACGCCAGCTACGCGGCATGGGCCGCAGCCACGAGCCGCGCGTTCCAGGGGTTGGCCCAGGATCTGGTGCAGCGATGCATGCCGCAAGACGCAGCGACTCCTTGAGGCGCTCGCGCACGGGCTTCGTGAATGGGTGAAAGCGAGGAGCGAGAGGCGCTCGAACGCAATACCGCGCAGGCGCTACGCCCAGCCCTACGGCGAAGCAAGCGCCGCGCCCGACGCGCGTGGTCCACGTCGATGGTCTTCGAGCGTCGACGCGCGAATGACGCGAGAGAGAAACGCGGAGCGTCGCGCGTCGTTCACGTCGCTTGCTGCGCCTCCGGGCGCGGCTCCGCTCCGTCGAAAGAGGTCGTGCGCCGTTTCGGAGCCCGCTGGAGGCGGGGGCTCCGAAACTCATGCTATTGAGAGCGATCGGACGTCGACGCGAGGACGACGTCGATGGACACGGGGTTCCAAGCCCGCGCGGCGGTAGGGCGGTGTGGTTCAGCGCGAGGTCGCTCGGCGGCTTGATTGAGCGAGGTTCGCTCGCGGTCGGCGGGCGTGGTTGGTTTGCGGAAGCTCGCGGATGTCGAGCAGGCCGTGGCGGCGCCAGCCGGTGGTGAGCAGCCAGGTCGAGGCGGGTGCAACGGTGGCCACGACCGGCGCGGTCGACATCGACGCGATCGACGGACGCTGTATCCAGCCATCGAACGAGGACGCGCCCGAGCACAGATCGATCGACGACTGCGCCACGACGCCGTGCTTCTTGCCGTTCTGCAGCACATAGCGCAGCGCGTTCCGCGCCTGCGTCGGCGTCGAGATCACCTCGTCGTGATAGCGCTCGGGGAACACCTTGCCGCGGCGGCCCCAGAGCTTGTTCAACGCGCGGGCGAGCGGGCTCAGCAGCGCGTTCATGCCGCGGGCGACGCACGTGCGATCCTCGGCCTCGACGAGGAGGTGCAGATGGTCCCGCTGAATCGAGTACTGGACGATCCGCATTCCGTGCCGATTGCTGCTCGCGCTGAGCGCCGCGAGCACGAGCTTCAACGCTCCACCGCGGCGGAGCGACGGCAGACCATCGGCGATCGTCACGGTG
>JAEUHW010000142.1 GCA_016793245.1 Planctomycetota bacterium
GGCGAAGTCGGCTCGAGCAACTCGATCCGCGTCTCCCCCGCGTACACGACCAGCACGCGGACCATCTGCTCAGGCACTTCGTCCCGCGTGCCTTCGCGGAGCCCGAGCTTCTCGACGTAGAGCGCACGTGCGCGGTCGAGGTTCTCGACCGCCACGCCGATGTGGTGGATGCCGCGGATCACGTGCGTAGCCCTCGTCAGGCCGCGCGGAACCGCCAAGCTCGCGCGACCCGAATCGAAGAGGTCTTCAGACTTCCCACCTCGCGCGGGAGCCACCCGGGCGAGACGAGCGGCATTGTGGCGAAGGCGATGCGGGAGGGCAAACGCTGGGACGAGGAGTTCCGCAGCTCGCGACGTGAGCGCACGCCGTCCGGAGCGAAGCGCCGAAGCAGAATGTCGGTTTGGGCGAGCTCGACCCGGGCATGGAGATCGCGGAGATCATCGACGCCGCGAAACGCCCGCGACACGTGGGCCCGAACTCCTTCAGGTCTCCGCCGCCACCTCTCTTCTCTCTCTCGCTCAGGATGGAACGCGTGTCACATCCGCCCCTCCCGCACTTCCGTCTGCACTCCGACCCGCTGTCGAGCGGGAGCCTCGAGTGGCGCCCCGTCTCGTGTCGCGCGTGCGAGCAGGAACGCCCGGCGACCTACGTCGGCCCGGTCGTCGCCGCGGCCGACCTCGAGGACGCTCTCTGCCCGTGGTGTATCGCCGACGGCACGGCGCACGCGCGCTTCGGCGTCGAGTTCTTCGATGCCGAGCTCGTGCCCTCCGCGGTGTCGAGCGACATGCTGGAAGAGCTGCTCACGCGGACCCCGGGCTTCCACACCTGGCAGGGCATCGAATGGCCGGTCTGCTGTGGCGCGCCCGCGAGCTTCCTCGAGCCCGTGGGAGCCGAGCAGCTCCGCGCGCGCTACCGCGAAGTCGAAGGCCCGCTGATCGGGCACCTGGTGCATGACCTCGGAATGTCCGGCGGCGCGCTACATGCGCTGATCGCGGCGCTCGATCGCGATCGCGGTCCGACCGCGTACGTCTTCCGCTGCCTCGCGTGCGGCACTTTGATAGCGCGTATCGATCGCCCCTGATCGGCGAGTCGTCGTCCGCCTCGCCCCACAACTCCAGGCTCCCGTGGATCTGCTCTTCTCTCTCGCCTTCGGCGTCGTGCTCCTCTCGATCCTCTGCATCGGGGCGATGGCAGCCAACCAACGCGGCAGCGACGCCGCGGGCAACGGCCTCGCGCAGGCCTACCTCGTCGTCGGCGAGCTCATCACCTGGTCCCTGCTCGCGCTGCTGCTGCTCTTCGCGCTGCTCCGCGCACCGCATCACGAGCATGACCCGGCGCGGTCCTGGCTCCCGCTCGACTTGGGATGCGTGCTCTTGTTCCTCATCGCCGCGCCGTCCCAGCTCCCCGCGAGCTATCTGATCGGCCAGTCGCGCACACCGCGACTCCTCCGCGCGCTCTTCGCCGCCGCCGCCAGCGCCGTCCCGCTCGCCTTCTTGGCCCACATCGCGTGGCGTGTCTACGCGTGGCCGAGCGGCGAGCCACTCGTCGCGATGTTCGGGTCCGTGCCCGTGCTCCTCGTGAGCGCTCTGGCGTGGCGGATGGTGTCACGGCCCAAGCGGACTTGATCCGGTCGTGCGCGCCGGCGCCGCCAAGCTCGGAGCGACGGTCACCCAGCGGAGAACGCCGCAGCGCCAGAAGACTCCAAGGTCGAGGGTCGGCCCTCGACCTCGGGATCGCCGCGCTCAGAAAATGAGCTCTTGCGCGTCGCTGAAGGCGAGGAACCCGCTCTGCGTCATCGGGCCAAGGGCGACGCCTTGCAGCCGCAGGCGCAAGCCGCCGAGTCCCGGCGGCACGAGGTAGGAGCGCGCGATGCCGTTCGGCCCCAGGTACTCCACGCCGAAGGGCGGCGGTGCCGTGCCGCCGAC
This sequence comes from Planctomycetota bacterium, assembly GCA_016793245.1. Taxonomy (GTDB): domain Bacteria; phylum Planctomycetota; class UBA1135; order UBA1135; family JADKAF01; genus JADKAF01. The sequence continues at coordinate 1,926 of JAEUHW010000142.1, forward strand.
GAAGAACAGCGCCGACGCGAGATCGAGCTGCAAGCCCGGCAGACCGGGCGTCGGGAAGATCGGAGCTGCGACGGGCACGGCGTTCCCAAGCACGAGCCCTACGGCCGATTGCAATGGCGTCGAGAGCGCTTCGAAGTGCAGCGCCAAGGTGCTGCCGGCCGGCGCGCTCTTGGTCGTGAGCTCGGCACCGGTGCCGTTCACGCGCGTGACGAGGCGCAGCGGATCGAGCGTCCCCGGCAGCGGTGCCAGATACTCGTCGGCGCCGATGTCGACCGCGAGGCCGAGGATGCGCGGTGAGCCGTCGAGGTCGACGGTTAGCGTCGCCGGTACGAGCGCGCTGCTGCCGGCGTCGCGGAGCGGGGAGAGCGCGCTCAGCCGGTAGTCGCCCGCGGCGGCGTTCGCGAATAGCGGGTTCTGGTTGCGGTTCCCGAGGCCGGGAAACCCGCCTTGGATGTCGCTGTAGGTGGAGGTGATAACGCCGCCGTTCTGAGCGACAAGACCGCTGCGGAAGTTGTTCCAGACGATGGAGTTCTCCAAGGTGAGCGTGCCTTGCTCGCAGCGTATGGCGGCACCATTCGAGAAGTTGTCCGCGATGGTGCAAGACTCGAGCAGGACACTTCCAGTGGAGCCAGAGACGCCGACGGCACCGCTCTCTCCCGCAGCTGCATTGCCTACAAGCAAGCATCCTTCGAGCTCGGCGGTTCCCTCGTGCACACGTACGGCGCCAAACCAGCTCGCGGCCAGATTGTCACGGAGCTCGCAGCGACTCATGCGCAGGACTCCGCCGAACGAAGCCTCACAAGCTCCGGTATCACTCTGCAGCGCCACGTTCTCTACAAAAGAGCACTCCGTTGCATCGACTCGCGCCCCGCCATCCGCGAAAAGAGCACCGATCGATGCCGCCGAATTGCGCTCAAAGGCACAGCCCACGAGCGCGACCGTAGTTCCCGGACCGCCGAAAGCCTCGATCGCACCCGAGCGGCCGGAGGGAGCCGAATTGTCCTCGAATCGGACGTTCAGCAACGTTCCCTGCGCGCCCCAGAAGACGATGCCTGCACCGCCTCGTGCGACGTTTCGCGCGATCGTTCCTCCCTGCATCGTCAGGGTACGCCCACCTTGGGCGGAGATCCCGCCCCCCTGGAAGCCCAAGGCTTGATTCTCGAACAAGTTGCAGTCAATGAGCGTGACGTCACCGTCCATGCCGATGGCGCCGCCATACTCACCGGCGGTGTTCTGCTCGAAGCGGCAGCGCTCCATCCGCGTGTTGCCAAAGGCGAAGTAGATCGCTCCTCCTTCACCGCGGCAGCGATTCCCGACGAGTTGGCAATCGCGCAGCTCGCTCATGCAGTCGCGCAAGGCGATCGCCCCGCCGTTAGGGCCGCCAGGTCCTTGAGTGACCGACGGTCCCGCGAAGCTCTGAGCGAAGCTCGAGGTTTCCACATCGACCACCGTGCCCTGGCTCTCCGCGCCGATCGCGCCGCCGGATCCGTCACTGCCGTTCGCGACGAAGTTGCAGCCCTGGACGCGGAGGAAGGCGCCGCCTATCGCCTCGATGGCCCCGCCAAGATCCACGGCGCGGTTCGAATCGAAGGTGCAGGCCGAAGCGACGAGCGGAACGGCATCGAGGAAGAGCGCTCCTCCGCGCCAGGCCGCCGAGCCACCAAGGAAGTCGCAGTTGCTCAGGTTGGCGGCTGCGGTCGAGCGCGTATGCAGCGCTCCACCGGCGTAGGCACGACAGCTCTCGAAGCGGCAGTCGATGAATCGCGCCGGCGCGACGCCCCCGAGGACGACTGCTCCGCCTAGCTGGGCCGCTTCGCACGCGCGGAAGAGGCACTCGCGGATCGTCGGACGAGCGTTCCGGATCTCCATTGCGCCGCCTTCCGCCTCGTAGCCGTTCTCGATGCGCAGGCGCTCGATCACGAGCGCCGTACCGCCCGCCAAGATGCGGAAGGCGCGATGCGGCGTCGCCGCAGAGCCCTGGCAATCGATCACCGTCGTCTGCGCCGAGTCGCCCCGGATCGTGATCGCCTTGCCGCGGGGATCGAGGTCGACGTTGCCGAAACCCGTGTAGGTCCCCGGCGCGATGCGAACGACACCAGCGGACGTCGCGGCGTCGATCGCGGCCTGGATCGTCGGGTACGCAGCAGGCACATCGAAGAAGGCTTGTGCGTGCGCGCGCGGCGCAAGACCGAGGCAAAGCGCGAGCGAGAGGACGAGACGCATGGCGATCACCTAGAGATCCAACCTGGAGACGGAAGCGAAACGAGAGCGAGCATCACGAGCACGGAGAAGTCGCTCGGAGCGCTCGACACCAACCGCTCAGCGCCAGCGCGGCTTAGCGGAAGCGGAGCTCGTGGCCGTCGGTGGTGGCGTACGAGCCGTTCGTGGCCGCTGGGCCGAAGGTGATGCCTTGCATAAGGAAGCTCAGCCCCTGCAGGCCGGGCGGCACGACGAAGCGCAGCTCCGTTCCTCGGTTGCTGGGCTACGAGTGCGCAAGGCAGCGGCGCCAGGCGGACGGCGAACACGGCGGGCGGGATGCGAATGACGGAACCGAGGGCGGGTAGAAGGGAAGGGGCAGAAACGAGGGCAACGTCGACTTGCCCCATCTGCAGGCGCGAGCCGCCCCCTCCCCACCCGACTTCTCCAGATTTCTATACCCGCCCCGACTCCCCCGGCCGTCGCTCCACCAACTCCTCGATCGCCCGCCGCACCTCCGCCGGCGGAACCCCATCCGCCGCCAGCATCTCCCCCAACGCCGCGACGAAGCGCCGTCGCGCAGCGCGCGTTCGCACATGGGCCTGGCTCTCGCTGAGCCCGAACTCCGTGCCGATAGCACGCAGGGTCTCGCCGCGAGCTTGGCGCGCAAAGACCTGCCAATGCTCATCGAGTCCTTCGGCGCGGCAGGCTTCTTCGGCGCGCTGCATCGCGGCGCGCACGAGCGCAATGGCGAAGCTGCGCTCGAGCTCCTCGCCGGGATCGAGGGCCGAGGGGTCGGCGAGCTCGAGGTCGTCGCCGAGGGGCTCGGCCGCGCGGCGGCGCTCGGCACGCCGTTGCTCCTGACGATAGAAGCAGAGGCCGCCCCAGAGCCAATGCCGAAGCCGTCGGTCGCTCGCGCGCCATTGACGAAAGTAATCCGGGTGCGCCAGACGGGAGACGAAGAAGCCGTGCACGAGGTCGGTGGCGTTCTCCGCCGAGAGCCCGAAGCGACTCGAGGCCGCCGAGGAGAGCGGCCCGGCGTAGAGCTGCATCAGGACGTGGCGCACGGCGGCGAGGCCGGAGTCGCCTTCGCCGAGGCGAGCCTCGATCCAAGAGCGCTGGGTATCGGGGAACTCGTGGTCCGTCGACATCGCGGTGGGGCCAGGGGGTCGGCGGCGAAAGCTAGGCTCAGCGCGGACGCTCGTCGAGCGCGAAACCCATGCGCTCGGCGAAGGCCCGGGCTTCGGCATCGAGACCGCAGGCGGTCAGCGCTTCGGCGATCGAGGGATGTTGATCCGGGCGCAGGTCGCGACGAGCGAGCGCGGCGGCGCGACGCGCGAGCTCGATCGCGCGCGAGCGATCCGGAGGAGCTCCCAGTTCGCCGCCGAGAATGGCCTGTGCCACCATCGCGCACTCGCTCGCGGTGGCGTCCGATGCAAGAGCCGCGTCCTCGAGGAGCGCGATACGGCGCGCCCGCCAGGGTCCACCCGAGGAGACGGGGACGCGGTGCTCATGCGCGTGCATCGCTGCGCCGACGAGAGTCATGGCGTGCTCTCTCGCCGTCGCGGCGCCCGCGAGGATCGTGAGCCCGGCCTGCGCCTGCTGCCAGGCTTCCTCCCAGCGCTCTTCCGCCAGGACGTGGTTCGCGCGCGCCTCGGCGCAGTCGGCGAGCAGGGTTCCGATGTCGATCGCGCAGACGCGCCAATCGAACACGAGAGGCTCACGGCCGAGCGCGGCGAGGATCCACTCGCGCGGCCGGAGGATGCACTCCTCGGCCCGAGCCGGCGCCCCTTCGGCGAGCAGAGAGAGCGCGCGCCGCTGATGCACCACCATCGCCAGCCGCAGGAAGGCATGCCGCTCGGGCGCCAGCAAAACCGCATCCAGAGAGTGCGCGCAAGCGCGCTCCAGCAGAAGCGAGACTTCGTCGAGCGCGCGCTGGTCGGCCGAGAGGAAGCGCTCGACACAGACCGCGCGGACCGCGAGCGCGCTCGCCATGGCGTAGTGGCGGAGGCCGTCCGGTTGCTCGGCGAAGAGCTTCTCCGCGACGCGCAGCCTGTGTTCCGAGAGCTCGAGCGCCGGCTCCGCGTCGAGTCGAGAGTACGCGAGGTCGGCGAGCCGCTCCCAGCTCCAGCCGAGCTCGTCTCGTGGTTTGAGATCGGCATCCGGCCGCGCAGCCTCCGCCGCGATGATCTCGTGGGCCGCTTCGTAGCGCCCCCGCGCGACTTCGGGCTTGGCCGGCTTCTCGAGATCGCCGACCTTCACGAGCGCGCGCGCGAAGGCCAGGCGATTGGATGCGCCGCGGCGCTGCCGATCCTCCTCGAGCTCCTGCACGCGCAAGCGCGCCGCGCGAGCGCCATCCTCATCACCCGCTCGCAGCCGCATGTCGCCGAGGATCTCCCAGAGGCGCGCTTCGATGCGCCGCAGCGAGTCCTGGTCGACGCCGGAGCCGATGCCGCCCACGGAGGCGATCGACTCCTCCAACAGCCGCACCTGATCGCGCGTGGGCCGTGAGGACTCCGAGACGTTTTCGGCGTAGGCGACGACCCGGTCGAGAACTTCGAGCGTGGCGCGCTCGGAGCGCTGCGCTTGCCTCAAGGCGAGCAACGTCATGACTGCAGAGGCTGCGAGCACGGAGGCGACGACGAGCACGACCGCGCTGGCGATGCGATGCCGCCTCGCGAAGCGGGTGAGCGCTTCGAGGAACCCCGGCGGCCGCGCCGAAACGGGGTCGCCGGCGAGCAGACGTCGCACGTCGAAGAGCAGCTCCGTCGCGCTGCGGTAGCGGGAATCGCGCTCGAACGCGAGCGCGCGCTCGACGACCGCCGCGAGGTCGCGCTCCGCGTCGCGGCGCAACGCGCGCAGGCGCCGGGCAGGCTGCTCGCCGATGCGCCGGAGGCACTCGGCGGTGTTGCGCTCGCGCAGATCGTGCGGCGCCTCGCCGGTCAAGGCGGCGAAGAGCAGCGCGCCGAGCGCCCAGACGTCGCTGCGCTCGTCCGTGCGCTCTCCGCGCGCCTGCTCGGGACTCATCGCGGCGAGCGTCCCGAGCACTTCGCCGGTGCCGGTAGCGCGCAGCGCCTCCTGGTCGAAGGACTCCTCGCGCGCCAGGCCGAAGTCGAGGACATGCGCGTGCAGCGCCGCGTCGACGAGCACGTTCGCGGGCTTGAGATCGCGATGCATGACGCCGCGCTCGTGAGCGTGCGCGATGGCCTCGCACACCTCCGCGAACGCGCGCAGAACGGACTCGCGAGACGCGCCCCGCAACGCGCTGTCGAACGCGGTGCCCTCCACCAGCTCGGAGACGAGATACGGAGTGGCCAGCCCGTCGCGCAGAGCGACGCCCGAGTCGAGCACACGCACGATCGCCGGATGAGCGAGGCGCGAGAGGATGCGCGCCTCTCTCCGGAAGCGCTCGGCCTGCCGTGGACTTTGCGCGTCGAGGCGCAGGAGCTTCACGGCGGCGAGGCCACCGTGATCGCGATGACGCGCGCGAAAGACGACCCCGGAGGCCCCCGCGCCGAGCGGCTCCAGCAGCTCGTAGCGCCCGATCGAGCCGGAGCGCTCGGGTTCGGGGAGAGGTGCTGCGTGGGCCGGTTCTCGAGCGTCCAGCGCGCTCGCGCCGAGCGCGGCGAAGGGCTCGTGACCGCTCGCCGCGAGCAACCCCCAGAGCTCGACGGTGGTCGCATCTGCCGCACGTGATGCAGCGGGCGAGCTCACCGCGCGACGAGCTTCGACGAGGGCTTCCGCGAGCAAGGCTGCCGCCGCCTCCGTTCCGCCTCCGGCGGAGACCTCGGCGATCCACGCGGCGCCGCGCGGACCCGCGAGGCGCTCTTCGATCTCGATCACTTGGGGCTCGAGCGCAGCGGCCGCTTCGCGCAGCAAGTCGAGAGCTGCCTGCTCTTGCAAGGGTCGACGCACGTGCGCATCCATGCCGCTGTCTGATCTACGCCAAGGGCTCCACGACGGTCAAGTTTGCGGCGCGGCGCCCAACAGCTCCCCGACTTCCCGCGTGAGGAAGGCACACGGATCCTCCGGATCCGCCTCCTTCCCGTACTCGCGCGGAACCCGCACGCCCTCGGCCGCCATACCAATCGCGATCAGAGCGCGCTCGTCGAGAAGATCGAGGACCTCGAGCGCTTCGTGGAACGCCTCGGCTTCTTCGTGTCCGATCTCCAGGAAGAGCTCGTGGCAGGCGAGCTCGAGGCCATCGAGGGTCAGCACGCCTCCGAGCGAGTTCAAGATCTCCAGCGTGTTGCGCGCGATCGGCGAGAGATCTTCGAGGAGCGGCGCGAAGCCGCGCTCGCGCAACGAGCCGTGGATGCGCTCGATCACGTCCGAGCGCGAGAGATCGAGCGGCGCGAGAATGCGGTGCGCGGTCGCGAAGGCGCGGACGCCCGTCCAGGTACGGCCGTGGAGCAGGTCTCGGAGCTCGGGCGCGCGCTCGTGCTCCTCGTTCTGCCGCTGGCGGCGCTCCCAGTGCGCGAGATCGAAGGGCTCCTCGGCGTCGAAGAGCGCCTCGACCTCGAGGCGCTCGAAGGTCACGCGTTCCCAGAGGGGCAGCATGCGCGCACAGAGCAGGAGCCAGGGAGCGACGGCTTCCAGATCCGCCTCCTGCAGGTGGATCTCGATGCGCGTCATGCCGTAGTAGAAGAAGAGACCCGCCAGCCCCTTCCGCGGCAGCTCGCGTTCCTCGAGGCAGGCGCGCGCCGCTGCGGGGCCGCGCTCGAGCAGCTCCATGCGCGCGAGAGCGATGCGCGAGAACCAGTCCTCCGGATCCGCGCGGACTGCGGCTCGCAGGCTCTCGTGCCGCTCCTCCAGCGTGTCGCCTTGTCCCTGGATACGCTCCACGATTGCATCGGGAACCTCCTCCAGCGTGACCTCCTCCAGAGGGATCGGCATCGCGCACCAGGTGGCGCCGGTCCAGACCTCGATCGGCTCCGTGAACGAGAGCGCCTTCGCGAGCTGCAGCGCGCTGACCGCGCGCAGGCGGAGACCGAAGCTCCCCGACTGCGCGCGCGCGAAGTGGCGCAGCGCCGCCATGGAGGTCTCATCGCCGATCACGCCGAGCAACGCGATCCCATCCGCATCGGTGTCGGCGGCGTCGTCGAGCCACTCGATCAACAGATCGCGCAGGCCGGCACACGGCACTTCGCTCCGCGAGCGCCAGATCTCGAGCAAGGCCACGGGGACCAGATCGAGCGTGCGGAAGTAGGCCCACCGCCCGGAGCTGCTGCCGGGTCCGCGGCCCGCATCCAAGCGCTCGTGATAGCGGTCCGCGCGATCGCCGTAGGTATCGCTCGCGATCGCGTCCTCGAAGTGCGCGAGTGCGAGCTCTGCGCGACCGAGGTTCGCCGCGGCCACACCGGCGAAGAAGGCGAGATCGGCGGCCATCGGATGATCGGGATAGCGCCAGCGTTCGACCCAGCGCAGCAGCTCCTCCTCGCGGCGGAAGAACGCACATGCGATGACTTTCTGCCAGAGCGCTTCCTCGTCGATCGCCCGCAGGCGCCAGAGGCGCTCGGCGTGCTGTAGCGCCTCCTCGCGCCGACCGGAGAGGAGCGCGAAGCGAAGGAGCAGGCCGAGCGCCAGCGGATCCTCTTCGCCGACGATGCGGAGATGCTTCTGCACCAGCGGCTCGACCTCGGCGAGGCGCCCCTGCGCGAGACGCGCCCCGGCGAGATGCACGTGCGGGCCGGGAACTTCGGGATGCGCCGCGAGCAGCGCCTCGAAGCACGCCGCCCCCTCGTCGTAGCGCCCCTCGTCGAGGAGCTCGAGACCGCGCGCCTCCTCCTCGTCCACGCGATCGAGCTCATCTTCGCGCAGCGCGAGCGACCTCTGCGCCGCCTCGCGCTCGGCCTTCTCGACGCGCTCCTGCTCGCGCACCTTGTCGCGACAGCAGAACTTGAACTTCTTGCCGCTCCCACAGGAGCACGGTGCGTAGGGATCCATGCGTGGCGATCTCGAGGGCGCGGCAGTCTACGCGCGACCCGCGGAGCACGGCGAGCGTTTGCCCACCCGGATCGCGGAGAGCGGCGGTACGGGGGGCGAGCGGCGCGGTTGAGAGGGGCAGCTCCAGAAGAGGAACTGCACCATGCAACGCATCGCTCTCGTGCTCATGATCGCCGCGCTCGGCGCCTCGGCACGCTCGCAAGAGGCTCCGACCGCTCTCGACTTCTCGGCTCCCGTCCACCGCGGCAGCACTGGCGATGGCGAGGTCCTCTGGGCCTCAGGCCAGGATTACAAGGTGCGCTTCGAGGCCGACGCGATCGCGTTCGTGCCCGTGCTCGGCCCGGAGGCGCCGCGCTCGCTGCCGCTGCGCTGGCGGCTCGAGACGAGCGGGGGAACCGCGACCGAGCGCGTGCACGGCGATTGGCACGTCGCGTATCACCGCGGCTCGATCGTCGAGCGCTACGACGTGCTGCCGCACGGGCTCGAGCAGAGCTTCGTGCTGGGCGAGAAGCCGGCTCTCGAAGGTCTCTTCTTCGAGCTGCGCGGCTCCGTCGACACGGCGCTGTTCGCGTCGCCGCGCGAAGCGCAGCATGCCGCGATCGCGTTCGTGGATGCGAGCGGCGCGCCGATCGTGGACTACGGCGCGGCCTTCGCCATCGACGCCGCGGGGGAACGCATCGCCATCGATACCGCGTTCGATGGCACGAGCCTCGCGCTGCGCGTACCGACGAGCTGGCTCGCTCAGGCGAGCTACCCGGTGACGCTCGATCCTCTGCTGACGCGGGCGACGCTAGCGGGAAGCTCGGCCACCGTCTCCTCGACCTCGACGGTGCGCGGCACGGAGACCGCGCATCCTTACACCGAGCGCGTGCTGATCGCCGCGACGCGCGCCGTCTCCGCGAACGAGGGCGACCTCTACGCGTGGCAGCTCGACCAAGACCTCGCCAACCCCGCGCTGGTCGTCTCGCGCCTCGACTACAACGTCGCCGTGACCGGGGTACGCGCCGCGTTCAGCACCTCGCTCCAGCGCTTCGCGATCGCGGCGAAGCGCGGCACGGGCACCGTCATCGTCCGGGCCCATCCCTTCGACGCGACGACGCTCAACTTCGGCGGCGAGGCCTCGAGCGCGATCGCGACGCCGAGCTTCGAGCTCTGCGGCGGGAACGACGCCCGCGTGCTGCTGGCCTGGACCGACAACCAAACCAGCGTGACCGGTCGCCTCTTCGAGCTCCTCGATACGCCGGTGCTGCGCTCGACCATGGGCCTAGGTCCCATGGGAGAACGTCGCGATCCCGCCCTCTGCTTTCACCCGAACGGTGGCTGGATCGTCGCGATGCAGGCGAAGAACGCCGCCGGCAAGTGGAAGGTCGGCGTCTGCCGCGTGCACACGAACGCCTACCAGACGCCGTTCGCGGACGACCTCGGCCTGCCCCAGGACCCGCGGCACGAGCACCAGGTGCGAGTCTCCGGTGAGAGCGGCGGCTTCGCGCTGACTTTCGGCGTCGACGCGAACGCGAACGCGACGCGCGTCGAGGAGCTGCACGTGCGCCGCTTCTCCTGGAGCGCGGCTGGCAGCGCGCCGGTCCTGCGCGAGAGGCGCGCCTTCGCGCCGAGCTCCAGCTTCTTCTCGTACCGCAATGACGCGCTCGCCACCGACACGTACAACGACGGGCTCTGGGCCGCGGGCTACACGCGCACGAGCCGCTCGACCGGACAGGACACCTTCTTCGTCGAGCGCCTCGGGAACACCGGTGGCACGGTCGAGATCGCGGGCATCTACTCCTCGGGCGTCGGCAATCCGCCCCACGCCATCGCCGCGCTCTCGATCGGCGACGCGATGCGCCGCAGCGGCGCGACACCGCGCACGCCGCACTTCCCCCTCGCGTTCGCCACGACCCAAAGCGGCCAACCGCTCTACGTGCAGCGCTTCGCGCACGGCAATGCGAACGTCGTCTCGCTGGGCGGCGGCTGCGGCGGCTACGCCGCGGCAGCGCCGCCGCACGCCGGCCGAACGGGCTGCTGGGTGATGCTCGACGGAGCGGAGACCGGTAGCCCCGCCTTCCTGCTCCTCGGCACGAATCCTCTCAGCATCCCGCTCGACGGCCTCGGCGCTCCCGGCTGCACGCTCGGCGTGGAGCCGATGATCACGCTGCCCGTCGCACCGACCGGCAGGAGCGGCTACTGCTACACGAGCTTCGCGCTCCCCGACGCTCCGGTCGCGACCGGCGATGTCCTCGCTCAGTGGCTCTGGCTGCAAACGGGCTCGCAAGCCAACGCGCTCGGCGCGCGCCTCAGCGACACGCTGCGCCTCGAGATCCGCTGACCCGCTGCTTCGTCAGGGGACGAGGGCGCCGGCGAGCGCATCGGAGGCGGTGGCGCCGGCGGGGCCGCAAGGATCGATGGCGATGAACTGGGCCGCGAAGGTGGAGCCGACGGAGAGACCGCTCGGGATCGGGATGCCGAAGCGCGCGGTGCCGAGCGGATCGCGCGTCGCGGGGAGGAGGAACGAGGCCGGGCTCGTGAGATCGGGCCAGAGGCTGAGTCCGGCGATCTGGATCGGCACCGGCGAGATCCCCGGGCCGAAGAGCATCGCGACGGGTGCCGCGGTGGGGAAGCGATGCGCGACGAGCGCGAAGGCCGCATTGCCCGACTTCGGCAAGCTGCTCACCGTCGCGTGGATCGCGCCGAAGCAACCCGCCGTGCCGGCTCCGGCGGAGAGCACCCCGGGGAAGCTGGCCGGAAGCAGCGTCGGCGCGCCGGGCACGAAGCTCGGCGTGCCGACCGCGTTGCCGTTCAGCGTGGACGAGCCATCGGTGAAGTCGCTCTGATCGAAGCTCCACGTGGAGACGAGGCCGGGGACGCTGCTCAGCGCGAGGTTCATCGTGCGCTGGATCTCCGCCTGCGTGCGCGCGAAGGGCCAGAGGCGCAGCTCGTCGATCGCACCGTTCCAGACCTCGTAATAGGAGAGGGTCGAGCCGGGGTCGCCCTTGCCGATGTGGAGATCGCCGCCTTGGTCGAGGAGCGGCAGAGCGCCGGGTCGCGCGACGGACGCGACTTCGGCGCCGTTCACGAAGAGGCGCTGGAAGGCACCGTCGTAGGTCGCCGCGACGTGGGTCCACGCGAGGAGCTGGCCCGGCGAGAAGGTCCACTCGCACCAGTCGAGGACGCCGGCGTTGCGCTGGATGGCGAAGGAGAGGCGCGTCGCGCGCTGGTTCCCGGCGTTGACGCGCAGGAACCACGCTTCGCCCCCGCCTCCGACCCGCTGCCGCGCGAGCGTCGGGTGCGACCAGCCGGGGATGATCGTCGCGTCGTCGTAGGTGATCCAGGCCTCGAGCGTGATCCCGGTGCGCGGGATCGCCTGCGGCGAGTACGGGATCTCGGCGCCGCCGAGGACGCCGTTGGTGAGGGAGAGCGCCAAGCCCTGCGCATCGAGGGGAGCGGCGAAGGCCAGCGCGGCGAAGAGAGCGAAGCTGCGGTGCATGGTTAGATCCGTGGCGAGGTGAGCGGATCCGCGGACGGAAGATCGGCTCCGAGGCACCAAGCTACGCGCCCTCCGCCCGGAACGCAGCCCCGCACCCGCGGGATCTCCCCCCGTTGCACAGAAAAGGTGCCAGGCACCTTTTCTGTGCAACGGGTCAAAAGACAGCCGGCGCTTGGTACTTGCCGAAGACGCGCTCGAGCCGCGCGCACATCTCGCCGATGGTGCAGTAGGACTCGACCGCATGCAGGATCGGGGCGAAGAGGTTCTGCGTGCCGCGCGCGGCGGCCTCCAGCGCATCGAGCGCGTCCTTCGCGCGCGCCCCGTCGCGCTCCTTCCGCACGGCATCGAGCGAGCGCAGCACCTCGTCGCGCGCGGCGGGGTCCGGCTTGAAGATCTGCGGCGGCTCTTCTTCGACCTGGTAATCGTTCACGCCGACGATCGTGCGCGCGCCGCTCTCGACCTCGCGCTGCCAGCGCAGCGCCGCGCGGTGGATCTCGCGCTGCGGGAAGCCCTTCTCGATCGCGGCGATGGCGCCGCCCATGCCGTCGATGTCGCGGAGATAGACGCGCGCGCGCTCCTCGATCTGATCGGTCAAGGCCTCCACGAAGGGCGAGCCGCCGAGCGGATCGGCGACGTCGGCGACACCGCTCTCACAGGCGAGGATCTGCTGGGTGCGCAGCGCGATGCGCGCCGAGACCTCGGTCGGGAGCCCCAGCGCCTCGTCGCGCGAGTTCGTGTGCAGGGACTGCGTGCCGCCGAGCACCGCGGCCAAAGCCTGCACGGTGACGCGCACGATGTTGTTGTCGGGCTGCTGCGAGGTCAGCATCGAGCCCGCGGTCTGCGTGTGGAAGCGCAGCATCCGCGCCTCGGGATTCTTGGCCCCGAAGCGCTCCTCCATCAGCCGTGCCCACAGCCGCCGCGCCGCGCGGAACTTCGCGATCTCCTCGAAGAAGTCGTTGTGCGCGTTGAAGAAGAACGAGAGCTGCGCGCCGAAGTGATCGACGTCGAGCCCGCGCTCGACCGCGGCCTGCACGTAGGCGAGCCCGTGGGCCAGCGTGAAAGCGACCTCCTGCACCGCGGTGCAGCCGGCCTCGCGCATGTGGTAGCCCGAGATCGAGATCGGGTTCCAGCCCGGCAGCTCGCGCGAGCAGTGCTCGACGATGTCGGTGACGAGCCGCATCGAAGGCGCGACCGGGAAGCGATAGGTGCCGCGCGCGACGTACTCCTTCAGGAGATCGTTCTGCACCGTGCCGCGGATCTTGCCACTCGGGACGCCCTGGCGCTTCGCGAGCGCCACGTACATCGCGAGCAGCATGGGCGCGGTCGAGTTGATCGTCATCGAGGTGCTGACGCGATCGAGCGGGATCGACGCGAGCAGCACCTCCATGTCGCGCAGCGAGTTGATCGGCACGCCGACCTTGCCCATCTCCGCCTCGGCGAGCGGATGATCGCTCTCGTAGCCGATCTGCGTCGGCAGGTCGAACGCCACCGACAAGCCCGTCTGCCCCGCGTCGAGCAGGTAGCGAAAGCGCCGGTTCGTCTCCGAGGCCGAGGCGAAGCCCGCGTACTGCCGCATCGTCCAGAGCCGCCCGCGGTACATCGTCGGATAGATGCCGCGCGTGAACGGCGCCTCGCCCGGCAAGCCCTCGGCGCTGCGCGCGTCGCCGACGTAGACCGGCTCGACCGGGATCTCGGAGCTCGTCGCGAAGCGCTCCTTCCGCTCGCCGCGCTTCGCGCGAAAGGCCTCGTAGCGCTCCTTCTTCCAGCGCGCCGCCTCGGCGGCGGGCTCGCGATCCTCGGCGGCCACTCGATCACCTCGCAGGGGGCTCTGCCGCACGGTGGATCCTGCGCGGCGGCGTGGCATGCTAGCGACCCCCGCACCGGGGTTCCAAGCCGGGCTTCAGAACCGGCGGCCCCGCTGCCGAACACCGAAGCGCGGCGGCCGAGGAGACGCGATGCCCGCACGCCTGCGCCTCGAGATCCATCCCCAACCCGACGACACCACCTGCGGCCCGACCTGCCTGCACGCGGTGTATCGCTTCTGGGGCGAAGAGCTCACGCTGGATCAGGTGATCCGCGAGACGCAGCGCCTCGAGAGCGGCGGGACGCTCGCGGTAATGCTCGCCTGCCACGCGCTGCGCCGCGGCTACCGCGCGCGTATCTATACCTTCAATTTGCAGCTCTTCGATCCGACCTGGTTCGCGCGCGGCGACCTCTCCGAGGGCCGCGCCCTCGTCGATCTGCGAGCGAAGCTGGTGGAGCAGGCGCGTTGGAAGCAAGGCGAGCGCTTCGAGGCCGCGACGCGGTCCTATCTCGAGTTCCTGGAGCTCGGCGGCGAGCTCTGCATGGAGGACCTCGGCGCCGAGCTCTTCATGCGCTACCTGCACCGCGGCATCCCGATGCTGACCGGCCTCTCGTCGACCTACCTCTACGGCATGCCGCGCGAGTACGGCCCGCGCGACCTGCCCGACGACGTCCGCGGCGAGCCCGCCGGCCACTTCGTCGTGCTGACCGGCTACGAGCAGGACGAGCGCTTGGTGCAGGTCGCCGATCCGCTGTTCCCGAACCCGCTCTCGCCCGCCCAGAACTACCTCGTCGCGAAGAAGAAGCTGGTCGGCGCGATCCTCCTCGGCATCCTGACCTACGACGCGAACTTCCTCGTGCTCGAGCCGAAGGACGCCCGACCCTCGCCTCCGACCTTCCCATGACGACCACGACCTCAGGAAAAGAGCTCTAGAGCGATGCCCACGTTGATCGTCCTGGAAGACCCCACGGATTGGGAGCTCGATCTCCCCGACACGCAGGTCGTGTCCGCCCGTGCCTATCTCACGGATCCCCTCTGGAGCGACCGCAAGCAGACCAAGGTCTTCAACCTCTGCCACTCGTTCCGCTATCAGAGCCTCGGCTACTACGTTTCCTTGCTCGCCGCGGCGCGCGGCCATCGCCCGATCCCGAGCGTCTCCACGATGCAGGACATGAAGTCCCTGACCATCGTGCGCTCGCTCGCCGGCGACCTGGGCTCCTTGATCGAGAAGTCGCTGCAGGGGATCAAGTCGAGCGAGTTCACGCTCTCGATCTACTTCGGGCGGAACGTCGCGAAGAGCCATGACGCGCTGGCGCGCGCTCTCTACAACTTGTTTCCCGCGCCGCTGATGCGCGCGCAGTTCACCTACGACGAAGGCTGGTCGCTGGAGAGCATCCGCGCGATCCCGACCGACGAGGTGCCCGCGGCGCACAAGGCCTTCTTCCTCGACGCGGCGCGCGACTACTTCACCGGCAAGCGCCCGAGCGGCTCGCGCAAGCCCGCGCGCTTCCAGCTCGCGATCCTGCACGACCCCGACTCGACCGAGGCGCCGTCGAACCCGCGCGCCATGAAGAAGTTCGTGAAGGCCGCCGAGCAGGTGGGCTTCGGCGTGCGCATGCTGACGAAGGAAGACTACGGGCGCATCGTCGAGCACGACGCCCTCTTCATCCGCACGACGACCTCGGTCAACCACTACACCTATCGCTTCGCGCGCCGCGCGGCGAACGAGGGCCTGGTGGTGATCGACTCGCCCGAGGACATCCTGCGCTGCACGAACAAGGTCTATCAGGCCGAGCTCCTGCAGCGCCACGGCATCGCCATCCCGAACACGATGGTCGTGCATAAGGGGAACGTCGACCGCGTGCCCCGCGAGCTCGGGCTGCCCTGCGTGCTGAAGCAGCCGGACAGCGCCTTCAGCCACGGCGTGATCAAGGTCGAGACCGAGGCCGAGCTGATCGAGCACACGACGCGCCTCTTCGCCAGCTCGGAGCTGCTCGTCGCGCAGCGCTTCCTCCCCACCGCCTTCGACTGGCGCGTCGGGATGTTCGATCGCCGGCCGGTCTACTGCTGCCGCTATCACATGGCGAAGAAGCACTGGCAGATCGCGAAGAGCGAGGAAGGCGGCAAGCGCTCCTATGGCCGCGTGGAGTGGATCGCGCGCGCCGATGCGCCGTCTTTCGTGCTCGATACGGCCGTTCGCGCGGCGAACCTGATCGGCGACGGGCTCTACGGCGTCGATCTGAAGGAGATCGACGGCCGCGCCTACGTGATCGAGATCAACGACAACCCGAACATCGACGCCGGCCTCGAGGACCAGGAGCTCGACGACGAGCTCTACCTGCGGATCATGCAGGGCTTCCTCCGGCGCGTCCAAGACCGTCAGCTCCAGCGAGGTGGCGCGTGAGCGGCTCTCCACTGCATCTCTTCGAGGGCTACGGCATCGAGCTCGAGTACATGATCGTGGATGCGCGGACGCTCGACGTGCGCCCGATCTGCGATCGCGCGATCGAGGCCGAGCTCGGGGAGATCGCCTCCGACGTCGAGCGCGGCGAGATCGCCTGGTCGAACGAGCTCGCGCTGCACGTGATCGAGCTGAAGACGAACGGTCCGGCGGCATCGCTCGACGGATTGGAGGCGCTCTTCCACCGCGAGCTCCGCCACATCGACGGGCATCTCGCGTCGCTCGGCGCGCGGCTGCTCGGCGGCGCGATGCACCCGTGGATGGACCCCGACCGCGAGATGGTGCTCTGGCAGCACGACTACTCGCCGGTCTACGAGGCCTTCAATCGCATCTTCGACTGCCGAGGGCACGGCTGGGCGAATCTGCAGAGCATGCACATCAACCTGCCCTTCGCGAACGACGCGGAGTTCGGCCGCCTGCACGCGGCGATCCGCCTCGTGCTGCCGCTGCTGCCCGCACTCGCGGCGAGCTCGCCGGTCTTCGGTGGCCAGGCGACGGGCACGCTCGACAACCGCCTCGAGGTCTATCGAACCAACGCGCGCAAGATCCCGCGCGTCGCGGGCTCGGTCGTACCGGAGGCGGTGTTCACGAAGGCCGCCTACGAGCAGGAGATCCTGCAGCCGCTTTATCGGGACATCGCACCTCACGATCCCGAGGGCATCCTGCAGGACGAGTGGCTGAACGCGCGCGGCGCCATCGCGCGCTTCGATCGCGACGCCATCGAGATCCGCGTCATCGACGTGCAGGAGTGCCCGCGCGCCGACCTCGCGATCGCCGCGCTCTGCGTGCACGCCGTGCGCGAGCTCTGCGACGAGCGCTTCTCGAGCCACGCCGCGCAGCGCCGCTTCGAGACCGAGCCGCTCGCGGCGCAGTTCCGGCGCGTCGTCGTCGACGGCGAGCGCGCGCAGATCTCCGATCCGGCCTACCTCGCGGCGTTCGGGCTCGCTCCGGGGAGCGCGACGACGGCGGGCGAGGTCTGGCGCGCGATCGCCGAGCGCGCCGGCTTGCTCGACCTCGCGCCGAGCCACGCGTGGCACGAGCCGCTCCGGACGATCCTCGACGAAGGTCCGCTCGCGCGCCGCCTGCTGCGCGCGCTCGACGGCCGCAGCGATCGCGCGACCCTCCAGCGCGTCTGGCAGCAGCTCGCCGAGTGCCTGCGCGAGAACCGCCCGTTCCATGGCCCGCGCTAGCACGCGCGCGCCGCTCGCCCTCGTGCTCTCCTGCGAGCACGGCGGGAACCGCGTTCCCGCGCGCTACGCGCGGCACTTCGAGGCACCGGCGGCGGTGCTCGCCTCGCATCGCGGCTGGGATCCGGGGGCACTCCCGCTGGCTCGCCGGCTCGCGCGCGCGCTGCGCGCGCCTCTCGTCGCGACGACCGTGACGCGCCTCCTCGTCGACTGCAATCGCTCGCCGCACCATCGGAAGCTGCACTCGGCGTTCGCTCACCTCGACGCGGAAGCTCGTCGCGCTCTGCTCGCCGAGCACTACGAGCCACATCGCGCACGAGTCGCCGCGGCCATCGAAGCGGAGCTCGCGCGAGGAGCGCGCGTGCTGCACGTGGCGGTGCACTCGTTCACGCCCGTGCTGGAGGGGGTCACGCGCAACGCGGACTTGGGCTTGCTCTTCGATCCGCGACGCGCGCTCGAGGCAGAGATCGCTCGCGTTCTCCAAGGCGCGCTGCGCGCGCACATGCCCGAGCTCCGCGTGCGAAGGAACTACCCCTATCTCGGTCGCTCGGACGGTCTGCCGACCGCGCTCCGTCGGCGCTTCGTCGCTTCACGCTATGCGGGGATCGAGCTCGAGCTGAATCAGCTCCACGCGCGCCAACCGCCCTACGCGGCGATCCTCGACGCGCTCGTTCGCGCGCTCGCGGAAGCCTGAGAGCTTGTCGATGAATCGACAAGCTCGTGCTCCAACACCGTCAGGTGTTGGGCCAGCAGTCACCGAAGATCCTGTCGGAGACATTGTCCGACAGGATCTGAGCGCCGACCTCAGGAGGCGACGGCGCTCGGCACGGCGCCGAGGAGCGCTTCCGCGACCTCGCTCTGCATCGCCCCCAGCGAGAAGACGTGATCGACGCCGTGGCGCAGGAGATGCGCCGCTAGCGGATCGGAGAGCTCCTCGACCTCGACGACGAGCGTCCCGCGCTGAAGCAAGGGATCGCGGTCGAGCTCCTCGATCAGCAGCACTCCCGCGCGCTCGCCATCGGCGAGCGCGATCCACAGCGCATCGAAGCGCCGCAGCACGAGGTGTTCCAGCGCCTCGCACGGATCCGAGCAGCGCAGCACCCGCGCGCCTTGTGCTTCGAGCTCCCGCAAGCGCTTGCCGGACAGCAGGCCGGCGCAGTCGAGCAGGAGGATCTGGGGCAGGTCGTACGAGAGGCGGTTCATCGCGAGCTCCGGGGGTCCGACGGCAGATCGGCCCCCCAGCGCCGCAGCCTGAGTCCGGAGTCGAGAATGCTCGCGAACGAGCTTGCGCGTCCTCCGGGCTCTCAACAGGTCACGGCACGCGCCCAGCGAAGCAGAGCCGCGCCCGAAGGCACCACTGGCTCCGTGCGCGACCCGCCGCACCCCCAGAAACACAACGTTCGGCTTCGCTCAGAGCGTGAGCCGCGTCGTCACCGTGTTGGTCGCGTCGATCGTGTTGCCGTTGGCATCGATGATGACCCCCGCGCAGTTCAGCGTGACGCCGAGGAGCTGGGGGTTCCGCGGGATGCTGAAGAGGAAGGTGTCCCAGGTGCCGTCGGTCGCCGGCGGCACGGCGCCGTTCGAGAGGATCGCGTCGGCCTGCTGGAAAATGATCAGCATGTCGAGGAACGGATCCGGATCGAGCAGGAGGAACTGCCCCTGGATCGGCAGCATCGTGCTCGCCCCGGTGAAGGAGAAGAAGGGCAGCAGCACGCCGCCGATCCCCTGGAACGCCTCCGCGCGCCAGCCGATGCGCGCGTTGTTCGTGATGCGGAAGTCGATCGCCCCGCGACCTTCGTCGACGCCGCCGCGCGGATCGTCGCGCACCGCGAACATCACCGGCTCGCGGAACGCGAGCTCGCTCTGGAGCTCGAAGTGCGGCGGCCGACGCACGAGATCCTGGGTCGCGGCGGCGCGCGTGCCGAGCGCTCCGAAGCCACAGCCCGCGCGATCGGCGGCGCTGCCTTCGAGCGAGATCAGGAGCCGCACCGAGTTCGGCGTGGTGGAGCTCTCTCCCGGCGTCGCCAAGACGTTGAGCGCGACGTCGCCGTTCGGGATCGCGATGCCGGTCTGGCCGACGCCGCCGAGGAGCGAGACCTCGACGCGGAAGGCGCCGCCGGTCGGCAAGGTGATCGCGCCGAGCACGGCGCTGCCGAGCGGCGCGGCAGCGAAGTCGGGCTCGAGGCAGCCCACCGGAGCGCCCGGAGCCTGGCGCGTCTCGCGGAGCTCGAGATCGGGCAGCTCGACTTGGCCCGGGCCACGGTAGTTCGCCACGAAGATCGGCAGCACGACGGCCGTGAGCTCCATGTCGCCCGAGGCGTGGCGCAACACGTCGCGCGAGGTGAGCTGCCAGAGCGAGTCACCGGCGACGTTCCCCGTCGTGAAGTAGCTCGGGAACGAGTGCAGGAAGGTGGTCTCGGGCTCGTTGTAGAGCCGGATGCCGTTCCGATTGCCCGGGACTTGTGCCGCGGCATCCACCGCGAGCAGGGAGAGCGACGCAGCGAACGAGGAGAGAGCGACCGCGCGGCAGCGATGCGCGCGCGGCAGAGATGACGAAAACACGATGCGACTCCGTACGAGCCCTCGCGGGCCCGACTGGGATCCCGCCCTTCACCCCGCATTGTAGGCGGGCGAGCCCCTCTTCAATAGATGTCGGAGTCGCCGATGGAGAAATACCAGTGCGCGCGGGCCCACCCTTCCTCCAGCCCGGGCTCGTAGACCTTCAAGCAGAGATGGAAGTAGCAAGGTTCCTGCGCGAAGCCCATGTCGCGCACGGCCGCGAAGTGCGGATGCCACGGCGGGAGCCAGAGCTCGAGGCGCTGCTGCCCGCTCGCGCGGGCTTCTCGGCACACTGCGGCGAGCAGCGCTCCCAGGACCCCGCGATCCGCGGCCGGGACGAGCAGCTCGGCGAGTGCCAGGATCGGCGGCCCCTGCCAATCGGGTCGCAGCGCCACGACCCCGCGGAGCTCCCCCGCCGCATCGAAGAGCCCGCGCAGGCGATACGGCGCGGCCGGGCATTCGAGGTAGCGCCAGCGGAGGTAGCGCGCGTCGCGCACGATGCCGAGCCCGAGCTCGGGCTCGATCCGCGCCCAGAGCCGATCGACCTGCTCGGCGAGCTGCCCCTCCAGCGCTTCGATCGGCCGCAGCTCGAAGCCCCCCGGATCGGCGGCGTGCACGGCGTCGTCGTCGGCGTGCTGGAAGAGGTTCCGGTAGCTCGTCTCGAGTGGTGAGAACACGGGCAGATAGCCCATGCGCTTCACGCCGATGCGGAACGCCTTCTGGTTCGGGAAGCCGTAGCCATAGAAGTTCGCCCCGGCGATCCCCCAGGTCGCGAAGTAGCGCTCGGCGGTGCGCAGGAAGAGGCCCGTGCGCTTCAAGCCGCGCCGATACTCGGAGGCCACGAGCACATCGACGCCCTGCCCGGCGATCCCGCGCCGCCCGCGGTAGGTCACGTGATACGGAACGCAGGCGTACTGCGCGACGATGCGCCCCGTGTCGAGCTCCT
>JAEUHW010000167.1 GCA_016793245.1 Planctomycetota bacterium
GGTCGGGGAGAAGGCCGCCGATCATGGCGCACGCCAAGGTGAGCTCGGCGCGCGCGCCGGTGCGGACGCCCATCACCTTCACGTCCTCGCCGCGCTCGGCGGCCGGCGCGCGCTGGAGCGCGCGCTCCACCTCGAGCACCGCGCGCTCCAAGGGCGAGTAGGGCGCGAAGCCGATGCCGAACGAAGTGTCGTTCGCGAGGCGGGACGGCGCTGCTCGGCCGCGCTCGAAGAGCTCGACGAGCTCCATCGAGCCCGGCCGCACCAAGCAGTGGATGCGCACGTGGCGCGCGACGTCGAGCGCATGGAGGTGCCGCTTCATCCAGGCTTCGCAGCAGGCGACCGCCAGCTCGTTCACCGGGACGCGCACGCCGCGGTGCTCGCAGGTCGCGCGTCCGGCGAGATAGATCTCGATCGGCTCGCTCACCTCGCCGCCGCCGAACGCGGCGCGCGCGCTCCCGCCGCGCAGCAGGACCTTGTCGACGTTGTGATGGAGCACGTAGCCGAAGCGCTGCAGATAGAAGCGCGAGAGCGAAAGGCTCAGCTCCTCCGCGAGCGCGTCGCAGATCGTGTCGGGGTGGCCGAGGCCCTTGCGCTCGACGACCTCGAGCGCTTGCTCGGCGGGCGGAGGATCGAGGAGCGCGCTGACGGCGATGGTCATGGCGGACGCGACCGGCGATGGTGGGTGGGCCACAGAGGTGATCCCGCGCGCGAGCGGTCGCGTCCATGCGCCGAGCGCCGTAGCTTCTCGATTCGCTCGTAAGGAAGGGCCGGTGCGCGGGAACTACCTGCTCGAGCCCTCATGAACTCCGCCGATCCCTTCGATCTCCGCGAGCTCCTCGCGCACGACCGCCCGCTGCGCGCGCTCTGCCGCGCGTTGGTGGCGGGCGCGAGCGATGGCGACGATCTGGCGCAGGAGACCTGGCTCGCCGCGCTGCGGCGACCACCCGAGCGCGCGCCGCGCGCCTGGCTCCGCCGGGTCGCGCGAAACCTCGCCGCACGGCGCGAGCGCAGCGCCGCGCGGCGCGCGCGCCGCGAAGCGCTGGCCGCGCAGCGCGAGGCGCTGCCGGACAGCGCGGAGCTCGTGCAGCGCGCGGAGCTCTTCCGCGCGCTGCTCGCGGAGGTCGTGGCGTTGGAGGAGCCGTACCGCTCGGCGCTGATGCTGCGCTATCTCGAGGGGCGCTCGACGCCGGAGATCGCCGCGGCGCAGGCGATCAGCGAGGCGAACGTGCACGTGCGCTTGCATCGCGGCTTGCGCGAGCTCCGCGCACGCCTCGATCGGCGCGGCGGGCGCGATCGTTGGCTCGGCGCGTTCGCGGTGATCGGCGGAGCGGAGGAGAGCGCAGGCGCGAGCCTGGGAGTGTGGCTGACGATGTCGAATGTGCAGGCGAAGGGATGGCTGCTCGGCGCCTTGGCGCTCCTCCTGGTGGGATTCTTCTTCGGTTCCGCCTGGCTCTTGGAACCAGCGCTGCAGCGCGGCGCCGAGCCCGTCGGGCTTGCAGCGCGCGAAGAGCGGGAGAACGCGGCGGCGATCGACGGTGTGAGCCACGCCCTGCCGACGCAGCGACGCGCGGCGTTCGAGCCCCCGCTCGATCCGAGCACGGGGCTTCCGCTCGTGCCCGCGACGCTGCGCGTGCGCGTCGTGGATGCGGCGACGCGCCTCGAAGTGCCCCGGGCGCAGATCTTCTTGCTCGACGAGAAGCGAAACTCGCCGCTCTCGCTCTCGTGGCACTTCGGTGCGCAGGGCTCGGTACGCGACGGACTGGTCCGCTTGCATGGCGAGGTCTCGAGCGCCGACGAAGTCGGAGCCGCAGAGCTGCCGCGCCCGGCGCGCCGCGCGTACGTCGGCGCCGAGAGTGACGGGCGCTGGGGCATGCTCGAAGTGCATCCCGGGATTGAAGAGCCGGTCGAGGTCGCGATCGAGCCCTTCCGCGAGGTCACCGTCGAAGTAGTCGATGAGCACGGAGCACCCATAGCGGATGCGCCGGTGGCGCTCGTGACACCATCGAACGTGTTCTATCGCGGCAGCTGTTCGCACGTGGGGTTCTGGAAGGCGCGCACGGGACCCGATGGTCGTTCCCGCTTGCGCTACCAACGCTCCGCCGTCCTGGGCTCGGCGAAGCCGCTCCAGTTGATCGCGAGCTGCGATGTCCTCGGGTACGAGCGAGAGGGCGTGCGCTTCGATGTGGATGCGCCGCCCTCGACGCCGATCCGCTTGCAGCGTCCGGCGTTCGGCACCGTGATCGTCGATGTCGTGGACGACGAAGGGCGACCGCTGCGCGAGAGCCTGCTCGTCGGCTGCAGCTTTGCGCCCATGCAGCCGCGACGCGAGGGGCCCACGATGTTCGGCGGTCCAGCGCGCGTGACTCGCGAGGGGCGCGCGATCTTCGACGGGATCGGGCTCGATCTAGATCTCGAGTTCGGCTGCTGGAGCGAGACGGCCTGGTCGATCCCGCAGGTGGCGACGGCCGGGCCGCGTCGCGGTGGCGAGGTAGTGCATGTGACCCTGCGCGCGACGGAGCGCCAACCGTTGCTGAGTGGACGCGTCGTGGATCCGCACGGGCGGCCCTTGCGATCCGTCGAGCTCCATTTCGTGCTGCGTCGCAAAGTAAGAGAGTTTTCATTCTCGGCGCCACTCGCCGTCGATGAGCAGGGGCGCTTCGCGCTTCCGGTGACGTGGCGTCCCGAGAACGGTGAGGCCCTCGTTCTCGAGCTCGTGCGCTGGGAGCGCTACGACGGCAATCAGATGCCGAGCGGACCGATGGCGACGCGCGAGATCCCGTTCGGGCTCCTCGAGACGGGTGGTGAGCTCGGCGACCTCGTCCTGCGCGAGCAGGAGCTCTGCTTCGCGGGGCGCGTCATCGACGACCTCGGTTCTCCCGTGCGCGATGCAGAGATTCGCGTCGTGCGTCTCGAGGCGCGCGAGAGCGGAGATCCAGAACGACAAGGGACGCGCCTGCTCGAGCGCAGCGACGCGCAAGGGAACTTCGCTTGTCGCGGCGAGCTCGCGGGCGCGAGCGCCGAGCTCCACGTGAGCGCCGCAGGCCATGGCGGACGGGTCTTCGGGCCGCATCGTCCGGGAGAGCATGCGCTCGAGCTCGTGCTCCCGCGCGGCGGAGAGATCCGCGGCCAGGTGCTGCTCGATCCCGGCGTTCCGCTCGAGGAGATCCGGATCTACGCCGGCTTCGGCAATCCCGGTCGCGCAGCCCAGGCACAGCCAGCTTCCGACGGGAGCTTCCATCTACAAGGAGTGGCTCCGGGGCACTGCGAGGTCTCGATTGCCTGGCATCTCCGAGAGGAACTCGCGCGCATCGCCGCGGTCGAGGTTCGCTCCGCGGAGATGACGCACGACCCGCGCCTGCAGCCGCTGGATCTCCGCGGGCGGCTACAAGCTCTCGAGCTCGAAGTCATCGAAGCCCGTGGCAGAGCCCTCGAAGAGCTGGTGTTGCTGGCGGAGTCGGAGAACGTCTCGCCGATCGCCTTGCCTCTCTCGCTCGACACGGATCGACGCGCGACGTTGCTCGTGCCGCGCGCCGCGGAGACCTTGCGCGTCGAAGCTCGCGGATGCGTCTCCGTGGTGCTCGCTTCGCGCGAAGGACGCCAACGCGTCGAGCTGCGACGTGGACCGAGCGTGCGCCTCGAAGCGCAGGCACCGCTGCCGCCCGTCGGTGTCGGCGAGACGCTGCTCTTCGGCACGCTGCATTTCGATGAGCCCGACGCTGACGATGCCTGGCGCCGCGCCTGCGAACGCTTGGATGCCGTCGAGCTCGACGCCCGCGGCGCCGCACTGCTCGATCTGCCGCGCGCCGGGCGCTATCGCATCGAATGGGACGGCTTGGGCGGGCACGTGACGCACTTCGAGGTGAGCGACTCGGCGGAGGTGCAGCTCGTGCGCTTCGGCGTGCCGTGGGAGAAGCTCGAGACGGAGAAGGGCTGAGCGCGGGGAGCTGCGCGAGCCGGACGAGGCTGGCGCTGTGGTGTCGGCCGCCGGCGGATCGTCGAGCTTCTACGCGGAACGTCGCCGCTCGCTCGACGGCCTCCAGGGTGTGCGGGAAAGCGGTACTCCGAGGTGTGGGAAAGCGGTACTCGAAAGCGCGCCGTCCGCGAACGACGCAGCACATCTCGCGTGGCTGCGCGAAGCGCTCGGCGCGCGCTTCGTGCGCGGCGTCGTGTTGCACACCGGGCCCAAGACCTTCGCGCTCGGCGAGCGGATCGTCGCGGCGCCGATCAGCGTGCTTTGGGGGCGAGGCTGATTCGAGGCACGCGCTCAGCTCGTCGTGGGTGCGGTTCCCGCGACGGACGATCGGGGCCGACGGAGATTCGTGACGCCATAGAGCGCGCTGCCCACCAACACCAGCACCCCCGTATGCGCGAGCGCTGTCCAACTCGCTTGCAGGACGAGCCACGCGCACACGGCGAACGCCGCGAGCGGAGCCGCGAGGACGCCTGGCAAGCGCCGCGCGCTGGGAACGGCGACGAAGCGGCGCGCGAGCTGGTCCATCGATCGGTTCGCGCCTCGAACGAGACCGTTGTTCACGGAGGAGGCTGCAGGTGGCGGAGCCGCTGCCCCACGTTGCGAGCGAATCGCGACAGATCGTCCAAGTGCTTCTCGAGGATGTCGCGGACGATGATGGGATCCACGTCGAGATAGCGATGGACGACGATGTTGCGGAACGAGACGATTCCCAACCAAGCTTCGCCGTCCGTCATCGTGATCCATCCGTCTTGCGCCAGCTTGCGAAAGATCTCGCGGTTGGTGCGCGGCTCGCCCAGGCGCCGCAGGGAGACGATCATCGCCGCGACGTCCAGCGCGGCTTGGATCGCGGTCTGGAGAGCGTAGGCGACGAAGTAGAGCTCGCGGACATCCGTCTCGAGCTCGGCCGGCTTCGCGCGCTGCTTCAGGAGCTCGACCGACTCCTCGATGCGCAGCAGATGCTTCGCGAGAATCGCAGGATCCATCAGGTCTTCCCCAGGACCGTGCGCCGATAGAGCTCCAACATCGGCTGCAGATCGAAGTACTCGTTCCGCGCGCGGAGCTCGAAGAGGGCGCGCTCGAGTGCGGACTTCTCCGCGAGCACGACGCCGTCTCGGATCGCTCGGTACACGAGCTCCGGAGGTGCATCGTTCAGGACGACGAGGTCGACCATGGGCTCGACGAGCTCTTGCAAGTCGGATTGCAGGTGGCCGTACTCGATCAGCGCCGGCAGGTCGCGTAGAGGACCTTGCTCCAGGACCACGCCGACATCGACATCGCTCGAGGGGCGTGCTTCGTCGCGCGCGACGCTGCCGAAGAGATAGGCCACGAGGATTCCTGGGCGCCTCGTGAGGGCGCGCGTCAGGTTGGCGATGATCTCGGCGCGTTGCATGTGCGCTAGGCTAGCTCAGCCGGAGGTGCGTGGGTAGCGCTCGGCGCGGCGCGGCGCCGCCCGGTGCGGGTCGGGGCGCGAACGCTCGCTACTCGGCACGGCCGGGCCGGCGAGGCGCGAGCCGGTTCAAGCCATAGAGCGCGCTGCCCACCAGTACGAGCAGCCCGGTGTGCGCGAGCGCCGTCCAGCTCGCCTGTGCCACCAGCCAAACGCACACCGCGAACGCCGCGAGCGGAATCGCGAGCCCGCCCGGCAAGCGCAGCGCACCAGGGGAATGGCCGAAGCGCCGCGCGAGTCGCGGCAACGTAGCGAGGCACGCGAGATAGCCGAGCAAGCGCGCGATCGAGCTCATCACCGCGAGCTCGCCGAAGGTACCGTACGCACCGAGAGCGAAGCCGAGCGTCGCGTAGAGGGCGATCGAGACGACCGGCGTCTGCGTGCGCGGATGTACGTAGCCGAAGAAGCTCGGCAAGGCACCGTCGCGCGCGAGGGCATAGGTGAGGCGCGGGGCGGCGAGGACCGCGGCGGCGAAGTTGCCGAGGACCGACATCAAGGCGCCGAAGGTGAGGATCGCGGCGCCGGCGGCGCCGAGCATCAGCTCCGCGGAGCGCGCGAGCGGGCGCGCGGTGTGGGCGAGCTCCGGCAGCGTGCAGACGCAGACGAGCTGCACGAGCACGTAGAGCGCGGTGACGCCGCCCGCGGTGAGGAAGAGCGCGCGGGGGAGATCGCGGCGCGGGTCGCGCGATTCGCCCGCGGGGACGAGCGCACCTTCGAAGCCGATGAAGGCGTAGAAGACGACGAGCGCCGCGGAGGAGAGCTCGCCGTAGGTCGGTGTACGCGCGGCGCGGAACGGCTCGAGATCCAGGTGCGCGAGTCCGAGCCCGACGAAGAGCGCGAGTGGGAGGAACTTCGCGACGCTGATCGCGAGCACGGAGCGGATACCTTCCTTCACGCCGACGATGTTGAGTGCGGCGAAGGTGCCGCAGAGCACGGCGAGCACGGCGATGCGCGCGACGCCGGTATCGGCGCCGGGGAAGTAGAGGCCGAGGTAGGTGGCGCAGAGGTTCCCGTTCGCGGCGAGGCTCGTGATGCGGCCGACGTAGAGGACCCAGCCGGTCTGGAAGCCGGCGAAGGAGCCGAAGGCGGTGGTCGTGTAGAGCACGGGGCCGCCCGTGCTCTGGAAGTAGCTCGCGGCTTGCGCGAGCGAGGCCATGAGCGCCGCGACGAGGAGGCCGCAGGCGAGGAAGACGAACGGGCTCCAAGCGCCCACGTGCACCGCGGCGGTCGCGGGCAGGGCGAAGATGCCGGCGCCGACGACGCCGTTCAGCGCGAGCGCTAGGAGGGCGAGGCGCGAGAGCTCGCGGCGCAGGGGCTCCGCGCGCTCCGGCGGGGGGGCCGCGGGAGCGCTCATCGCGTGCGCTGCTCGGAGTGCTGCCTGG
This sequence comes from Planctomycetota bacterium, assembly GCA_016793245.1. Lineage (GTDB taxonomy): Bacteria > Planctomycetota > UBA1135 > UBA1135 > JADKAF01 > JADKAF01. Next base: position 6,803 of record JAEUHW010000167.1, read on the forward strand.
GAACCAGCATGCGCTCAGCATGACACGCGCGCGCGGCGAGCGCGCGAGCGTGGACGCGCGCGCCGCGGTTCCGTAGCTTGCACGCGCACCGCGTGGCTCGCCCGCGCGATGGTCCCGAGGAACTCCGATGAGTGCTTCTGCCGAAGCTCCGTCCCCGACGTCGCCTCCTCCGGCGAAGCCGCTGGCGGAGCGCCTGCTGCACGTCGCCTGGCTCTCGATCGCCGTGGGGCTTTCCCTCGAGCTGATCCTGCTCCTCTGCGCGGCGCTCTTCGGCAAGAACGTGCAAGCCGCGGCGTTCCTCGCCGGGTTGGCGCAGAAGGTCTCGTGGTCGTGGCTCGTCTGCACCGGCATCGCGCTCGGCACCGCGGCGAGCCGTGCGCAGCCGATCGTCGCGGGCTTCGCGGGGCTGCTCAGCGCGCCGATCGCGTTCGCCGTGGCGCGCGCGACGCACAAGAGCGTGGCACAGGCGCTCAGCAGCGCGGTCGCCGCCGGACCGAGCCCCGTGCTGCTCGCGGCCTTGAAGGGCTCGCAGTACGCGGTCTTCGGCGCGCTGATCGCGTACTCGAGCGGCAAGACGCCGATCCAAGTGAAGCGCTACGCGCTGGTCGGTCTCGGCGTCGGCGTGATCTTCGGCGGGCTCATGGTGTGGGTCGGCGCGCAGGCCGCCGAGGCGAGCGGGCAGCCGCTCGATGGGCCTGGCATCGTCTCGCGCCTCATCAACGAGATCCTCTTCCCCATCGGCTGTGCGCTGGTGATCTGCGCCGCCGATGCGCTCGGTCGGAAGGGTGCGAGCGAGTCGGCGAAGACCGAGGAACGTCCGGCGAGCTGAGGGTGGGAACTCCGTCGCGGAGATCGCGGTTGCGCTCCTCGGGTTCGCGACATGGGGCCTCCGCCTCTCCCCCCGGAACGGCAGGTGGTGGTTCGCCACCGGCCCCCTCGCTGCCGGAGCCTCGGCTCTCGGCGAGGGGGATTTGCTCAGCGCAGGCCGAGTCGACGAATCGCGGCCGTGAGCCAGGGGGCCAGCGCGCTCGCGCGGCGCGCGGGCAACGCGTCGGGAGGGGCGATCTTGCCGAAGCGCTCCGCCGCGTAACCGCGTTCGACGGCGCGAACCCCGGCCTCGAAGAAGTGCTCGAGCTCTCGAGCGAGGGCTCGCTCGTCGCGGTGTTCGTCCGGTTGGTCCTCCTCGAGCTCGCCGGCCTGCAGCGCCGCGAGCGAATGCTCCACGCCGAGCTTCATCACGAGCAACACTTCCGCCAGCGGGATGCCCTCTCGCCAGCGCTGTCGGCCGAGGGCTTCCAGCTCGTGTGAGTGGGCGAGCTCCGGAGCTCGCTCTCGCGCTTCCGCCAGGAGCTGCACGAGACGGAGGAAGAGCGCCCGCAGCTCTGGCTCCGCGAGGCGGCGA
>JAEUHW010000193.1 GCA_016793245.1 Planctomycetota bacterium
GGCGCCGCGCTGGGCGCCACCCGCAAGGGGACCGGCTTCAACCACGTGAACACGCCAGGCGGCGCGTGGTTCGGCGACTCGGCGGTGGCCGCACCCGCGAACCGCCAGCTCGTCGTGAAGGACGGTGCGCGATGAGGGCGCATGCTTCATGGCCTCGGTCCGCGCTTCTCCGGCTGCTGCCGCTCGTGATCATTGCGTCTTTCACGTTGCGCGACCTCCACGCGCATATGCAGGAGCCCCTCGAGCCCGCCCACGCGGAGGCGCTGGATGCGCCACGCGTGACTCCGCTCGGTCTCGACGACGGTCCGCTCGTACCGGGCGAGCCGTGGCTGTTCGCGCTGCTGCTGCGCGCCCCTGTGAAGGGCGCGGGGGTCGTGGTTCCCACGGACGTTGCGATGTGGGCGACCGCGATGCAGGTCGTGCTCTTCGATGCGCAGGGCAAGGTCGTCCCGATCGAGGCGCAGTTGCTCGCGGCTCCGCCCCCGGCCTCGGGACTGCTCGCGCCCGGCGCGTGGCACGTCGTGCGCGTACGAGTCCACGCGGGAGTCACCGCCACGTTGTCGCCGGGCGAGTACCGCTGGAGCGTCTCCTACCGTGCTCCAGCGAGGGGCTCCTCCCGCAGCCATGCCAAGGCCTGGTCGGGAGTCACGACCGCGCACACTCTCGCCGTGAACGTCGGAGCAGATCCCGCGGCCGCGACGCCCGCGCGAGAGGCGCGGCGGCGTGCCGTGCAGGTGGCGGACTTCCTCTTCGAGGCCGATCTCCTGCGACTCGAGGCGTCGCGTGCGGACGTCGCCCTCGCGCAGCGCCACGAGCTCGTGCGCCGCATGGCGCTGCCCCTCGCGCGCGCCGAGGCAGCGGTGCGCGCGCAGCTCGCTCGAGACCCGAGTGATGCCGCGGCTGCGTACGACCTCGCGCTTGTCCTGGCCGCCGCAGGTGATGCCAGCGGCGCAGAACGAGCCGCGGCGGATGGGTTCGCGCTCGAGAAGGCCGGCGCGCCGCCGGACTCACGCCCATCGCCTCTGGAGCTCGCGAGCTTGCGCGCGCTGGCCGCGACGCGCCCCTTCTCGCCTGCGGAGCTCGACGAGACGCTGCGTGGGTCGTTCGCGGCCGCGCGCCGCGGCGAGGATCCGCTGGCTACGACCCCGGCTCTTGCGCGCGACAGCGCTTCGCCCGCGTCACCGCCTGCGAAAGATCCGGGGAACCCGCCAGCGGATCCTCCCGCCGTGCGGGGGGAGGTCTCGACGGGCGAAGCGCGCGCGCTCGACGAACGCTTCGCGGCCGACGCCGACGGCCAATGGGCTGCGAGCGCCGTCGCTTCGACGCAGTACTCCGACCCGACCTACGCGGCCGCGCGCGCGACCGGCGCGCCCGACGTGCCTGCGCACGGAGACCACGCGAACGCCTGGACTCCGTCTGCGGCCGATCGCGAGGCCGAATGGCTGCGCTGCGCGTACGCCTCGCCTGTTCGCGCGACCGAGGTGCGCGTTCGCCAGAACTTCAACCCCGGTGCCGTGACCCGCGTGACGCTGCTCGGCGCGAACGGGCGCGCGCTGACCGTGTTCTCCGGCGTCGATCCGAACGTCTACGCCGTCGGCCAGGTGGGCTGGTTCGTCGTGAAGTTCCCCGCGACGGACTTCGACGTCACCGGTGTGCAGCTCGACTTCGACACCGCGCGCGTGCCGGGCTGGAACGAGGTCGATGCCGTGCAACTCGTGCGCGCACCGGGCACGGGGCGCTGAACGATCGGGGCACCGCCTCGGCGCGACTCGCGCGCTCTTCCTCGACTTGCCCGGCCTTGGTGCGGTCCGCCTACGAGCGGGCTCGTGCCTCTGTTCGCTCGCCACTCACGGACGGGAGTGCAGGCCCAAGCTGCCGTTCCGCTTGGGTTCGCTATCCGAGTCGAGATCTTGAGCGCCTTCCTGCCTACATAAGGAGCGTAGCGAAGAGGCCGCACTTCTTCTGGCCGAGACCGGACTCCGCGCTCGCGCTGGTGGCGAGGCAGACCATGAGCGCGCGACTGCGAGTAAGAGCTGAAGTTGAGCTCCTCGTGTCTCTCCGCCGTGGTGCTCCGTTGAGCTCGAAGAGCGCGGCGGGGGAATGGCGGATGGGCGGCGGTCGAGTGGGCAGTCCCAAGTGCATCGAGGATGCGTCGGATCGAATCGGGCGTGGTGAGGAAGGCGATCCTCTAGCGCCGTGCGCCACAGTCCTCGCAGACGAGCACTCCGTGGGCGAACATCCGCGCGCGCGCCCGAAGCCGGCGTTTCGTTTCGCAGGACGCGGATGCGGAGCTCGCCCAAGCGGCGAACTTAGACTGACGCGGGCGACGTGTCGATCTCCGCTTGGGGCGGCGTTGACGTGGGCTATACGTAGGTTAAGACGAGGGCGACGTCGTACTCTCCTTGACCTTAGAGCCGAGGCACGCAACGTGTCGTCGGTGGAGGTGAAGGCGCGGCCGATCTCGAACCCGAGTTCTTGGATGCTGAGCACGACGCGCATCGCCGCGAGGGGCACGTCGCCGTCCATCACGAGGGGCCGATTGGCAACGCGAGTCGAAACGAATGCGGAGGTGTCGGGTCCACTGCTGACGGAGTTTGGCAAGCGTGCTGACGCGGAGTGACGCGCTCCCGTTGCCGGCCGCGGGTCTCGGCCGTTGGGCCTGTCCTGTACGCGTCTCCGCACGCTCCGCGCTGGCCCGCACCCGCTCACTCCGTCTATGTTCAGCGTCTCCAGGAGCTGCGCACCGCATGCTTTTGGCTCGAGGACTCCCCACGATGGTCCGATGCACACGGTTCCTTCCCCTGCTGGCTCTTCTGGCTGCCTGCTCCAACATGAACGTGAACACGGCGCAAGCTCCTGCGAGTGCGAACCCGCTTCTCGCCAAATGGTCCGGCCCCTACGGTGGCGTGCCGCCGCTGGCCGGGGTCAAGGTCGAGCAGTTCAAGCCTGCGCTGGAAGCAGCGATGGCGGAGCAGCTCGCTGAGATCGAGGCGATCGCGAACGACCCGGCGGCGCCCACGTTCGACAACACGATCGCGGCCATGGAGCGCTCGGGGCGCACGTTCTCGCGCGTGCGGACGGTGTACGACATCTACACGTCGACGATGAGCACGCCGGAGCTGCAGGCGGTCGAGAGCGAGATGGAGCCCAAGATCGCCGGCATGTTCGATGCGATCACGCAGAACGAGAAGCTGTTCGCGCGCATCCAGGCGGTGTATGGAGCGCGCGAGCGTTCGGGGCTCAGCGCCGAGCAGCAGCGCGTGACTTGGCTCACGCATTCGAACTTCGTGCACAGCGGCGCGAAGCTCGATGCGAAGTCCAAGGCGCGCCTCGGGGAGATCAACCAGGCGCTGGCCGGACACTTCGCCAAGTTCAGCCAGAACGTGATGGGGGACGAGGGCGAGCACATGCTGCTGCTCGAGAAAGAGGCCGACCTCGCGGGGCTGCCGGACGGCGTCAAGGCCGGTGCGGCCGCCGCCGCCGAAGGGCGTGGGCACAAGGGCAAGTGGGCGATCCTGAACACGCGCTCGTCGATGGAGCCGTTCCTGACGTACTCCGATCGCCGCGAGCTGCGCGAGAAGGTCTGGCGTACGTACTACAGCCGCGGCAACAACGGGGACGCGCGCGACACGAAGGCGATCATCCCCGAGATCCTGGCGTTGCGTGCCGAGCGCGCGCAGTTGCTCGGGTTCGCGACGCATGCTCACTGGCGGCTCGAGCAGTCGATGGCGAAGACGCCTGAAGCGACGCTGGAGCTGATGGAGGCGGTGTGGAGGCCGGCCGTCGCGCGCGTGCGCGAAGAGGTGGCGGACATGCAGAAGATCGCCGACCAGGAGGGGGCGCAGATCACGATCGAGGCCTGGGACTACCGCTACTACGCGGAGAAGGTGCGCAAGGCGAAGTACGACCTCGATCAGAACCTGCTGACGCCGTACCTGCAGCTCGACCGGATGCGCGACGCCATGTTCTTCACGGCGGGCGAGCTCTTTGGGCTGCAATTCAAGCCGGTGAGCGGGCTGCCGACCGTGGTGCCCGAGCAGACCGTGTTCGAGGTGACCGACTCGGCCGGCAAGCACGTCGGCCTGTGGTACTTCGATCCGTTCGCGCGTCAGGGCAAGCGGTCAGGTGCTTGGATGAGCGCCTACCGCAGCCAGGAGCGTTTCGACACCGAGATCCATACGATCGTCTCGAACAACTCGAACTTCGTGATCGGCAAGCCGGGTGAGCCGGTGCTGATCAGCTGGGACGACGCGGTGACACTGTTCCACGAGTTTGGCCATGCGCTGCACGGGCTGCTCTCGAACGTCACGTATCCTTCCGTGTCGGGCACCTCGGTGTTCAACGACTACGTCGAGTTCCCTTCGCAGGTGTTGGAGCGCTGGCTGCCGACGCCGGAAGTGCTCAACCGCTTCGCGTTGCACTACCAGACCGGGAGACCCATCCCGCGCGAGTTGGTCGAGAAGGTCGAGAAGGCCTCGACCTTCAACCAGGGCTTCGCGACGGTCGAATACCTCGCGTCCGCGCTGGTCGACATGCAGTTCCACCTGGCTGCCAAGCCCGGCGTGAAGATCGACGCCGCGGCCTTCGAGCGCGACACGCTCACCGCGCTCGGCTGTCCGAAGGAGATCGTGATGCGCCACCGCACCACGCAGTTCAGCCACATCTTCTCGTCGGATTCGTACTCTGCTGGCTACTACAGCTACCTGTGGTCGGACGTGCACTCGGCCGACGCCTGGGAGGCGTTCACCGAAGCCGGTGGTCCGTGGGACAAGGCGGTCGCGCTGCGCTTGCGCAACCACGTGTTCTCGATCGGCAACACGATCGATCCGGCCGACGGGTATCGCGCGTTCCGAGGCAAGGCGGCCAGCACGGCGGCGCTGATGCGCAGGCGCGGGTTCCCGGTCAACTGACAGCGTGCTGATCGAAGCCGCGCGGCCGACCGACCGCCCCGGGAGAACTTCGCCGCGCCGGCGCGGCGTCCACTAAACTGCACTCGATGCCGGCGGAACGCCGGAAGTCGAGGACTTCGGATGACCACGCATCGCAGTGTGTTTCGTCTCTTCGGCGTCGCGATCAATGGGGTCTGACCCCTCCTTGATCTGCGGGGCGCGCGCTCGATGGACGATTGGAGATTCGCATCCTCCCGGAATCGCAAATCGCGCTTTGGAAATCACCACGGCACGCGCTAGCGTTCGCGCCAAGATCGCGCCCGCACGCCGCAGGCCCGAAGAGAAAGGACGCCGCTAGCGATGCCGATACCGAACGACCTGACAGGCAACAACGCCGAGAAGTTCGCCGAAGTGTGGCGAGGGCAGCTCGGAGTGACCGGCGGGACACGACAGAAGTCCGGCGGTACGAGCCGCGTCCTGCAGAAGAACTTCATCACGTATATCGAGATATTCGAGCAGACCGCCCACGACGCGGGGCTCCGAGGCTTCGCGCAACAGCGGGGCATCCAGCCGCGGCGAGCCCACACCGGTCAGGTGAGCCCGGCAAACACCGGCAACAACCCGCTCACGTACTACGAAACCCACGGCCAAGAAGCGGCGGCGATGGTGGGCGAGTACATCAACGAAAAGTGGAACCAAACCGTCACCACGAACAACAACTACTTCGTGCAGCGCGCCAAGAACACGCTCGCGAGCCAGGCCGAGATCCGTCCGAACGGGTTCAGCTACGAGATCACGATGTGGTACGACGGCAACGACATCTACGTCGCCTTTCACTGCTACGAGAACAAGGATTAGCCGCAGCCCCGCTCAGTCCCGCAGCTCGATCGTCACGGTGTCGCCGGTCACCTGCGTCGCCGCGCGGGGCTGCCCGCGAGATCGGCGACCCCACGGAGGTGCCCGTCGAATGGGGTCACGCACACGGCCTTCGGACGGAATCGTCGAGGGGGAAGCGCTGCGTCGCCTGGGCGTAGAGAGCGCTGGTCCGTCGAAGTCGACCACGGCGCAGGGTGGCCCCGCGAGCACGAACGCGCGATGCCCGTCGGGCGCGCGGCTGAGCCTCACCAGAACACACCTAGCGTCGGCTCGACGCGGACCGCGCGTACTTAGAGCACGGCCATAGGCGCGGGCACGGTCGCCAGCGCGAGCACCGGCGCCGTCTGTTCGAGGGTCCGCTCGGCCAGCCGTCGACGGTCCTCGGCTTGCTCGGCCGGCGGGAACACGCGCACGGGGTCGCGCAGCTCGACGATGAGCCGCTCGCTTTCGTGGCGTGGGACACACGGGCCTGAAGTGAAGCACAGGAGGGGATGACGCTGCCCCTGCGCGCACAGCTGCGAGATCCGTCCAGCCGATCGAGCCCGAGTGCCCCGCTCGCCGACGAGGCCTTGCGTCGCCGAGAAAGCGCGAGCGGGACCGCTCTCTTGGTTGGAAGCGCAACCTCGTGCTGCGCCGCCGAACCCGAATCTCGTCCGCCTGATCCTATGACCTGGCCTACGACCGTAAGGCCAACGATCGCCTACCGCGACACCCGCAACTCCGCATGATTCATCAACGCCTGCACGAGCACCGTCCAAGCCGCGACCTCCACAGCTCCTAGCTCCACCCGCGCCGCCTTCTCCCCAACCTTCCGCAACGCCTCCGCCCGCTCCGCCTGCGCCGCATACGTCGCGCGCTCTCGCGCCAGCAATCCACGCAGCACCACCCGCTCCTGCTCGCGCGGCGCCCGCGTGAGCAAGCGCTCGAACGCGAGCGTCATCCTCTGCTCGTCATCCGCCGCCAGCACGAGCAGCTCCTCCGCGAGCACGCGCGCCGCCTCGACCATCTGCGGATCGTTCAGCAGCACGAGCGCTTGGAGCGGCGTCTGCGTGGGCTCGCGTCGTGCGCGTGCCACTTCGCGCGTGGGCGCGTCGAAGCAGGAGAGCCCGGGCGGCGGCAGCGTGCGGCGCCAGAAGGTGTAGAGGCTGCGGCGATAGAGGGCCTCGCCGTGGTCCTGCGCGTAGTGCTTGCCGGTGCCCGCGTCCTCCCAGAGGCCCGCGGGTTGGTAGGGCTTCACACTCGGGCCACCGAGCTTGGCGACGAGGAGGCCGCTCGCGGCGAGGGCGGTGTCGCGGAGCTCTTCGGCGGCGAGCGGGCGGCTGCGGCCGCGCGCGAGGAGGGCGTTCAGCGGATCGTCGCGCAGGAGCTCCGCGGGAGCTTGCGAACGTTGCGCGTAGGTCGCGGAGAGCGCGATGGTTCGCAGCAGGGAACGCTGATCCCAACCGCGTCGCACGAGCTCGCTCGCGAGATGATCGAGGAGGGCGGTGTGCTCGGGCTCGTGGCCGAGGAGGCCGAAGTTCTCCGGCGTCGCGCAGAGCCCGCGGCCGAACAGCTGCATCCAGAGGCGATTCGCCGCGACGCGTGCGGTGAGGGGATGGCGCGGGTCGGTGAGCCAGCGCGCGAGGCCGAGGCGGTTCTTCGGGAGCGCGGGATCGACGGCGAAGATGGCACTCGGGAACCCGGGTTCCACTCTCTCCATCGGCTGATCGTACGCACCGCGGCGCAGGACGTAGGCGGGCTTCGGCCGCGGCTCCTCGCGCATCACCATGAGCTCGCGCACGCGATGGCTGAGCTCGTTCTCGCGAGCGCGGAGGGCGCGCAGCGTGGCGCGGGCCGTGGCGGCCGTGGCATCGCTGCGTTCGGCGAAGTGCGCGGCGTAGAGCTCGCGCTCCGCGGGTGTGTTCTCTCTCGCGTCGATCGAGGTCGCGCCCTGCGCAAGCGCGCGGGCTTCGAGGTCGGTGAGGGCGAGCGAGTAGATCTCGAGCTCGTCGATCGCGCCGCCGACGAAGCCCAAGTCGCGGAAGCGCGCGGCGAAGATCAGCTCGACGTTGGTGGAGTCGCCCCACTCGCCGCGATAGGTGACGTCTCGCGTCAGGCGGTCTCGCACGACGTCGAGCGGGGAGCGCTCTCCGTCGATCCAGAGGCGGAGACCCTGCGCGCGCGAGGAGCCGTCGTAAGCGAACGCGAGATGCACCCACGCTCCCTCCGGCAATGGCTCGCGCGTGCGCACGGCGATCGCGTTCCCCGGCCAGAAGTACGTGAAGCGGAGCTCGAGATGGCCGTCCTCGAGAGTGAGCTCGTAGCCGCGCGAACCCGCATCGGGACCCGCGATCGTGCGGTGGAGGAGGACCTTCTTCTCCTTCGCGCGCGGCGGTGGCATGACGCGCAGCGCGATCGAGAGCTCTTCGTGGCGACCGATCGCGCCGAGCGCGCCGAAGGCGACGCCGCTCTCGCCATCGAAGCGGAGTGCTTGGCCGCGGAAGCCCTCGATGGTCTCGGGGCCTTCGAAGCGTCGCGCGCCGTTCTCCTCGGCATCGAAGCTGAAGCGCGCGACGGGCGTCGGGAGTGCGAGCGATTCCGGCGCACGCGCGGCGCCGGCGAGGCGCGCGAGGACTTCGGCTTCGTCGAGCGCGCGCTCGGCGGCCTCGATCTCCGCGCGCAGGGCGGCGTGCTGCTCGCGTTCGCCCTCGCGATAGAGGAGCTGCGTGGGCGTCGGCGTCGCGCGCGTGAAGTGCGAGTAGAGGCCCGACTCGTCGATGTTCTGGAAGACGGCGAAGAGGCCGTAGTAGTCGCGCTGCGAGATCGGGTCGATCTTGTGGTCGTGGCAGCGCGCGCACTCCAGCGTGAGCCCGAGGAACGCGGTGCCCGCGGTCGCGATGCGATCGGCGACGTACTCGACGCGGAACTCCTCATCGATCGAGCCGCCTTCGTTGGTCTGGCGATGGAGGCGATTGAACGCGGTCGCGGTGATCTGGTCGTCGCTCGGCTCGGGCAGGAGATCGCCGGCGAGCTGCCAGGTGAGGAATTGGTCGTAAGGGAGATTCTCTTGGAACGCGCGCAACACCCAGTCGCGCCACGGCCAGACCTCCATCTCGACGTCGCTCTGATAGCCGAAGGTGTCGCCGTAGCGCGCGAGGTCGAGCCAGTGAACGGCCATGTGCTCCGCCGCGGCGGGGGAGGCGAGGAGCTCGTCGACCAATTGCGCGCGACGCTCGCTGCTGGCGTCGGCGCGGATCGCGGAGAGCTGCTCTGAGCGCGGGGGCAAGCCGGTGAGATCGAAGCTCACGCGGCGGAGCCAGAGCTCCGCGTCGGCCGGTGGCTGCGGCGCGAGCCCGCGTTCCTCGAGGGAAGCGAGCACGAAGCGATCGAGGTCCTGCCGCGGCCAGCGCTCGTCGCGCACCTTCGGGACCGCGGGCGCTTCGAGCGCGCGAAAGGCCCAGTGTTCCGCCATCGGCGCGCCGCTCGCGAGCCAGCGCTCGAGCAGCGCGAGCTCCTCCGCATCGAGCTCGAGATGCGCCTCGGGCGGCGGCATGCGCTCGTCGGGATCCGTCGCGCGCAGGCGGCGCTGCATCTCCTCGCGCGTGCGCGCGCTCGCGAGGGCGTCCCCGCGGTCGAAGCGCAGCTCGGCCTTCCGCGCGCTCTCGTCGGGGCCGTGGCAGCGGAAGCAGCGGTCCGTCAGCAGCGCCTGCGCGCGGCGCGCGAGGGCGGCTTCGCTCTGCGCGAAGGTGGAGGAGGCGCAGAGCCAGAGGACGGCGGTGCCGATGGCGAAGGGGCGGCGCATGGGCGGGTGGGCGGGGCGAGGTGCCAGGCGTGCGTGGTGCGGCGGCATCTTCCCTCACGCGAGCCCGCGCGTCTCCCCACCGCGCTCCCCGCTTCTCGGAGAGGTGGGGATGCCAGGGCACGGAGGTCGAGAAGCGGCACGGCGCGGGTCGGGAGCGCGTGGCGCGGCGAGCGGACGTCGAGGGGCGAGCGCGGCACGTCGGTTCTCCCGCCGCAGATTTTCTGCGCGGTCTCCTTGGCTCCACACCGTCTCCCGGCGCGCCGGTAACTCACGGCACCTCCGCTTCCGGTGTGGAAGGCCATCTCCATGCGCATCGATCCTCCGACGTTCCTGGCCCTGCTCGCGGTGAGCGGCGCCGTTTCACCGACTTCGCTCCTGGCGCAGAGCGCCAAGATCGCGGACTTCGCACCTCCCGTCCGACTGATGAGCGCGGGGGCGAAGTTCCTCGGCGAGCAACGCCTCTATCCCGCCCCTACCTACCACGACGTCGATGGCGACGGCCTGCAGGACATCGTCGTTGGCGATCTGCGCGGGCTTCTCACGGTCGCGCGACGCTTGCCCGGCGCGGGCCCAGCGCGCTACGCCGAGGAGCAGCCGGTGCGCGGCACCGACGGGGAGGAGATCGACTTCCACAATTGGTGAGAGGTCGGCGCGAGTCCACAGTTCGTGGACTTGGACCAGGACGGGTATGTGGATATCGTCGCGGGAACTTACGCTGGTTCTCCCTACGTCGCCCATGGCTGCAGAGATGGTTGGAACCAGCCCGTGCCGATCCTCGACAAGGCAGGGCAGCGCATCGTCGCCAACCTCTTCTGGGACAAGGACGCGCGAGCTTTCGGTGACACCAAGCGCTGCGATCCCGAGGGTCTGGGGCTCCTCACGAGCAAGATCACCGCTGCGTTCGCCGCGGACATGGACGCCGATGGGGATCTGGATCTCCTGCTCGGAGATCAAGAGAACGGCTACGTCTTGCTGCGCCGCAACGAAGGCAGCGCGAAGAAGTTGGCGTTCGCCACGCGCAACGAAGTCATCCATGCCGGAGGTTCGATCCTCATGTTCCCCGGCAAGCTGACGACCCTGCGGCTCGTCGACTGGAACCGGGACGGCCGCTCGGATCTCCTGCTCGGCAGTGTCGGGGAGCGCTACGCGCGCGGATTCGGCGGGGAAGTCTGCCTGTTCGAAAACCACGGCACGAACGCCGAGCCTCGCTTCGGTCCCCCACGGACCCTGATCGGCGTCCGTGAGACCGAGCAGAGTGATCCCGCGCGGCCCGACTGGGGGCTTTGCATGGATGTCGGAGATCCCGATGGCGATGGCGATCTGGATCTCCTCGTCGGCGGCTACGCGCACTGGACGCCGCCGGCGCGGAAGCCGAGCCTCGAGGAAGGCAAGCGCTTGGAGGCGATCCGCCAGCGCTTCGCGGCGCTCGATGTGGAGAAGCGGAAGCTCCAGGAACGCCTGAGCACGGAGCTCGCGGGTCTTGGCGCAGTCGAGGCCGAGCGAAAGCGCGTGGAGCTGCAGCGGGCCGAAGAGCGACGATGGCGGGCGCTGGTCGATCTGCGCCGTGAGCTCGCGGAAGAAGTCGCTCGCTTGCAGCAGAGTCCTCAGCGGGTTTCCTACGTCTGGCTCTACGAGAATCAGGGCGTACGTTGAGCGGCGGATCGGGCGGCGTGACTGCTGCGCGCTGGCACCGCCGCCGCCTCTTCGCACCACGGGACATCGAGACCCGCCTACGGAGATCGGCGGCGCGCTGGTCGCGGGCGACCGCGGGTGGTGAAGGGCGACCGCCGCGAGCCGCCTCGGCGTGCGCAGGCCGAAGCGGTCCTCGCGAGCGCAAGTCCTTCCACAGACGTAGCTTCGGGCGAAGTGGAGAGAATCCGCGCGGCGCGGCACTCCGCGTGCATTGCCGGTGCGCGGAGGAACCCACCGATGTCCGCACTCGCGCTCGCCGAACGCCCCGCCGCCCCTGGTCGCCGTGCCTCGTTCGATCCCGACGTGGTCGCCGCCGCCGCGAGCGGCGACGCGGAGGCGTTCGCCGTCCTGCACGCGCAGCTCGTGAAACCGATCTCGGCGACGGTGGAGCGCTTGGTGGGCGGCGTGCTGCCGAACGACGTGGCCGACGTCGTGCAGGACATCTTCCGGCGCCTCGCGCGCGAGCTGCATCGCTGGACGCCCGCGCGCGGCGCTTCGCTGAACACCTGGATCTACACGCTGGTCCGCAACCACTGCTTCGATGTGCTGAAGCGGAAGCGGTTGCCGATGGTCGCGCTGGAGGGCTACGTCGCGGAGGCCGCCGCGGCGCTGGAGGCCCGCGAGCCCTCGGTGCCGGAGCTCTTGGCCTTCGAAGAGCTGCGCCAGAGCGCAGCCGACGCGATCGCGCGCTTGCCGCAGGAGCAGCGCACGATCGTGCGCCTGCGCGTCGAGGAGCAGAAGGAGCCGCTTGAGATCGCCGCGGTGCTGGGGCTGGCGCTCGGCACGGTGAAGTCGCGGCTCGCCCGCGCGCGCGACGCGCTGCGCCACGAGCTGCGCGCGTTCCTCGCGGCGTCGTAGAGGGGCGCGTGATCGACCTCAGTTGCTAAGCTCTGGGTACCGTCCGCCCATGAACGTCACCCGGAAGCTGATCCTGCTGCTGCTCTGCGCGGCGATCCTGCCGCTGCTGCTCGGCGCGTGGCTCGCGTGGCCGAGCGCGGCCGAGGCGCTGGAGCGCGCGGAGACAACGCGCTTGGCGTCGGAAGCGCGCGCCGCGGCGCGCGATCTCGCGCAGCTCGCGAGCCGCGCGCGAACCGAGCTGCAGCGCTTCGCGGAGAGTGAGCAGATCCGCGCGCTGCTCGAGGGCGCGCGAGCCGGCGAGCTGTTGCGCTTTCCTTCGATCGGGCCGACCTTCGAGTTCGCGGTGCTCTACGGCGCGGACGGTAGCGCCGTGGCGGTGAGCGAGGAGCTCCGCATCGCGCCGACGGAGCCTGCCCCGACCGCGCTGCCGCACGAGAGCGTCGCGGTCTTGGAAGAATGGCTGCGAACCGGGGGCGAGAACGCGGCGCACTTCGTCTGCAGCATGCGCGCGCGCGAGCTCGCGCTGCCGAGTCGCAAGCGCGACTTCTGCATGGGCTTCGTCCGCGCCGTGCCGGGAGATACGCGCGGCTGGGTCTACGCCTCGGTCTGTTGGAACTGCGCCGTCGATGCCCTGGACGACTCGGCGCGCGGCATGCTCGAGAACGCTGCGCGACCGAGCGATCTCCGCTTCGCGTTGATCAGCGAAGCGCCGCTCGGGTTCGTGGGAGCGAAGCAACCGCGCGCCGAGCCCGTGCAGCAGCTCCTGCCGGAGCTCGTCGATTGGATGGCGAGCGGGCGCACGGGGGGACGCAGCACCTGGGGTGGAGAACCGGTGGCCCTCGGCTTGGCGCCGATTCGCCTCGCGAAGGATCGGCCGGAAGATCGCTGGTGGGTGGCGACGGCGCAGCCGCTCGCGTCGTCGAGCTTGGCGCTGCGCATGCTGCGCGGCGAATTGCTCGGCGCGCTGCTCGCGGCGGTCGTGCTCGCCGTGCTGCTCGCCGCGTTCGTCGGCACGCGCGCGTCTCGACGCTTACGTTCCCTCGCGACGCGGGCCGCTGATCTGGGCGGGAGGAAGAGCTCCGCGGCACCGGCCGAGACGTCGCGCGGCGATGAGATCACCGCGCTCGCGACCTCGTTCGATCGCCTCGAGCGCGACCTCGAGCAGAAGCGCGCGCAGCTCCGCGCCGCGTTGCGCCGCCTCGACGATCTCGTGCGCTCGACGCCGGATCCGCTGCTGACGCTCGATCGCGAAGGACGGCTTCTCGACGCGAACCCGGCGGGCCTCGCGCTGCTCGGCGGCGCGCTCGCGGCGCTCCGCGGTCGGGCCATCGCGACGTTGCTGCCGACGGCGAACGACGAGAGGTCCTGGGAGGCGGCCTGCGAACGCGCCGCGAGCTCCGGTGAGCTCGCGCACTTCGCGGTACGCGCGGCGGCGGACTCCTCCGCGTCGAGCTTCGATGTCGCGGTGGCGCCGGTGCGCGATCGCGCCCGTCGCATCGTGCACGTGCTCGCGATCCTGCGCGATCAGACCGAGCGCGAGCGCGCGCGCGAAGCGGCGGCGAAGCAGCACGCGGTGCTGGATCGACTCTACGGGCTGCGCGAGCGCGGCGCGGCCGTCGGTCGCGCGCGCTTCGATGCCGCTTCCGAGCTCTTGCGCGCCGAGCTCGACGCCGCGTGCGCGGGTGCCTACCTCGAAGATCACGGGGCTCTGCGTTGGATCGGACTCGCGGCGAGCGATGGCGCCGAGGGCTTCACCGCGTGCCGCAGCGTGGAGGAGCTTCGCGCGCGCGCCGCCGAGCGCGGCCTCGCGCTCGTGCTCGAGCGCCCGCTCGAGGATCGCCGCGGCGAGCGGCGCGGCGGCGTCGTGCTCGGGCGCGCCGAGGCGGCGTCCGAGCACGCGGAGGACGTTCCGCTGCTCGAGCTCTTCGCGCGCTGGATCGGCGTCGAGCTCGAGGTCGAGCGCTTGCAGCGTTCGGCCTTGCAGCACGAGAAGATGATCACGGTGGGCGGCCTCGCCGCGGGCATCGCGCATGAGCTGAACAACCCGCTCGCCGCGGTCCTGCAGAACCTGAAGCTGCTCGCGTACGCGCTCGATCCCGCGGATCGCCTCGCGATGCAGCGGCTGCGCGAGAGCGGGCTCGACGAAGCCTCGCTCCGCGCGCTCGGCGAGTATCGCGAGCGCTTCCTCACGCGCTACGTGGAGCGCATCGAGCAGGCCGGGACGCGGGCCGCGGGGATCGTCGCGGATCTCCTGAGCTTCAGTCGCGACGGGAAGCCCGCGCTGCAGCCGACATCCACGCCGGAACTCGTGCGGCGTTCGCTCGCGCTCGCGCGCCTCGACGTCGAAGCCGCCTCCGCGGGGCTGCCGATGCCGATCGAGCTCGTCTGCGAGATCGAGCCGGGCGCGGAGGAGCTGCTCTGCGATGCGCGGCAGATCGAGCAGGTGCTGCTGAATCTCGTGCAGAACGCGTCGCACGCGCTGCGCGAGATGCCGGAGAACGCGCGCGACGCCGGCTTCGCGCCGCGCATCGAGCTGCGGGTGCGTCCGCTCGCGCCGGGGCGCGTCGAGATCTCGGTCAGCGACAACGGTCCCGGCATCGCGGTCGATCCGCCGGAGCGCGTCTTCGAGCCCTTCTTCACGACGAAGGAGGTCGGGCGCGGGACGGGGCTCGGGCTCTACGTGTGCTGGTTCCTCGTGGTGGAAGCGCATGGCGGGGCGATCCGCGTGCACTCGCGAGCGGGCGGCGGCGCGCGCTTCGAGGTCGAGCTCGCGGGCGGTGCGCGCGCGGAAGATCGCAGCGCGCTCGTCGGCGGGGAGCTCCTCGCATGAGCCGCATCCTCGTCGTCGACGACGAGAGCGCCGTCCGTGCGAGCTTGGCGGAGCTGCTCGCCGAGCGCCTGGGCCACGAAGTCGTGGAAGCACGCGACGGCGTCGAAGGGCTCGAAGCTCTGCAGCGCGAGAGCTTCGATCTCGTGCTCACCGATCTCTTGATGCCGCGTCTGGGTGGCATCGAGCTGATCCAGCGCGCGCTGCAGCGCACGCCCGAGCTGCCGATCGTCGTGATCTCCGGAACGGGCCGCTTCCGCGACGTGGTGGACGCGCTGCGCGCGGGGGCCTACGACTTCCTGCAGAAGCCCATCGCGGATCTCGACGAGCTGGAAGCGCTCGTCGCGCGCGCTCTGGAGCGCGGGCGGCTGCGCCGCGAAAACGCTTCGCTCCGCGACGAGGTGGAGCAGCGCGTGGCGGGGCCGTTCCTGGCACCTCGTTCGCCGGCCGCGCGCGAAGCGCTGCAGCTCGCCGAGCGCGTCGCGCGCACGACGACGACCGTGCTGCTGCTCGGCGAGAGCGGCACCGGCAAGGAAGTGCTCGCGCGGCGCATCCACGCGCTGAGCGATCGCGCGCGCGGGCCCTTCGTCGGGGTGAACTGCGCGGCGTTGCCGCCCGATCTCGCCGAAGCGGAGCTCTTCGGTCACGAGCGCGGCGCGTTCACCGGCGCCGATCGCGCGCGAGCGGGCCGCTTCGAGAGCGCGCACGGGGGAACTCTCTTCCTCGACGAGATCGGCGAGATGCCGCTCGCGCTGCAGGCCAAGCTCCTGCGCGTGCTGCAAGAGCGCGAGATCCAACCGCTCGGCAGCGATCGCACGAAGCGCATCGATGTGCGCGTCATCGCCGCGACGCATCGCGACCTCGAGGCCGAAGTTCG
>JAEUHW010000253.1 GCA_016793245.1 Planctomycetota bacterium
CTCGCGATGCTCGCGCTCGTGCGCCAGCGGCTCGAGCACCGCGAACCAGAGCACGGCCGCCACCACCGACCAACCCAAGAGCTGCGCGAGAGTCTTCATGGGCAACCGAACGTACCGTGCCAGAGCACGGTGTCAACGGCGTCAGCCGTTGAACAAGCAAGCATCTGTCCGGATACTAGCCGGAGGAAAATGCTCTGGCACCGTGCGTTCGCTTAGCTGGCGGCATGTCGAAGACGGGCGATCTCTTGCGGCGGTGGCACCAGGGGGACCAAGGGGCCCTGGGCGAGCTCGTGGCCGAGGATGCGGCGTGGATCAGCGACCATGTGCATCGGCGGCTCGGTCCGCTGCTGCGGCGGCGGCAGGAGACCGGGGACATCGTGCAGCACACGCTGGTCGAGGTGCTGAAGGCCGGTCCGCGCTTCGTGGTCGAGGATCGAGGACAGCTGCGGGCGTTGCTCGCGCGCATGGTCGAGAACGTGCTGCGCTATCACGCGCGGCATGACCGGCAGCAGAAGCGGGACGTGCGGCGCGAGGTTCCGGTCGAGCTCTCGGCCGCCAGCGATTCGGTGCTGATGCTGGCGCCGAACGCCGCGGGTCCGGGTCCCGCGACGCAGGCGGAAGCCGCCGAGACCCGCGATTGGATCCGGCTGGCGCTCCAGCTCCTCGATCCCGACGACCGCGACGTGATCGTCTGGCGCGAGATGGAGGAGCGGCCCTTCGCCGAGATCGGTTCACGGCTCGGGATCAGCGAGGCGCATGCGCGCGTGCGCTTCCAGCGCGCGGTGCCGAAGCTCGCGCGGAAGCTCCAGCAGCTCCGCCAAGGGGAACTCGATCGTGCGCTCGAGAGCTGAACCGCTCGGCGCCGGATGTTGCGTTCTCGAGCGGCGCGGTCCTACCGTTGCGTTGCCACGCGCAGGTCGCGATCGGTGACGCTCGCCCCCTCCCACAGCTCGCCCAGGAACTCGTGCCGCACCCCAGCCGTCTCGAACGCGCGATGGAGCTCTACCTGCAGTGTCAGGACGGCGCGCTCGATCCCGAGCAGGTGCTGGCCGGCCACGAGGAGCTGCGCGACCTGCTGGAGATGCTGCTCCGCCCGGAGCCCGCGCCCGACGCGTCCGAGGAGCTCCGCGCGATCGGCGACTTCGCGCTGCTGCGCGAACTCGGTCGCGGCGGCATGGGCGTCGTGTACGAAGCGCGCCAGCGCACGCTCGGCCGCCGCGTCGCGCTGAAGGTGCTCGCCGCCGATGTCAGCGCGGATCCCACGCGCATCGCGCGCTTCCGCCGCGAGGCGAGCATCCTCGCCCGCCTCGAGCATCCGCACATCGTGCGCGTGTTCGATGCCGGTGAGGACGATGGCCAGCACTGGCTGGCGATGGAGCTCGTCGAGGGCGAGACCTTCGCCCAGCGTCTCGAACGCCAGCGCGAAGCGGGCGGCCATCGCGAAGGCTCGCTGCGGCAGGCCGTGGAGATCGTCGCCGCGGTAGCGAACGCGCTGCAGCACGTGCACGAGCAGGGCCTGCTGCATCGCGACGTGAAGCCATCCAACGTGCTGCTCGACGCCGACGGCCGCGTGCTGCTCTCGGACTTCGGACTCGCCCGCGGCGAGACCGCGCCGGAGCTCACGCGCACCGGTGTGCTCGCGGGCACGCCGGATTACCTGGCTCCCGAGGTCCTGAGCTCGGGCACGATGTCGTCCGCCTCCGACATCTGGTCGCTCGGGGTCATGCTCTACGAGGCGATCACGCTGGTGCGCCCCTTCGCCGGCGCGACGGACGCCGCCATCTGGCGCCAAGTCACCCAGCAGGATCCCGTCGATCCGCGACGACGCCAGAAGGGGCTCTCGAAGGACCTCGCGGCGATCGCGATGAAGGCGCTGGAGAAGAAGCCCTCCGAGCGCTACGCGACGATGGCGGCGTTCGCCGCGGACCTGCGCGCGTTCCTCGATCTGCGTCCGACGGAGGCGCGGCCGCTCGGCCCGCTGCGCAAGCTGCGCCGCTGGTTGCGGCGCGAGCCGCTGCGCGCCTCACTCGCGGCCGCGGTGCTGCTGCTGGCCTCGCTCGCGGCGTTCCTGCTCGTGCGCTTGCCGCTGCTGCGCGCCGGCGAGCGCGCCGCACAGGCGGAGGTCTACGAAGCCGCGATCGCCGAGGGCTTCGTGCGGCGCGGCGATGGCCAGCGCGAGCTCGCGACGCAGGCGGCGCAACGCGCGCTCGCGCTGCGGCCGGACGCGGGCGAGGCGATGGTGGTGAGCGCGCTGGTGAAGCTGCGCTTCGAGAACCCGACGGCGGCGCTGCAGGAGCTCGATCGTCTGACCGCCGCACCGCACGATGACGACGACGCCTGCCAGCGGCTGCGTGCGTTGATCCTGGGGCGGCTGCAGCGCACCGAGGAGCGCGATGCGTTGCTCGCGCAGCTCGGCGAGCCCGCGACGCAGATGGGGCTCCTCCTCGCGGCGGGCTTGCTCGTCGAGCAGCAGACGCCCGCCAACATCGAAGCGGCGCGCCGCTTGATCTCGCTCGCGACGCGCCTAGCACCACCGCGGCTCCTGGTGCATAGCCAATGGGCCACGCTGGCCGGTCCCGAGCAACGCGAGGAATGCGTCGCGGCGCTGCTGCGCCTCTGGCCGCGGAATGCGCTCGCGCTGCATCTCGCGGCGAAGCACGTGCAATGGAGCGATGCCGCTCGCGCGTTCGAGCTCCAGCGCGAAGCGCTGCGCCTCGGCCTGCAGGACCCGTTCGCGCACTACAACCTCGCTGCATACGCCGACAAGTCGGGCCACGTCGCCGAGGCGCTCGCCGCGGCCGAGATCGCGATGGCCGATCCGCTCTTGCCCGAAGCGCAGCGCCCCGGCGTGCTGCAGATCTTCACCGACCACGCGCCGGAGAAGGTCGAGAGCGCGCTCGCAACCTGGCAGCGCCTCCATCCCGAGAGCGCGCTCGCGGAGCGCGAACGCGGCCGCGCGCTCTCGCTCGCCGGGGATCACGCGCAGGCGATCGCGGTCCTGCGCGCGCTGCACGAGCGCGCGCCCGGCGATGCCGAGGTCTGCTTCCTGCTCGCGTGGGCGCAGCAGAACGGCCGCGAGTGGGCCGCCTCGAACGACGCGGTCGAACGCCTGCTCGAGCTCGCTCCTGCCGATCGCCGCGCGCATCAGATGCGCCTCCGCGCGCTGGAAGCGTTGGCGAGCGAACCCGCGGCCGTGATCGCGGAGCTGCGGCGACGAGCGAGCGCGGCGCCCGACGATGCGGACGCGTGGCGCGAGCTCGCCGAGCGGCTCTTGGACGCGGAGCGGAGCGAGGATCGCGCCGAGGCGCTGCGCGCAGCACAACGCGCGGATGCCTGTCGCGCCGGCCAGGATCGCGACGCCTTGGCACTCCTCGTGCGAGCGCATCTGGCTTTGGACGAGCACGCCTCGGCGGCAGCGGCCGAGGCCCGTCTGCGCGAGCTCGAGAGCCCCGCGCAGAGGCGCTGACGGTCGCTGTCCGAAGAAATCGGCGCGCGCTGTTACGCGCGGCGCCACGACGGTCCTCCCCACCGCACCACCGCAGCGTCGTGCTGCGGTCGCCCCTCTGAGGACCTCTCATGCGCCCCGCTCTTCCGCTGCTCGTGCTCGGGCTCTCCGGCTTCGCCGGTGCCCAAGATCCCGCCACCTCGAAGATCCCGCGTCCCCCGCTCGCGTCCACGCCGGCGAAGGAGCACCGCCTCCCCGCCGCGAAGGCCGCGGCGAACGTCGCCGCCGCCTTGCCTGCCGCCGAAGGATCGAGCTCCGGACTCGCGAAGGAACTCGGAATCGAGCGCGGCCACGTGCTGCCGCTGCCGACGGAGGTCGTGCACGATCGAGCCGCGGATGGAGCGCTGTGGGCGCACGGTCGCACGTGGAAGGCGGAGTTCGATGGCGCGGCGTTCACCTACGTGCCGTTCCTCGGGAGCGACGCGCCGCGGAACTTCCCCCTGACGCTGCGCCTCGCCGCGGTGCAGTGCGGTGACGCGACCCTGGCCGTCCACGCCGGCAAGCCCGAGCGCCACCGCGAGCGCATCCAGGTCGAACGCGAGGCCTGCATCGAGCGCTTCGATCTCCTGCCCGAAGGCGTCGAGCAGTCGTGGATCTTCGAGACGCTGCCGAGCCGCGCCGCGCTGCACCTCCAGCTCGACGTGCGCACGGAGCTCGTCGGCGCCGACCTCGGTCGGGATCTCGAGTTCCGCGGCCCGCAGGGCGGCGTGCGCTATGACCGCGCCGTCGCGATCGATGCACGCGGCGAGCGCTGCGAGCTCGACCTCGAGCTCGCCGGCGAGCGCATCGAGCTCGTCGTGCCGACGGAGTTCCTGGCCTCCGCCGCGCTGCCGCTCGTGGTGGATCCGTTCACCTCGACGATCGGGATCTCGTACACCGGAGCCTTCCAGGGCAACCCCGACCTCGCGTTCGACTACACGACGCAGGAGTTCCTCATCGTGTGGCAGCTCGCGTACAGCGCCACCGATCACGACCTCTGGGCGCAGCGCCTGGACCTCGGCCAGACGCCGATCGGCGTGCCGTTCACGATCGACTTCACGACGACCAGCTGGACCAAGCCGCGCATCGCGAACAACGGCCTCGACGACACCTTCCTCGTCGTCGCCGAGTGCAGCCAGGGCTTCGTGTCGCCGCGCTGGATCGGAGGTCGGATCTGGAGCCTCGCCGGCGGCGCGCAACCCGCGTTCGACATCGAGCGCGCGGGCGTGGGCGGTAGCTGGTCCGGCGATGCGCTGAACCCCGACGTCGGCGGCGACCCGCTCGAGCTCGGGCCGACCTACTTCACCATCGTCTGGGAGCGCGAGTACTCGACGAGCGACCACGACATCCTGATGCGGCAGGTGACCAGCACGGGTGCCTTGCGCAGCAGCGCTCCGACGCCGATCGACGTCGCGACGAGCTATCAAGCGAAGCCGCGCATCGGGAAGAGCAACGGCTACAGCTTCGCGAACAACTTCGCGCTGCAGCGCTGGGCCATCGTGTACGAGGACTACTACTCGCCGAACGACTGCGACGTGCGCGGCGCGCAAGTGACCTGGGACGGCCAGTTCCCGACGGCGACGATCACCTACGAGATCACGGCGACCGCGGCCGACGAACGCACGCCCGTCGCGAGCTCGCCCACCGACGAGGAGAACGGCTCGCGCCAGCACCTGATCGCCTGGTCGCGCTCCAGCGGGGCCGACGGCGACATCGCGATGGCGATCTGGAACAGCGCTCTGCAGATCCCCGCGCGCAGCAATCTGCACCTCCTCGAAGCGGCGGGTGCGGCGCAAGCGTGGCCGCAGTTCGCGCCGACGGTGGACAGCGATGGCGTGCGCTTCGCGGTCGGCTACGCAGAGGCCTTCAACGCCTCCAGCGACATCGACGTGCGCTTCTCCACCGTCGCGTTCGACGCCTCGATCCACTTGCTGCAAGTGCACGAGGCGCGCGCGGCGATCGGGGTCAGCGTCGATTACGAAGGCGTACCCGCGGTCGCTTCGGCCTGGAGCGGCGGCGGCGGCGCGATGCACTACGGGATCGCGCTGCAGCAGCGCGACAACACCACCGGCACGCACGGCATCTTCGCCACCGTGTATCGCGGCCACGCCAACCTGCCGCTGCCGAGCACGCGCGCCACGGGCTGCGGCGGGCTCGGCATCAACATGTACGATCTGCCCGCGCTCGGCCGCAGCATCTCGTTCGACCAGACCGACAGCGGTCCGCTCACCGGGTTCCTCCTCGGCTTGCCGCTCTCCTTCCCGATCGGCGGCTGCCCCGGCTGCGTGCTCGGCGTGGACGGCGTCGCGATGCCGAACCCCTTCGGCGTCTTGATCCCCAACGCACCGAGCTTGGTCGGCGTGCAGGTCTCCTGCCAGGCCTGGAGCCTGGTCAGCGGCTCCTGCCTCGGCGCGATCGCGCTCTCGGACACGATCGACTTCACCGTGCTGTGAGCGATGGGGGCGGGCGTGGCTCGTCTTTCCCGCGGACGCAAGCGCATGCGACCATGCGCGCCATGCGACCCCGACCGGATCTGCACCCCGCCCCTGACGCACGCAAGACCAGCGCCTTCGCCGAGGACCTCGCCGTCGAAGGCCGCGTGGGTTGTGGGCTCTTCTCGCTCGCGAGCCGTACGCTGCGCTGGCCGCTCGGGTATCCGTGGCGGAAGGGCGAGCGCGGATGGGAGCCGCATCCGCGCTCGCGCGAGCTCGTCTGCGGCGTGAAGGCGCTGCCTGGGATGCATCTCGGAGCGCTGCCGCACGCGCTCGTCGAGAGAGCCGATGCGCAAGTCGATCTCATCGCGTTCCTCGGGACCTGGGGCGAACGATCGGCGTGGGGTGATGGTGGCGAAGCGGCGTTCCCCGGCTACGGGATCCTCCGGACCGAGCCGCGTAAGAACGCGAGCCAGCTCTGGGAGGACGGGATCGCGCTCGAGCTCACCGGCTGCGATGCGCGCGGGAAGGAGCGCTCGTTCGCGGAGCTCGCGGGCTCGTTCCGCTTGGAGCCGGGGAGCTTCGCGTGGAAGGCCGACGATGCGGAGCGCGCGCCGTTCGCGGCGCTGCAGGTGCTCGTCTCCGATGCGGAGCCGCTGCTCGCGCGCTTGCAGATCGAGCTCTCGCCGAGCGCAGCGAAGAGCGTCGTGCGCGTCCGCTTCCGCGCGCTGCTGAAGCGCTCGACCTTGCCGCCGCGGCACTTCGATCGACCGATCGACACGCTCTCCGCGCCCTACGGCTTCGGGAACTTCGAGGACGCCGTGCCCGAGCCGCGCGTGCACGAGCGCGGCGTCGTGTTCGAGGCGCCTGCGTTCGGGATCGAGAGCTTCGCCGAGGTCGAAGGCGCGCGCGCGGTGCGCGTTGCACTCGTCGGCACGCGCGCGCTCGCCTCCGAGCGCGGCGCCGATGCGACGAACGCGAGCCCGGAGGCGTGGGACGTCGAGCTCGAGCTCGAGCCCGGGCGCGCGAAGCAACTCGAGCTCTGCCTCGGCGTGAGGAAGCTGCATGCGCGCGCGAAGCCCCTCGCCTTCGCCGCGGCGCGCGCCGCGGCACGCGAGCACACCGAGGGTGAACATCCGCTGCGCGTCGCGAGCGGCGTCCGCGCGATCGACGGCTACGTGCGCTGGGCGCTCGACACGGCGCGCACGTTGATCTGGCCGAATGAGCTCATCACCACCGGCAGCATCGGCCACCTCGGGAAGAGCCACGTCGGGCGAGACCTCCCGTTCGTGCTCCCGCTCTTCCTCGTCGCCGATCACCCGGGCTTCCTCGCAGCAGCGCGCGCGACGCTGGGCTACGTCCTCGAAGGGCCGAAGCGCGCGGGCGACATCGGCATCGCAGATCACCCGTGCGATGCCTTCGACTTCGCGTTCGCGCCGTTCGATCCGCGGCATGCGCGAACCTGGAAGCCCTTCGGTACCAGCGGCGTGCTGCGCTGGATGCAGTGCCTCGCGCGCTACGTCGCGCAGACCGGCGAGCTCGAGACGGCGCGCGCGCGCGGCTGGATCGAGACCTTGCGCAGTGCGTTCTGCACGCATTATCTGCCGTTCGATCCGGCGCAGCCCGCGTGGAGCCGCGGCGAGGAGACCCAAGATCTCCTCTGCTCGCTGGCGACCGCGCCGCGCGCGCTGCGCGAGTTCGCGTGGCTGCTGCGGAGGAGCGGCGACGAGCCGAGCGCCGCGCGGCTCGAGGAGTGCGCGAGCGCGATCGTCGCGCGTGTGAACCGCCCTCACGCCGAGGGCGGATCCTGGCTCGCGAAGGCGGTGCGAGGCAAAGACGGCTCGCGCGTGCCGCAGGGCTTGCTCGCGCCGAAGGAGCGCCTCGATCCCGCGCATCCGTTCTTCTCGTGCGACGTTCTTCTGTACAACGCGATCGCGTTGCTCGGCGATGCGCTCCTGCCCGAGCACGCGGAGCAAGTGCTCGCGAACCTGCTCGCGGACGATTGCGGCTGGTTCGTCCCCGGGCGTGGCTATGCGAAGAAGGCCGACAGCTCGTGCGGCGTCTGGTACTGGCAGAACAGCCTGCTCGGCGAGGCGCTGCTGCGCGCAAGTGCAGCACATCCTCGCGCAGGCGAGCGAGCGATCGAGCTCTTCACCGCGATGGGCGAGTCGACCTGCGACATCAACGGCATCGCGATCCCGGGCGAGGAGTTGAACGGCGGCGACCACGCGATGGGGATCGGCTGCCTCGGGGTCACCGCGCTGCTCGACGGGGCGCTCCGGCCGCGGCTCTTCGAGAGCGGCGAAGAGCTCGCGTTCGATCCGGTGCCGTGGACAGTGCGCTCGGGGCTGCGGGTCGAGGGCTATGCGTTCCGCGGGCGGCGACTGACGCTCGCCGCGGGGATGACGAGGAAAACTCCATAACGCGCGCGGTGCTCTTCGGATTGGAGAGATGGGCGAACTCGCCCGTCCCTCTTGCCCCGAAGCACCCATGCGCCTCACCACTCTTCTCGCATCTCTCACTCTCGCGTTGCCGGGCCTCGCTCAGACCGAGATCGGCAGCCCCACGATCAACCGCCCGATCAACGATGTCTCCACCGGCATCCTCATGCTCTACCTCGGAGGAACGCAGCCTGCGACCGTGCCCGGGGCGATCGTGCGCTGGTCCTTCTTCGACAACGAGCCCCAGACGGTCGGACAACGAGTGACGCCGTTCCTCTGCGAGCAGACCGGGCCGAGCTCGTGGACCGTCGTCGCGATCGGGACCTCACGCGCCTCGACGGGAATGGGCGAGCAGACGCACCCCTTCGAAACGCTCGTCGGGAATCCCGTGATGCAGCCGAGCAAGAGCTACACGGCCGGCGTCGCGTCCGCGGGCTTCACCTGGAACGGCGCGACGCTGACGCAGACCTCCACGAGCGGCGGCGTCATCGACTTCGATGGCTACGGGCTCCAGACGGACCGCTGGGCCTACTCCACCGCTTTGCTGACGCTCGGGCTGGTGCTCGGAACCGGCGGTGCACCGCTGGATTCCCTGGGCTCTGGCGGGCGCATCTACTCGGCGCGCTTCCTGGTACAGAGCGTGGTGAGCTATCCGGGGTGTCAGCCTGTAGGTGATGTGCTCGCCTCCCGCGATTCGGCGCTACTCCTCGGCTCACCTCTCACCCTCGAGATCCGCCCGCAAAGCTCATCGAACGGGGCCTATCTCCTCTGGGCCGGCTTTCCCGGAGTCGCGCAGCCGAGCTCGTGTGGCCTCTCGCTGCCGGGGCTCGGCGACTTCCTCCTGATCCCCGGCAGCCAGATCACGCTCGCGACGGGCGCCATCGATCGCCGCACCGTTCCGATCCCGCTCGCGGTGCCGAACGAGTCGGGGCTGATCGGCGCTGTCTTGATGTTCCAAGCGTTGACCGCCGACTTCCAGGTGCCGAGCATCCCGGTCCGCCTGACCAACGGCCTCTGGGCCATGATCGCTCGCTGACCCCACTGTACAGAAAAGGTGCCTGGCACCTTTTCTGTACAGTGAGGTCAGCGGGAGGTGGGAGCGGGGCGCGGAGGGTAGAGGTAGTAGCGCGCGCGCATCTGCTCGTAGAGCTCGAGACCGCTCGAGAGATCGCAGGGTTCGCCGCGCTGCAGGCGTTCGACCCCGCTCTTCGTGCCGAGCAGCTTCGCGAGACGCTCGGCGTCGATCTTGAAGTGATCGGGATGGCGGCGCTGGAGCGCCGCGATCAAGCGCGCACCGAAGTGCACCGGTCGGAAGACCTCGGGCTCGGTGATGCGGAGCTCCAGGCCGCGGCACTTCTCGTCCTGGAAGCGCGGCTTCGCGGCGCGGTCGGGGATCGCAACGGGCGTGTATTCGATGGGCGTCAGCACGAGGCCCGGCACGGGACCGAGCTCCAGGCGCAGCGCCTCGGCATCGATCCACGGCGCGCCGAAGCGCAGGAACGCGTGATCGGTGCCGCGCCCCTCGTTCACGTTCGTGCCCTCGAGCAAGCAGAGGCCGGGATAGGCGAGCGCCGTCTCGAAGCTCGGCATGTTGGGCGAGGTGCGCACGAAGGGCAGGCGCAGCGCGGGCCACATCAGCTCGCGCTGCCAGCCCTCGACCGGGATCACGACCAGCTCGACGCGCGCGCCATCCTTGATCCAGCCCTCGCCGAGGAACATGCGCGCGAGCTCCCCGATGCTCATGCCGTGGCGGATCGGGATCGGCTGACAGCCGATGAACGAGCGCAGCTCCTTCTCGAGCAGCGGCCCCTCGACGATGGTGCCACCCAGCGGGTTCGGCCGATCGAGCACGACGACGCGCAGGCGCTGCTCGGCCGCGGCCTCGAGGCAATTCGAGAGCGTCGAGATATAGGTGTAGAAGCGCGCCCCTACGTCCTGGATGTCGAAGACCAAGGCGTCGATGTCGCCCAGCATCTCGGGCGTGGGCTTCCGCAGCTTGCCGTAGAGGCTGTGCACCGGGAGCCCGGTGCGTTCGTCCTTCAAGCTCGCGAGCTCCTCGTCCTTGTCGCCGCGATAGCCGTGCTCGGGGCCGAAGATCGCGCGCAGGAGAATGCCCTTCTCGGCCGCGAGCACGTCGATCAGATGCTGACCTCGCGCATCGACGGCGGTGTGATTCGCGACGACGCCGACGCGCCGACCGCGGAGCGCCGCGCGCCAGAGCTCGGGGCGATCGATGCCGGGGCGCACCTGCGCCTCGAGCGAGGCGAAGGAAGCGAGCAGGACGAGCGCAGCGAGGAACGAAGCAGAACGCACGATGGGAGATCCTCCGGGAAACACAGCCCGTCGAGGCGACCAGGATAGTGCGCGAGAACGCCGCGCGCGGTTTAGATTTCCGCGCCATGTCCGCCTCGAGCCCCCCGCCGCGCGCGCCCCGCCTCCTGCTCGGTCCGGGCATCCTCCTCGCCGCGACCTCGATCGGCGGCAGCCACCTCCTGCTGGCCTCGCGCGCCGGCGCCGAGCACGGCTTCGCGCTGCTCTGGGTGGTCGTGCTCGCGCATGCGCTGAAGTACTTCGCGTTCGAAGCGGGGCCGCGCGTGGCCCTCTCGACGGGCCGCTCGCTCCTCCACGCCTACGCCGCCGTGCCGCCGCCGCGCTGGGCGCCGCGCGCGAAGGGCTGGGCGCTCTGGCTCGGCCTCCTCGACATGACGCTGGAGGCGATCGGCGTGATCGCCGCCGTCTTGGCGCTCACCGCGGCGATCGCCGCGACCGCGTTCCCGATCCTAGGCGTGGGAACCTGGGCGCTCTTGCTCGTCGCGCTGATCCTCGGGCTGCTCCGCACCGGGGGCTATCGCTACCTGCGCGGCATCAGCCTCTGGATGATGATCCTCTTGCTCGCGGGCACGCTCGCGGCGTTCGCCGCGGCGCTGCCATCGCCCGTCCGCGCCGCGAGCGGCCTCGTGCCGAGCCTCCCGGAAGGCAGCGGAATCGTCGCCACCGCGCTGCTCGGCTGGATGCCGACGGCGATCGGCGTCTCGGTGTGGCACTCGGTCTGGTGCCTCGGCGATCGGCGCTTCTGGTCGCAGACGCTGACACCCGCGGATCGTTTGCGCTTGGGCCTGCGCGATGCGCGCATCGGCCTTCTGCTCTCGCTGGTGATCGGCGCCTGCTTCGTCTGCTTGGGGGCAGCCCTTCTCCATCCCACCGCGCTGCCCGAGGAAGGACTCGCGCTGGTGGAGCGCCTCGGCGATCTCTACACCAGCGAGCTCGGAGCGTGGATGCGGCCGGTGTTCCTCGTGCTGGCCTTCTTCGCGATGTTCTCCACCGCGTACGCCTCGATGGATGGCTTCCCGGTGACCTTCCTCTCCGGGCTCGCGATCCTGCGCGGCGACGAGCTCGGCACCTTCCCGCAGCGCCAGCGCCTCTACTGGATCTATCTCGTCGGCGTGAGCCTAGCAGGCGTCGGCGTGCTGCTCGCGTTGCCCTCGCCGAAGCTGCTCTTCGCCGCGCTGGCCTCGCTCACCTTCGTGCTCTCGCCGCTCTACGCGTTCCTGAATCTCTGGTGCGTCGTGCGCTTCGTGCCCGCGGAAGCGCGCCCGCCGCGCTGGCAGATCGCCGCCGCGCTGCTCTGCGCGCTCGCCTTGCTCACGGGCTCGGCCATCGCTCTCGCGAGCGCGCTGCTCT
>JAEUHW010000307.1 GCA_016793245.1 Planctomycetota bacterium
GCGCTGTGCGCCACCCGCGACGGCCACAGCATCGCGATCAGCAAGGGCAACAAGCTCGGAGGCAAGCGCCGCCGCAGCTCGCGCAAGCCGCGGAAGAGATGCACGCGCACGGTGACCTGCAAGCGCCCGAGTCGCTGCGCCGTCTCGCTCACCGTGAGCCCCTGCAGCAGGTGCAGCTCGAGCGCCGCGCGATACCGCGAGGGAACTTCGGCGATCGCCTCGGCCAAGAGCTCCAGGATCTCGCGCCGCGCCGCCGACTCCGCGGGTCCCTCGTCCGGAGGCGGGACGCGGCGAAGCGCCCAGGCCTCGCGATGGCGCTGGCGACGCGCGTCGTCGCGCACGGCGGAGGCGATCTTCCGCACGAGGATGCCCTTCAACCACGGGAGCAAGCTCTGCTCGGGATCGAACGCGCGCGCCTGCTGCACCGCCGCGATCAGCGTCTCGTGAACGAGATCATCGACGCGATCACGCGGCAGGCCGAAGCGCGCCGCGAAGGAGCGCAGTCGCTCGCTGCCGCGCCGCACGAGCTCGGCCAGCGCGTGCTCGTCGCCGTCGCGCAGGAAACGCGCGAAGAGCTGTTCCAAGGTCTCGACGAGCTCCAGAGGGAGCTCGCGGCGCGCGCGCGGATCGGGGGCGGGCATTGGTGAAAGGCGCGCGCTACAGGATGAAACGCACGGCGACGGGTTCCGAGACGGCGATGGATGGCTGGTAGGTGAACCACGCGAAGTGCGCAGTCAGGCCGGCCATCCCGACCGGAATAGGCACCTGGGTGTCGAAGGTTGCATAGGCGGTGCCGTGCGAGCCGAGCTGCCCGGTGAAGCCGGGCAACGCGGGGCTGCCGAGCGCACCGAGCAGGGTGAGGAAGAGCGTGTCAGGGACGAGAGGCAGGATCTCCGCGCCCAAGGCGACGCCGGGCGTCGTTCCCGAGAGCGTTCCCAGCAGCGCATAGGAACTTCCTCCGAGCGCAGGGTCACCGGCGATGCGGAACCCGAGCACGGCGCGGCGACCGACGCGCACGCGCTCGAGATCGACCGAGAGCCCGTGCTCCGCGGTGCGCTCGCGCGTCGTGAAGTTGTCGAAATAGAGCGCATCGTCGCCGGCACCCGTGACGGTGAGCTGCGTGAAGCCGTGCGCCGGGAGATTCGCGTACACGCCGCAGGGCCGACCCGTCGCCACGAGCACCCCATCGAGGAAGATCGCCGTGCGATCGCCCGCGATGTCGACCACGCTGCGCACGTGATGCCAGCGATCGCGCGCGACGAAGACGCCGGTGCGGATCCACTGCCGGCTGCTCGTGGAGCAATGCCGGATCTCGTTGCTGCGATCGATCTCCCACCACAGCTGTGCGCTCTGGGGATGCGGCGCGGGCTGCGTGTAGAGGCCCCAAGCGCCCGACGGGTTCGCGCTGGAGGCGAGATAGAAGTCGAGCTCGATCTCGATCACGCCGGTGGTGAGATCGAAGAGCGCGTTCCGCCGCAGCTCGCCGAAGGTGCCGCGATCCATCTGCGCGGCATCCCACTTCACAGCCTGCGCGCCACTGCGCACGACGGAGCTCTGCACGAGCGCCGCCTGCAGGTTCGCGAGGCCGCGGTTCGCATCGAAGAGCATCCAGCCGTCGGGCTGGCTGTTCATGTCGTGGCCCGCGAGCGGGCCGAGCGGGAAGCGCGGAGCCTCGAAGGAGCGCGCGCTGTAGGGACCGACCTGGTTGATCTGCGCGCGGGCGGAGGAGCCGAGCACGCCGAGGAACGCGAGGGAGACGGAGAGCGAGACGAGAGAGCGACGCATGGAGCGACCTGCGGGTGAGCGAACGGGAGAAGGGGCGAGCTGATTGGCTCGCCGCTCCGCTCGCGTTTCAGCAGGGCGCGGAACTTTTGTCGCGCGCGGCGGATCGGCGCGCGTTCCGCCATCGAGCAAGCACCCGACGCATCGATCCGCCGATCGAGCTCGAGCACGCGCGGATCGCGGCCCGCTCGATACGGGGCGGGACGGCTCCGTGCGTGCCGGCGCTAGCGGACAGAGGCCCGATATTCGTCGAGCACGCGCTTCAAGATCGCGATGTCCGACTCGAACGACTCGGGCGGCAGCGGGCCGAACGAGAAGCGGAAGAACGACGCGTACGGCGAGCGATAGCTCGGGTCTTTGCTGTGCGGTCGCGCCATGTCGCAGTCGAAGCCCTTCAGGATCGCCGCGCCATGCTTGAAGAGGCGGCGGTTCAGCTCGTCGGCGTCGAGCCCGCGCGGCAGCTCGAGCCAGTGGTAGAAGCCGCCGTCGCCCGTGTGCACCTGCAGCCCCATCGCCGCGAACGCGCGGCCGTAGCGCTCGCGCTGCATGCCGTAGTGTCTGGCCACCGCTTCACGCGCTTGCGCGACGCGCTCCTTCCGCAGCAACTCGACCGCGTAGAGCTGCGAGGGGTGGCTGACGCCACCCATGCCGAAGCTCGAGAAGTTCGACAGGGTCTCGATGTTCTTCCGACTGGCGATGATCCAGCCGATGCGAATGCCGGGCGACTGCAGGCCCTTGGTGCAGGCACCGGCGAGAAAGACGTTGCTGTTGTCGAGGTCCTTCACGTAACGGATGCCGCTGACGCCGCGGCTCTCGTGGAACATCTCGTAAGCTTCGTCGAGCAGGATGCCGTTCTTCTCCTGCTCGGCCATCGCCATCAGCTCCTCGAGCTCGGCGCCGACACGCGTGTGCCCGGTCGGGTTGCCGGGGTTCGACAGCACAGCCAGCAAGTGCGTCTTCGCGTTCAGGCCCTGCCGGTCGAAGTAGGTCGCGTTCGCCGGATGGAAGCCGTTCTCGCGGGTGAACGGCACGACGCGCCAGCTGGTCGCCGTCTGCGTCAGGATGTCGAGGTAGGCCGGCCACTCGACGTTGCCGATGCGCACCTCGACGTGCTTCTTCACGAGCGCCAGCACCGTGTGGATGCCGGGCCGGCCGCCGGCGAACACCATCACGTTCTCGGGGGCGATGCGCGAGCCGTAGAAGTCGTTGTAGTGGGCGGCGATCGCCTCGCGCAGCAGCGGGTGCCCCCAGGCCTTCGGATACAGACGATCGTCCGAGGTCACGGCGACGCTGCTCGGCAGGGCCGGGCCGCCGGGCAGCGGCGTCGTCAGCGGGAAGCCCTGCGACCACGGGTGCGTGCCGGGCGAGCCCATGAACTTCCCGAAGGCGTCGCGGAACGCGTACAGGGTCTCGTAGATGCCCATCGGCGGGCAGTCGTCGGACAGGAAGGAGGCGCGGTTCATCGTGGGGGTTCTGGACGGTGAAGGGGGACTCGATGCGAGCCGGGAAGATGTCCGCCGCGATGATGAAAGTCCATCCTCGCTCCCGCCGCCAACGCCCCTTCGATCCACCTGGCTCGCCAGGCTGCAACTGCGGCGCCGGGGTTAGCTACTCGCCTGGATCAGCGCACCCGACGCATCGATCTGCCGATCGAGCTCCAGCACGCGCGGCGGCAGCTCGGGCGCGCGGCGGCGCAGGATCAGCGCGCACTGCAGCAGCTCGGCCAAGACCTCGTCGATGACTTCGGTGGGGACGCCGTAGAAGAGGAAGTTCACCGGAGTCGTGTCGGCGGCAAGCCAGAGCTCGCGCGGCGCGCGTGTGGAACCGGGTTCGAACTCGAAGCGCACGGCGCGGCCGTAGAGGCGCTCCGAGAGCGAGTCCTGGAGGTCCTGGACCTTCAGATGCACGCGCACGCCACGCACCCGCGGCTCGCGTTGCTGGAGCAGCTCGTCGATCCAACGCAGAGCACCCGCGAACTCGACGCGCTTCGTCGAGGCGCTGACGAGGAGGAGCTCCGCGCGATCGCCTTCGAGGAGCCAGGTCTCGAGGGCCTCGCGTTCGAAGACGCTGGCGCCGGCGGCCCCCGCGACGAGATCGCAGGAGCGCAGCCACGTGGCGGGGAGCTCGTCGAGAGTGCGTGCTTCGGGTGAGCGACCGCTGCGCGCTTCGGCGGCCTCGTTCGCGGGGACGACCAAGTCCAAGCCGCGCAGCGCATCGGGCTCTGCCAAGCGCTGGGCGAGGCGGCGCTGGAGCCGCGAGCCGATCGCGCCGCGCGAGCCGATGACGAGCGCACGCCGGCGCGAGAGAACGCGGCCCAGCGAGTGCAGCACCATCTCCGTCGCGGTGAGCACCGTGGCGGCGACTTCGTCGGCTTCGACCTCGATCTTTACGCGCGAGGTGGCGATGGTGAGCGCGGGACGCGCGAGGGCGCCGAGGCGCGCTTCGACTTCGCGCAGGCGATCGAGGCCGTTCCGCGTGTGCTCGATGCTGCCGAGCCAGCGCTCGCCGAGCAGCTCGCCGAGCGGGAGCTCGGGCGTGTGCAAGACCGAACGCGGCACCGGCAGATCGGCGAGGCGCGCGTTCGCGGCGAGGGCTTCGTGGAGGAGCGGTGCGAGATAGCCACCGTCCTCGATGAGCAGGAGCTCTTCGTGCTGTGCCGCGGCACGCTCGGCTTGCGCGAGGAGCTGCTGCACGCCGACGCAGCGCATCGCGTCGAGGAAGCGCAGGCCGCGCTCGCGGAGATGCTCGTTCAGCAGCTCGCGCTCGGGCAGATGCGAGAAGCGCGCCGAGACTTGGTAGTGCCCTTCGAGGCGCTGCTCGTCGGGGATGTGCACGAGCGCCAGGCAGCGCAGCTCGTCGGCGGGGACCTCGAGCAGCGCTTCCAGGAACTCGTCCGGCGTGCGCGCGGCGTAGGTCACGAAGAGCACGACGAGATCGCGGCAGCCGAGCTTCCGCAGCGCGGCGATGACGCCGAGGACTTCGCTCGTGTTGTGATGGATGAGCAGGATCTTCGTGCGCGCGAGGGGCTGCTCGCCGGCGCTCGCGGCGATGCGTTGCACCTCGGGCAAGCGGCGCAGGAAGTCGCCGAGGTCGCGGCGCGTGCGGTGCTCGCCCAAGCTGAGGTTCAGCACACGGCCGAGCTGACTCTGATCGACGTAGATCGGCAGCTCGCCGGTGAGGAGACGCAACACTTCGCCGCGCGCGAGCAGCGCGCGGACGCCGCGGTCCTCGAGCGCGAGCAGGAGGCGCTTCAAGTCGCGATCGAGCGCGCCGGATTCGCCCTCGAGCGCGTAACGCACCGCGGCCTCGTTCCACGCCAGCGAGACGCGTTCGAGTCCTGACAAGTCGGCCTTGTCGAGCTGCGCGAAGAGATGGTTCCCCGGCTGGCGGCGCTCGGTGGCGGCGTGGCGCCCGCGCTCGGCTTCGCGGCGCACGGCCTCGGCCAGCGTTTGCGAGATGCGCGTCGAGCCGGCGATGAACGCGCGCTCCGCGCCAAGCTCGATGCGCACGTGCGGCAGCGACGCGAGATCGGTGCGGCGACCGCGCGCGCTCTCGATGCTGAGGCGCAGCGAGCAACGCGGTTCGCCGCTGCGCGCGAGGCGCTCCAGCACGAAGCGCGGCGCTGCCGCACCTTCGAGCTCGAAGACGAGCGCCTGCGACGGCGTCGCGGGATCGGCGGGGAAGAGCGCCAGGCGATAACGCTCGACCTGCAGCGTGCCGAAGAGCGCGCGCAGGCGATCCTGCAGCAGCTCGGGTTCGCGGGCGAGCTGCTCACCCACCTCGCGCTCGGCGCGCACGCGCACGCGCTGCACGTGAAGCTCGGCGACGAGCTCCTTGTTCTCCGCCGCGCGCAGATCGCGCGTGAAGTCGATCTCGTCGCGCTGCGCGTGCACCGCGCCGAGGATCATCTCGCCGAGCGCGCGCGAGAGCACGCTCAGGCCATGGAAGAGCGGCAGCTCGCGCAGATCGAGCTCGTAGAGCGCGCCGCGGCGCACGACCGGGGGACCGAGGGCGCTTGCAAAGCTCTCGCCGCTCGGTCCGGAAGCGTTCTCAGGCACGGCGCCGCTCCCAGCCGGGGAGCTCGTAGCGCACTTCGCCGGCGACGAAGGTCGCGACGACGCGCGGCATGGCTCCGCCGAGGAAGGGATCGCGATCGAGGATCAGCAGATCGGCCTTCTGACCGTCGCCGAGCGTGCCGAGACGCGCGTCGATGCCGAGCGCGCGGGCGCCCTCGACGATGTTCGCGCGCAGGGCTTCGCCGAGCTCGAAGTACTCCGCGGCGCTGCCGCCGCCCATCGCGCGACCGGGCGCGAGCAGCGAAGCGAGGGCCGCGAGCGCCGGGCGATCGTCGGGCGGTGCGCTGAGGCCCACGCGTCCGCCGCGCGAAGCGAGCATCGCGGGCACGGGTTCGCTGCCCTGGCACGGCACCGCGGCGAAGCTCACGTGCACGCCGCTGCGCTCCAAGCGCTGGCGCTCGCGCTCGGCGAGGCTGCGGACGCCGAAGAGGAGATGCGCGGGACGCGGGATGGCGATGGTGTCGAGGAGATCGAGCGCCTCGGCCACAGCGTCGGCGTGCGGCGCGAAGAGCCAGAGCGGGAAGCCGGCGCTGGCCGCCTGGCGCGCGAGCTCGATCCGCGTCGCGCGATGTTCGACGCGCGCGCTCGCGGGGAGCGCGAACGACGCGTCGGAGTCGAAGGCGAGCAGCATCCCGCCGCGGCGCAGGAAGCCATCGCCGAAGCCGGCGACGACGCCGGCCTTGCGACAGGCGTCGAGCTCATCGGGCAGGATCGAGGTCGCGACGCGGAGCGGCAGGCCACCGGCCTTGTGCAGGCGCGCCAGCAGCGCGAAGGTCTCGCAGCCGCCGACGTCGAGGACCGAGGTGATGCCGCGCGCGACGCAGCGGCGCAGCGCGTTCTCGAGCAGGGGCTCGCGACGGCGCTCGGCGGGATCCGGGAGCACGCCGCGGAGCCGCTCCAACGCGCGGCCTTCGATGCGCCCGCTCGGAACCCCATCGCGACGCGCGACGCCGGACTCCCGCAAGCCGCGCTCGGGGTCGTCGACGACGGCGCGGAGGGCGAGCGAGTTCGCGACGGCCCAGCGCTCGGCTTCTTCGGCGTCGGCGCCGTGGAGCAGGAGCGGGTTCTTCGGCGCCAGGCGATCGAGGTGATCGCGGACGCCGGGGAAGCTCGCCGCGAGCTCGGGTGCCAAGCCGCGCGCGACGATCCAGGCCCCGGGGCTCTGGCCCTCGATGCTGGTCCGCAGCGTGTCGAAGAGCTCGCTCGCCTTCGAGACGTGCGAGAGATCGAGGGTGCCCAAGGCGCGGGCTTCGTGCAGCAGGTGGCGGCCGACCGAGACGAGGCCCGGGATCACCGCGCGGCCCGAGAGGTCGAGGACCCGCAGCCAATCGGAGCGCTGGTCCTGG
The DNA here is from genome assembly GCA_016793245.1 of Planctomycetota bacterium. Lineage (GTDB taxonomy): Bacteria > Planctomycetota > UBA1135 > UBA1135 > JADKAF01 > JADKAF01. The sequence continues at coordinate 7,205 of JAEUHW010000307.1, forward strand.
ACGCCCATCGCCTGCAGATCGAGGTCGTCGCCGGCGTACTCGACGACGCCGTTGAAGGCCATCAACGCGCGGACGACGGCCTGCTCGCGCTCGAGCGTGTGCAGGGTACCGCCGGTGAGGATGAGCCCGCGTCGAATCATGGCCGCGCCGGGAGACCCGGGTAAGAGGGAGAGAAGGCCGGTGCCTCTTCCCTTTCGGCGCGGCGAGGAGGGGTGCTGTGCGTCGGTCCGAAGGACGACGCGGGCAGGCCGGGGACGCCTGCCCTTTCGGGCTCAATCGTCCCCGCCGCCGTCCTCGTCGCCGGCGTCATCGCCTCCATCGCCGTCATCCGCGTCCGCATCGAGGTCGGATTCCGCGGCTTCGTCGAGTTCCGCATCTGCGTCGGCCTCCGCGTCCTCGTTCGCCTCGGCGCTCGGCGCGGGGCGTGCGCCCTTCGCCTGAGCTGCCGCGGCGGCCACCGCCTCGGCGGCTTCCGCCGCCAGCTCGTCCTCGTCCTCGCGGACGACCTTGCGCGCGGAGACCACGCGATCCTCGGCGCGCGGGTTCACGAGGCGCACCCCTTGGGTACCTCGGCCCTGCGTCGGGACCGAGTCCGCGGGGATGCGGACGATCATCCCTTCCAGCGTGACGAACATCACGTCGTCACCGTCGGCGACGGTGAGCGCGTTCACGACCTGGCCGTTGCGCTCGCTCGTGCGGATGTTGATGACGCCCTTCGAGCCGCGACGGGTCTTGCGGTACTCGTCGATCGGCGTGCGCTTGCCGAAGCCGTTCTCGCAGACCGAGAGGATGAGCGCGCCCGGGCTCGCGATGACGAGGTCGACGACGCGGTCGCCCTCGCGGAGCGCGATCCCGCGCACCCCGCGCGCGACGCGCCCCATCGAGCGAACTTCGCCTTCGGAGAAGCGCGCCGCCTGCCCCTGCGCCGTGACCAGCAGGATCTCCTGACCCGTATGGCAGAGCGCGACATCGACGAGCTGGTCGTCGTCATCGAGCTCGATCGCGCGGATGCCCGCGCTGCGCGGACGCGAGTACGCCTCGAGCTTCGTCTTCTTGATCGTGCCCTTCCGCGTCACGAACACGAGCGAGCGCTCGTCGAACTCGCGCATCGGGAGGATGACGCGGATCGTCTCGCCCTCCTCGAGCTCGAGCACGTTCGCGATCGAGCGGCCGCGCGAGGTGCGACCGAGCTCGGGCAGCTCGTAGACCTTGCGCCAGTAGCAGCGGCCCTTGTCGCTGAAGAAGAGCAGGGTGTCCTTCGCCAGCGCGACGAAGAGGTCCTGGATGACGTCGCCTTCCTTCGTCTCGGCGCCGCTGATGCCGCGGCCGCCGCGACCCTGCGAGCGATACGTGCTGAGCGGTGTCCGCTTCACGTAGCCCTGCTCGCTGAAGGTCACCGCCATCATGTCGTCGGCGATCAGGTCCTCGATGATGAGGTCGCCTTCCTGCTCGTCGATCAGCGTGCGGCGCGCGTCGCCGTACTTCTGACGCAGCTCGGCGACGTCGGCGCGGATGATCGCGTAGACGCGCTCGTCGCGCGCGAGGATGTCCTTCAGGTCGGCGATCAGCAGCTCGAGCTTCTGGATGTCCTCCTCCAGCTTCTCGATCGCCAGCGCGGTCAAGCGCTTCAAGCGCATGTCGACGATCGCCTGCGACTGGCGCTCGGAGAGCGAGAAGCGCTGCTCGAGCTTCGACTTCGCATCGGCCTCGTCGGTCGAGGCCTTGATGATCGCGATGACCTCGTCGATGTTCTGCACGGCGATGTGCAGGCCGCGCAGGATGTGGATCTCGTCCTCGGCCTGGCGCAATTCGAAGCGCGTGCGCCGGCGGATCACCTGGAAGCGCGAGTCGCGATAGGCCTCGAGCAGCTCCTTCAGGTTCAGCGTGCGCGGGCGGCCTTCTTCGTCGATCACCAGATTGATGATCGAGAAGCTGCTCTGCAGCGGCGTGTGCTTGAAGAGCTGGTTCACGAGGACCTGCGGGTCCTCGTTCTTCTTCAGCAGCGCGGTGAGGCGGATGCCGTTGCGATCGCTGTAGTCCTTGATGTCGTGCAGGCCGGGGAGCTTGCCCTCGTTGTAGACCTCGCGGATCTTGTCCTTGATCGCCTCCTTCTTCACCTGATACGGGATCTCGGTGAAGACGATCGTGGCGCGCCCGTCGCGCGACTCTTCGACCTCGTACTTCGCGCGCACGTAGACGATGCCGCGGCCCGTGTACGCCGCCTGCAGCGCGCCGCTGCGCCCGCGGATCGTGCCGCCGGTCGGGAAGTCGGGGCCGGGGACGATCTTCACCAGCGCGTCGATGCCGATCGAGGCATCGTCGAGCAGCGCCGTCAGCGCGTCGCAGATCTCGGTCAGGTTGTGCGGCGGGAGGCTCGTCGCCATGCCGACCGCGATCCCGTCCGAGCCGTTGCAGAGCAGGTTCGGGAACTTCGACGGGAACACGACCGGCTCCTGGGTCGTGTTGTCGTAGTTCGGGATGAAGTCGACGGTGTCCTTGTTGATGTCCTCCAGCATCTCCACCGCGGCGCCCGTCATGCGCGCCTCGGTGTAGCGCATGGCCGCGGGGCCGTCGCCGTCGATGCTGCCGAAGTTCCCCTGCCCGTCGACGAGCGGGTAGCGCAGCGAGAACTCCTGCGCCATGCGCACGAGCGTCGGGTAGACGACCGCCTCGCCGTGCGGGTGGTAGTTGCCCGAGGTGTCGCCGCAGATCTTCGCGCACTTCCTGTAGCGGCTGCGCGGTCCGAGACCGAGCTCGCGCATCGCGTAGAGGATGCGCCGCTGCGAAGGCTTCAGCCCGTCGCGGAGGTCGGGAAGCGCTCGCGAACGAATCACGCTCATCGCGTAATTCATGTACGAGGTCTTCATCTCCTTCTCGACGTGCAGAGAAGGGATGTGGGCTCCGGGAGAGGACTCCATCAGGGTCTCCGAGGGGGGCCGAGGTAACCGGCGCCTCTAGATCGAATTTCGACGGGGCTCGCGGCGTTCTGCTACGGCCCCTGCAAAGCGGGGCATCATCCTCGAAACAGGGCCTGAAATCAAAGGCCCGAGGAGGCCTCCGAAGGACCTGCGAGATAGGCCGCGACGCCGCTGCGCAGGGCCTCGGGAACGCGGTGCTCGTGCTCCGCACACCAGCGTTCCCAGCGCGAGAACGCGGAACGGAAGCCGTGGTCGCGCAAGAATTGTGCGCGTTCGAGCAGGGGAGCCAGTTCGAGCGCGCCGGAGGTCTCGCCCTCGAGGCGCGCCAAGGTCAGACAGCGCCAGGCCACATCGATCGCGCCGCGCTCGGCTTCGCTGCGGGCTCGATCGACGAGATGCGCCGCGCGGGCGGCGTGCGCCGGGATCAGCGCCCGCGTCGCGCGCCCGAGCTCGGCGAGCTCGAGGACCTCGCGCTGGTCGCGAGGATCTTCGAACCAGGTCGCGTGGGAGCGCGCGCGGTCGTAGGCGCCGAGCCCGAGCTCCAGGCGGATCCACTCCACCGGCAACGCCGGAAGGTAGAGCCAGAGCTTCACCGCGAGCAACACGGCGAGCGTTCCTTGCAGCGCCAGGGAAACGCGCCGCAAGCGCCGCTCGAACGCCTGCGCCGCGAGAGGATCGCCCTCCAAGCGCTGCTGGAACGCGGCCCGCTGCAGAGGGCTGTCGTGCCTCCAACCGCCGCGATCCAACGGCTGTCCCATGCTGCGGCAGACCTCCAGCAGCGCGCCGCGGAAGAGGGCGCCCGAGCCCACGGCCTGCATCGCCACCAGGTCCGCTTCGCATTCGCAGGCCCGCGAGAGGCGCCCGAAGCCGAACCACCAAGCGACGCCGATCGCGATCAAGACCAGCGCTTCGACCCCGAGGCGCAGCGCGAGCGGGATCTCCTCGGCTGCACTCCACGGTCCCCAGGCGAGCCAGCGCTCATCTTGCGCCAGGAGATCGGCGAGGAGCCACGCCGCGAAGAGCGCGCCGAAGCCCAGCGCCGCATAGCGCCGCACGTGATGGCGCCGCGCGTGCGCGGCTTCGTGGGCGAAGACCGCGGCGACCTCGGCGGCGTGCAAGCGCGCGAGCAGGAGATCGGTGAACACGACGATGCGCCGCCGGCCCGCGCCGATGATCGCGGCGTTCGCCATCTGCTGCCCGGTGGGCCAGACGTAGAGCTCGCGGAAGCGGAAACCCATGCGCGAGGCGACCTCCTCGAGGAGCCGCCGCAGCGGGCTCGCGGGAAGCGGCCGCAAGCGCCACGCCCAGCGCAACAACACGGGCAATGCGTAGAGCAACGCGAGCACGCTGAACGCGACCGCGCCCCACAGCGCGAGCTCCACCTGCTCGACGGCGATGCGCAGCGGCGGCCAGAGCGCCGAGAGCGCGATGCAGCCGTCGAGGAAGAGGAACGGCACGAGCGGGAAGAGCTCCATCTCGAGCCGGAGGCGCAGCGCGGACGCGAGGTCCTGCCCCGCGAGCCCTTCCTCGCGCAGCAGGACCTGGTTGGCGCGCGCGTGCGAAGCGAGGAACGGCCCCAGCGCCACGAGCATTCCCAGCCAAGGCCAGTCGCGCACCCCGAGGTCGTGCAGCGCGTCGAGCCACCCCGTCCCGAAGAGACAGAGCGCATGTAGCGCGAGCCCGAACGCGGGCAGCGCGCGCTGCGCCCTGCGCAGTCGCACGCGCGCGACGGCGAACCACGCCACCGCGAGCACGAACGCCGTGAACGCGAGCGGCTCCCACGCCGCGCGCGCACCGCGCGGCGGCGCCGAGGGTTCGGCGAGATGGATCAGCAGGACGGCGCCGAGCGCCCAGATCAGGTTGCCCACACGCGCCACTCGCCGCGGAAGACCTCGGTCGCGGGACCGCGGAGGAGCGTGCGTTCGCCGAGCTCGACCTCGAGCGCTCCGCCGCGGAGCTCGAGCCGCAGCGCGCCGCGAGGACGACCGAGGCGCGCGGCGACGGCGGCGATCGCGCAGGCGCCGCTGCCGCAGGCCCAGGTCTCCGCGCTGCCGCGTTCCCACGTGCGTTGCCGCGCGCCGCGCTCGTCGAGCTGCGCGACCTCTACGTTCACGCGCGCGGGGAAGCGCGCGTCGCGCTCGACGAGCGGACCGAAGCGCTCGAGCGGGAACTCGTCCAGCGCGCGCGGCTCTGGGCTCGCGAGGAAGAAGACCACATGAGGATTGCCGAACGACACCGCGTGTCCGGTGTAGGTCGCGCCTTCGAAGCGCACGTCGATCTGCGGCGTCGCCGCGACGCGATCGGGGAGCACGGGGATTCGCTCCGGCTCGAAGCACGGCGCGCCGAGCTCGACCTCGACCCAGGCGCTCGGCCCATCGTCCCGCACGATGCGCGCGGCATGCAGCCCGACCGCCGACTCCAGCACGAACTCCTTCGCGCCGCCGGTCCAGCCCGAGTCGTAGGCCCACTTCGCGAGACAGCGCAGGCCGTTGCCGCACATCTCGCCCGGGGTTCCATCGACGTTGAACATCTGCATGCGGCAGACGCCGCGCTCCGAGGGGGCGGCGAGGATCAGCCCATCGGAGCCGATCCCGGCGCGCCGGTCGGATACGGCCCGCGCGAGGGCTCCGGGGTCGATCGGCAGGGGAGCGTGGCGCACGTCGAGGAAGACGTAGTCGTTGCGCGCCCCTTCGAGCTTGGTGAAGGGCAGGGAGAGTCGGTGGAGGGGGGTCATCGGCGATCGCGTGAGGAGACCGGCATCCGAACCGGGAAGGCCGGCGGGATCAACGCCGCGAGCGCTTCACGGAGGCATTTCTGGTTTTGGTCGTCCCCGAGTCGCGTGGGCGACGTTTGGGGGGCGTGCTCCGCGGCCCGGCGGAGCGATCCGCCCCCCGAGGTCCGCCATGGAAGCCAAGCCCCGCATTCCGCAGAACCGCCCGGCTCTCGAGCAGGCCATCGGCCGGCTCCGCCATTGCGACGACGCGCTCCTGCGCCACCTCGCCCGCCAGATCGAGCGGGACGAGCTCTCTCCCGCGACGGCGTTCGAGATGCTGGAGCGCTTCGAGATGGCCTCGCTCACCCAGCTCTCCAGCGGCTTCCCCGCCGGCGAAGCGGGGTGCGACGCCGAGCGCGCGCTGCAGCAGCGCATCGAGATCCTGGGCGCCACCCTCCGCGGGGGCGGCAGCGCGGTCCCGACCCTCCATCAACCAGCGCGCTCCGGCGCGCCGCGCCGGAACGGCGGTGAGGGTCGCCCGCGCAGCAGCCGAGCCGCGGGGTAGCGCGCGCCGCTCTGCCTCTCGGTGACCTCTCCTCTGTGACACGGGCCCGGGGCCCAGCGCCCCACGGGCCCGTCTTCGTTTCCACGGCTTGCGGACCGACCGCGCCGGGGTAGCTTCGGGGCAGGCGCACGCGGCGCTCTCGAGTGATGAAGTTCCTCCTCTGGCTCTGGCTCTGGGTCGGCCTGGCTCCGCTCGCCGACGCGGTCCCGCTCTTCGACGGCAAGCGCCGTCTCGAGGGTGCGGGCCTCGTCGTGCGTTTCGATGCCGAACATCGCGACCTCGCCCAGGAGATCTTCGCCACGCTCCCCGGCCACGTGCAGGAGCTCGCAAGCAAGCTCGCGCTGCCGCCGCCGCCCTTGGTCGAAGTCATCGTGGTGAAGGACCGCCGCGAAGCCGGGCGCTGGACGAGCGCGCCGGTGCCCACCTGGAGTGCCGCCCTGGCGCTGCCGGACCAAGGGCGAATGCTCGTGCAGGTCGATCACCTGCCGCCGGCCGATCGCCGCGAGCTCTCCACGGTTCTCCGCCATGAGGCGCTGCATCTCGTCTTCGGCCAATTACCTTGGCATGTGAGGCGCAGCATCCCGCTCTGGTTCGAGGAAGGTGTCGCTCAGGTCTATGCCGCGCCGATCTTTCGCTTCCAACGCGACGAGCTCGCGCTGCGCGTCCAGATCTGGCACTCGCCGAATCTCGCGGAATGGGCCGAGCGCTTCCCCGAGGACGGCGACGGCGCGCGCACGGCCTATCTCTACTCGGAGGCCATGGTGCGCCTCATGGTGCGCTACTGGGGCAACGAGGTGATCGGGCGCATCCTGACCGAGCTCGAACGCGCCGATTCCTTCGGCGCCGCCGTCGTCGCCGTGACCGGCGAACCCGTCGTCTGGCACGAAGCGCGCCTGCACGAAGAGCTCGCGAGCGACCGCAGCGTGTACGTGCGCTCGCTCTACGGCTATCTCGGCGGGCTCGGCATCTTCGCGATCTCGCCCCTGCTCGTCCTCGGCTTCGCGCGTGCGCGCCGCAAGCGCCGCGATCGGCTACAGCGCTTCGAGGACGACGAAGATGCGAGCGAGCTCAGCGAGCTCGACCGCGCCGCGCTCGCCGCCACCGACGAGCCACCTCCGAGCGAAGAACGCGAGCCGTGAGCTCCGCTCCCGCGATCAAGATCGGCATCGCTGGGTGGAGCTACGCGGACTGGGAAGGCATCGTCTACGAGAGCCAAGCGGGACGCGGCACGCGCGACCCCTTGCTCGCCGTAGGGCGCTGCGTCGATCTCTTGGAGATCAACTCCACCTTCTATCGCACGCCGCGACGCAGCTCCGCGCAATCCTGGCTCCAGCGCGCTGCCGCGCTCCCGCATCTCCGCTTCAGCGCCAAGGCACCCTCCGCTTGCACGCACGAGCGCGCGCGCATCCGAGACGAGGCGCGTGCGTTCCGCGAAGCGCTTTCACCGCTGTATGACGCGGGCAAGCTCGAAGTCGTCGTCGCGCAGTATCCCTTCTTCTTCGAGCCCGGAACCGCTGAGCGCGACGCGGTTCGAGAGCTCGCCGAAGCGCTGCGTCCCTGGCCGGTCATCTTCGAGCTGCGCGCGCCGCGCTGGACCAGCGAGGAGGAGCGCGCGTTCTTGCGCAGCGAAGCGATCGACCTCGCGTGCGTGGACCTGCCGGGAGACGCGCACGGCGGCGCGCGCGAGATCGCGGGCCAGGGCAGTCGCTTCTACCTGCGCATGCACGGACGGAACGGCGCCGCGTGGTTCCGGCGCGGCTCGACGCGCGATCAAGCTTATGACTACCTCTACACCACGGCCGAGCTAGAGCCTTGGATCGCGCGCGCGAAGGGCGCGCTCGCCCGCGGCAAACCCTCGGCGATCATCACCAACAACCACTTCCGCGGGCAGGCGCTGGTGAACGCGATCCAGATGCGCGCGTTGCTCGCGGGCGAGCCGCAGAGCGCGCCCGAGGCGCTGATCGCGCGCTATCCTTCACTGCGCGAGCACGCGCGCGTCGAGAAGAGCGCAGCATCGACCCCGGATCTCTTTGCGGAGCTGGGGCCGGGCTGAGCTCTTCAGCGCACTTCGTCTCCTTCGAGCGGAGCGCGGGCGAGGCCTACTTCTTCAGGAACTCGCCCACCGACTCATCGAACTCCTTCGCAGCCTTCGCGATCGCCTTGAACTTGCTATCAGCGCCCTTGCCGTCCATCACCGCCTGCATCGCCTCTTGGAAGAGCTGGGTGTGCTTCGCGTTGCCGCCGTCGACGAAGTACGCGACGAGGAGGCCGAGCTGGGACATCGCCTTCAGGAAGGGCTCGGCTTCCATCCGGCTGGGATCCATGGTCTCGAAGAGATCGGCGTACTTGCCGAGGCCGCCGGTGATGTAGGGGCTGTTCTCGATCAGCCACTTGCGGTCGGTCTTGTCGTGGAAGCGATCGTTGTAGCCCGCGACCGCGACCTGGAACCAGACCGGGATCACGACCTTCGCTTCCTTCACGCGGTCCATGTACGCGAGTCCGATCGCGTAGCCGACGTGATGGCGCATCTTGGCGTCGTCGTTCAACGCGATCGCGGGGCGTTTCTCGTTGGCGGCGTCGAGGTAGGCCCCGTAGTTCGAGGACTCGGCGCCGATCTCGGTGGTCTCGGCGTACTTGTTGAAGTCGTTGATCGAGCCCAGGTAATAGAGATCGAGCGGCTGGCTGGGCTCGGTGCCGCCGAAGAGCGTCTTCATGCGGCGATAGGCGAGCTTCACCTGCGGGAAGACCTTCTCGAGCGCGACCTTGCGCTTGATGTTGGTGCGCAGACGCACTTGGCCTTCGGTGATCTGCCAAGGCGTCGCCCACTTGGCGTGGAAGGTGTCGGCTTGGTCTTCGTTCACCCAGCCGCCTTCCACGGGGAAGAGGCCCTGCTTCAGCTTCTCGCCGGCATCGGGCGGCAGGAGCTCGCCTTCGTGGAAGACCCACCCCTGATCCAGCTTGCCCTTCTCCTCGGCGGTGAGCCAACGGCCGTCGACCTTGACGAGGCCCTTCTTGAGATTAGGGATATCGGCGGGATCGACCCACTGGTTGTTGTACTTGGTCCAACCCTTGGCCTTGTACTCGTCCTCTTCCTTCTTCTTCTTCAGCGCCTCCAAGTCCTTCTCCGCGACCCACTGGCCATCGAACTTGACCTGACCGAGCTCCTTCCGCGTGGCGGCGTGCTCGGGGTCTTCCTTCACGATGTAATTGAGCTGCGACTTGTACTCGCGCTTCAGACCGACGCCGCTGCACCAGCGCGCGAGCTCGAGGTGGCCGTCGAGATCGAACTTGCCGAGCTTCTCGCGCCGCTCGCGGTACTCCTTCTTCAGCGCCTCCTCGTCCTGCGCCTGCGCGACGAAGGGAGCCAGAGCCGTCGCCGGAGCGGCGAGCGCCACGGGCAGCGAGACCAGGGAAGCGAGGGAAACGAAGAGAACGCGAGAGAGCGGCATGATTCCTCCGGGAGCTCGGCCGAAGAGCTCGAGCGGCGAACATCAAGTACGGGGATGCGGTGGGGTGCGCTGGCCGTCGTTCACGGAACGCGACTCAAGAAGGTGCGCCACGAGCGCCGCTCGAGATCGCGCGCGGTCCCGACGAGCAGGCGCCAATCGGGCGGACGCGGCGTACGGAGCAAGCGCAGGTTCGCTTCCTCGGGCGTACGATCGCCTTTGTGCGCGTTGCAGCGCAAGCACGCGAGCACGCAGTTCTCCCAGGAAGTTGCTCCTGAGCGCGAACGAGGCAGGACGTGATCGATCGAGCAGTCCTGCGTGCGCACCTGGCGGCCGCAGTACTGGCAGACGCCGTCGTCGCGGCGGAAGAGATTGCGGCGCGTGAACGGGACGCGCGTGCTCGGCGGGCGATCGTAGGAGCCGAGCACGATCACATCGGGGATCGGGATCAGCCCGCGCGGCGTGCGAATGCGGAGATGCTGCTCTGGACGCGTTCGTTCGAGCCAGGAGGCGAAGTCCAGGGCTTCGAAGGTCTCGGGTTCGATCGCGCGCGCGATGCCGTGGTAGAGCATCACGATCGATCGTCGTACGGTCGTGACGTTGATCACGAGCCAGGAGCGATTGAGCACCAAGGTGTGCTCGTCGAGCACGCTGCGGCCGGCGGTGGAGCCGGGCGCGGTGCTCGCCGTGGTTGGTGGTAGCAAGCGATCCATTCTTGGTCTCCGACCAGCCGCGAACCGAGGAGGGAGCGCAGAGGTTAGCGTCTCGTCGGCGATCTGGGCAGACTCGCCTGCTTCGAGCCGTCGGGTGCGGAACGCGAGATTGCGCGAACCCGGTCGGAACCTATAATCCGGGGCTTTTTCCGGGGCCATCGCCCTGGGATGGACGACGCATGTTCCGCTCCCGCATTCTTCATCCTCGTCTCCCGCTCCCTGGTCTGGCGCTCCCTGGTCTGGCGCTCCTCGGTCTCGCGCTCGCGGGTCTGACCGCGGCGGGTCTGGGCCTGGGCTCCTGCACCACGGCCGAGAAGGCCGAGCTCAGCATCACGCGCGAGCAGCCGGAAGGCTTCCCCGTGCCCGAGGGCTTCGAGTTCGTCGAGGGCCGCTCCTACGGCTACCGCTCGGGGCGCTTCGAGAGCGCGACCTACGTGTGGACCGGGCGCGACGAGCTCGAAGCCGTGACCGAGTTCTATCGCCGACGCATGCCCGACCATGGCTGGACAGCCCTGGAGACGGGTGAAGCGAGCGAGCCTTCGCGGCTCGGACGGCAGCTCTACTTCGTCCGCGACGCGAAGCGCGTCGAGGTCAGCGTGGAGTCCGCCGAGGTTCGAGGCCAGCTCTCGAAGAACCTGAACGTGACCATGCGCGTGCTGCCGAAGACCGGAGCCGCAGAACCCTCCTCGTAGCAGCCCTCCCGGCCGAACCTCCAGGCGATGGGCCCCAAGCTCCTCGTCGCACTCCTAGATCCTTGGCCTACCGAGCGCCGGGCACGAAGCGCACCCTTCGATCCGGCGCCCCACCGCACCGCGCGCTCCGCGCGCCCCACCTTTTCCCATGGCTCAGAAGATCTCCGCTCCCCCGATCCCCACCGACCCCAACGATCCGATCCTCGCGCTCTGGACGCGCTGGAAGGGCCGGATCTACGCCGGGATCTTGGGGATCCTCGGTCTCGTGCTCCTCTTCCAGCTCTACGGCTGGTGGAAGGAATCGGGGCTGCGCAGTCAGACGAACGCCGTGCTCGAAGTCCGCGATGCGGCCTCTCCTGATGGCTCGGTAGCCAAGGCTAGCGATCTCAGCGGCTCGGAAGCGCAGGCACTGGGTCTCGGTATCGCGCTGCAGCGCTATGTGCAGGCTGCGGCCACCGGAGACGCCTCGGAAGTGTCGCCATCCCTCGCGAAGGCGCGCGAGATCGCGGCCCGACTGCAGAACGAGTTCGGATCCACCCTCGCCGGCAAGCTGACGAAGGACGGTGCCGTCGCGCTGGGCCTCGAGGCCAAGCATGCCGCGCCGGCGAGCGCGCTCAGCGGATATGCCGATCGGCAGGCCATCGACGCCATCCTCCTCCCGCCGGCGCTGCCCGAATCTGCCCCGAAGGTGGCACTCGAGACGACGCTGGGCAAGCTCGAATTCATTCTGGCCACCGAGAAGGCGCCGGAACTGTGCCAGGCCTTCCAGCAGGCGATCCAGGCCAACGCGTTCGAGGGCTTGGTGCTCTACAAGCACATCGATTCGAGCCGAAAGGGCGCGCTCCAGTTCGGAGACGCGCGCCTGAAGCACGAGCTTTCGACCGAAGCTCTCCCCTCCACCAGCTTCTGGGGCCGCGGGCCGAACCTGGCGCCCGTCGAGGCCAAGGACAACGGGCTCTTCCTGTGGAAGGGTTGGGTCGGCGCGCTGCTGGATCCCGCCACCGGCAAGGTCTCCGCGCGAGAGATCGTCGTGGCGACCGAGGCTCCGAACCTGAAGGATCCGTTCGCCGGCAATCAGATCATCGTGCCTTTCGCGCGCCTGACCGACGAGTCGATGGCGGTCGCGCAAAAGATCGCCGAGGCCCTGGAGGCGATCGAGAAGGAAGCGACCGCAAAGACGGCGGACGCGGATAGCGCGGACGCGAGCGCCGAGAAGCCGGCGACGACCAAGACGGAGCGGCCGTACTTCGGAGCGCCGAAGTCGTAGGGGACCGGAGCTTCCCCGGCTGCCGGGCATTCCGGAATCCGGAGCGAGTTCACTCTCGACAGCGACCCAAGCGAAGAGGGCTCGGAGCCATGGCTCCGAGCCCTCTTCGCTTGGGTCGCTGCGTTTCGTTCGCGAAGGCGAGTTGCCATCGTGGCCGGCGCCCGGGCCGACGTTGGGGATCAGCGGGGGAGCTGATCCTCGCCGACGCCGAACTCCTCCAGCAGGAACTGAAGCTCGTCCTCGCTGCGATAAGAGAACTCGAGCCGGCCTTCGCCCGAGGGAGTGTGACGGATCCCCACCGTGAGCCCAAAACGCTCGCGGAGGCGTTTCTCCACGGAGCCGACCCACACGGGGCCCGCGTCGGTGCGCGCCTTCGCCGCCGAGCTCGGAGCGACTTCGGCCTCGGCGTTCTCGTCCGCGCTGGCGATCGCCGGAGCGCCGGACGGGCGGAGGCGCTGGACCATGTCCTCGGTCTGGCGCACCGAGAGGCCCTTCTTCACGACCTCGACGGCCAGACGCCGCTGTTTCTCCGCGTCCAGCAGACCCAGGAGCGCTCGCGCGTGCCCCATCTTCAGGTGGCCGCGTGAGACGAGCTGCTGGACATCCTCCGGCAGGTCGAGCAGGCGGATGAAGTTCGCGATGCTCGCCCGATTCATCCCGACCCAAGACGCGATCTCGTCCTGAGTTGCGCCACTCGACGCGAGCTCGGCGAACCCGCGCGCCTTTTCGATGGCATCCAGGTCGCGGCGCTGCACGTTCTCCACGAGCGCCAAGATCAGCATCTCGCGCTCGTTCACTTCCTGGCGAACGACGACCGGGATCTCCTGGAGCCCCGCGAGCTGCGAAGCGCGCCAGCGGCGCTCCCCGGCGATGAGCTCGAAGTCGCCGTTCCCGATGGGGTGGACGACCACCGGCTGCAGCACGCCGCGGTCCTTGATCGTCTGGGCGAGCTCGGCCAGGTCCTGCGGATCGAAGACCTTGCGGGGTTGGCGCGGATTCGGTTTGATGCGGTCGATCGGCAGGTGGCTCCCCGCCGTCGGCTCCGTGGCCGGCGTTGCGGCGCCCATCAGCGCGCGCAGTCCTCGGCCCATGCGATTCTGCGTCATGACCCCACCTGCTCGGCCCGATCGATACGCCCACGGGAAGAGCGGGCGTCTGCTTTCGCGCCTCCTCGCCCGACAGTGCGCGAAGGGCCGTTGGGATGCGCGGGGTGCATTGTGATGTTCCACGTGGAACGAATCCAGAGCCTGCTCGGTCCCCTCGCGGGCCTCGCTCTCGCCGTCGCGATCCGCTTCGCCCACGAGCTCACCAGCCGCTATCAGCAGCTCGACCCCCTGCCCGGCTTCGCCACCCTCGCGTTCGTCTGGGTGATCCTCGACCTGCGCCTTCGCCTGCGCGACCGCGCCGAGAATCGGACCTTGCTCGAGCTGCGCACCATGGCCGCCGGCTCCGTCCTTCGGGCCGAGCTTCTGGAACATGCGCGAGTTCAGATCCGAGCGCTCCTCCTCCTAGGCGCGCTGCTCTTACCTTCCTTCGGCCTACCCGGCGCGCTGTCGACGGCGGTGGCCGCATCGGGCAGCGTGATCCTCGCGGTCGCCCTCGTCGAAGGCGGAACCCAGCGCTTCGGCGTACCGAACGTCTTCCTCGCGATCGCCCTCGCGTGGTTCTGGATGGGGGCGGGCGACCTCGCCCCAGAGATCCCCGGACCCCTGGATCCTTGGAGCCGCTCGCCCCACCCGGCCGTCGACGCTTCGACGGCGTCTCTCGCGCTCTGTCTGCGAGCCGCTCTGGCCCAGCTCGCCTTAGGGCTGGCGCTGCGGCTCCTCTTCCTCGAGCCAGCGAACCGCCCGACGCCGCGTCCCTCGACCGGCGATCAGCTCCGCAGATAGCCCAGGTCTTCGGGCAGGTCGCAGCCTTCGCCGAGGCGCGTGTCGAAGAGCCGCTGCAAGTCCCGCAGGGCCCGCTTGTCGCCATGGAAGACGACGGCCCGCTGCGCCGCGTTGCTGCTGGCCAGGATCATCACCTGCATGATCGAGCTCGCGTCGCAGCGCTCTTCCTCGATCTCCATCTCGACGGGGGTGCCGTGGTGGTTCACCACGCGCACGATCAGCGAGCAGGGGCGCGCGTGGAGCAGGACGCCCTCCGGGATCTCGAGGTGCAGGCTGCCGCGCTCGGTGAAGCGCTCGATCATCGCCTCCGCCGTCGAGCGTCCGAGGAGCAGGAACTCCGCACCCCAGCGCAGGCAAAAGCCCACGATGAGCTCGACGATGCGCCGCTTCTCGATGAGCGCGGCGATGCGCTCCTTCGCGGCCTCGTAGCGGATGTCGTTCTCGTGGCGCTCGTAGAAGTGGCTGAGGCTGGTCGCGCACTCGAAGAGATGGAGCGCCACCGAAGCGTGGCCGCGTAGGGTACGGAGCTCGGGGTTCGCGCCCTCGATGGCTGTGTTCTGCACGTAGGTGTCGTACTTCGACTGGACGTTGTGCACCGTCGTCTCGTACTGGCGGCAGAGCACCTCGCTGCCGATGCGGGTGCGGAGCTCGCCCGCGCGGCGATCGCTGAGGAGTGCGTCGATCCGCAAGCGAGAGAGCTGCTCGGCCGCCTTCAGGTAGGTCGAGACGACCTCGGCGACCTTGGCGCGCTCGTCATGGATGTCGCCTTCATCGATGTTGTGGGGGAGGCGATGCCGGACTTCCCCCGGATGGTCCTGCTCCTCGGTGCGGTACTCCCACGAGAGGCGCTCGAGGCCCATGCGCCGGCCTTCGTGCTGGAGCTCGATCTGCAGGGTGAAGAGGCCCTCGACCAAGAAGTCGAGCGCCTGGCGCAGCTCGCGGCGGAACTGCTCCTTCCGCTCGACGCTCATGCGCTCCAGGACGTAGAGGTCGATCCGACCCCAGACGTGGCGGAGCGAATAGGCGGCGAGCCCGAGTCCGCGCAGGCTCGCGATCATCTCGCCGAAGTGGGAGAAGAGCTTGTTGTTGCGCGCGCCGTAGTCGTCGAGGAACGACTCGACCTCGTCCGCCTCCTGCATCAACCGGAAGAGGTACTTCTTGGTCGGCGGCAGGACGAGGCCTTTCAGGATGAGGCCCAGCTCGAAGAGCGGCCTCACGGCGGGGCGGAGCAGCGGCAGGAACGCCGCCTCCGAGATGATCTCCTGGAGCGGCGCGCTCTCGAGGGTGGCACTTTCACCGGCGGAGCGAGGCGACACCCCGTCGCCGATCCCACTCGAGCTATCTAAACCGTTTCTTCGCATGGATTTGGAGCACGTCGCGCGCGTAGGGGAGAGCCAGGATAGCGGCGGAATTACCCCTCTGCCATCGCTCGCGGAGCGGAAGCCCGGTCGCGCTTTCAAGCCGAATGGATCGGCCAGCCGACAAAGAGGCTGCCAAGTTCCTCGGCGATGGAGGGTGGGACCATTTCTGCCGAACGCTGCCTCGAAACGTACCTGAAAGAGATCAACGAGGTCCCGCTGCTCAAAGCCGAGGAGGAGAAGATCCTCGCGCGGCGAGTGCAGGCCGGGGACCCCGATGCTCGCGAGCACCTGATCCGAGCCAACCTGCGGCTCGTGGTCAGCATCGCGAAGCAGTACGCCAACCGCGGTCTCCCGTTCCAGGACCTCATCGCCGAGGGCAACATCGGCTTGATGAAGGGCGTGGAGAAGTTCGACCCCGAGGCGAACTGCCGTTTCTCGACCTACGCCACCTGGTGGATCAAGCAGTCGATCCGCCGCGCGCTCGTGAACACCGTGAAGACGGTGCGCGTGCCCTCCTACATGGTGGAGCTGCTCTCGAAGTGGCGGAACATCTCCGCCGAGCTCGCCTTCCGCCTGGGTCGGACACCCAGCGCGTCCGAAGTGGCACACGCGCTCGAGATTCCGGTCGACTCCTGGAACCTCATCAAGCGCACCCTGAACACCTCGCACGCCACCACGGCGACGAGCCTCGACGTCCTGACCAGCCTCTCCGACGTCCTGGAGGACACCCGCGGCAAGCGCCCCGAGGAAGTGGTCCTCGACACCGCCGACATCGAGAAGATCACCGAGCTCCTGGAGGCGATCGATGACCGCGAGTCGCTGATCCTCCGCCTCCGCTACGGCATCGGCCCGGACAACCCCGAGCCGCTGCCGCTGAAGGAGATCGGCAAGATCGTCGGCCTCACGCGCGAGCGCGTCCGCCAGATCGAGAAGCAGGCGCTCGAGCGCCTCTGCACGATCCTCTGCCCGGAAGAGGACTGAGCGGCGGAGAGCTCGCGCGATTCGAGCCTTGGCGCCCGGCGCGCGAGCAGATATCTGATGCCTCGAGCACTCGCATCGCGCGCATCGTGGAGCGCGCGGCGAGGTGCGTTGTGCGATGCAGCAGATACGGCAGCGATGCGCGCCGTATCTGCATCGACGAGCTCGAGCAGAGATGGCGCAAATCGGCCCGGAACCCCATCGCGAAGGCCTTTACCTGCACTTCCCGTATTGCGTGGTGAAGTGCCGCTACTGCGACTTCAACTCGCATGTCGAAGCGCGGCCCGACACGCGCCGATATCTGGACGCGATGCTGCGCGAAGCAGAGACGCGCGCGGTGCATTCGCCGCGCACGGTGTTCTTCGGCGGAGGCACGCCGAGCCTTGTTCCGCAGGAGGAGCTGCGGCGTTTCCTGCGCGAGCTCGATGCTCGGACGGGCTATCGCGCGAGCGCCGAGGAGTTCACCGTCGAGGCCAACCCCGAGAGCCTGACGGCGGAGTTCCTGGAGGTCGCGCTCGAGGGGGGAGTGAACCGGGTGAGCCTGGGCGTCCAGGCGCTCGACGAGCCGACGCTGCGCTTCTTCGGCCGAGCTCACGACGCCGCGCGCGCCTTGGCCGCCCTCGACCTCGTCCGTCGGGCGGGAGTGCCGGCGCTCAACATCGACTTGATCCAGGGCGCCCCGGTCCAGACCCGGGCCGACTGGGAGGCGGGCCTCGAGCGGATCCTCGAGGTTCACCCCGAGCACCTCTCCGCCTATGACCTGCTCTACGAGCCGGGCACCGCGCTCGGGACGCTGCACGAGAAGGGGAAGCTCCAGGCGACCGACGACCGCGATCGCGCCGGGAGCTTCCTCTGGAACCAGCGCCGACTGCGCGCCGCGGGCTACCGGCCGTACGAGGTCTCGGCCTTCGCCCAGCCCGGCTTCGAGTGCCGGCACAACTTGATCTACTGGCGGAACGAGCCCTACGTAGGCCTCGGCGCCGGCGCGGCCTCCTACCGCGGCGGCTTCCGCTCGATCAACGCCAAAGAACCCCGCCGCTACGTGGCCGAGATGGAGGCGACGGGCCGCGCCACGGTGAGCTCGGAGCGCCTGCGCCCGGGGCGGCGCGCCGCCGAGACCCTGATGATGGCGCTGCGTCTTCCGGAACCCCTCGAGCTCGCGTGGCTCGAGCGGAACGCGGGGGCTCCGCTCGAAGGCGAGCTCGCGCGCGCCTGGGACACCCTCGTCACGCAGCGCCTCGCGCTGCCTCCGAGGGCCGGCAAGATCGAGCTCACCCGGCGCGGCCGCCGCTTCCTGGACCTCGTCGTGAGCCGCCTCTTGGAGGCCAGCGAAGCGCGCCGCGGCTGACGGGGCGGCGGGGGCTCTGTTAGCCTCTCTGCCCCATGAAAGGCTTCGTTCCCCGTCTCCGCGCACTTCTGGCTACGACTCGCTCGCCCCTTACCGTCGGTCTCGACCCAACGCCCGAGACTCTCCCGGCGGAGTGGCGAGCGAAGGCCGCCGACAGCCGCGACCCAGACACCGTCGTCGAGCTCTACCGGCGCTACCTGCTCGGCGTGCTCGAGGCCTGCCGCCCGTACGCGGCCGTCACCAAGCTCCAGAGCGCGTTCTTCGAAGTGCTCGGCTGGCGCGGCGTGCGCCTCTTCGAGCAGTGCTCCCGCGAAGCGCGCGACTTGGGCTACCTCGTGCTGGCCGACGCCAAGCGCAACGACATCGGCCACACCGCGCAGGCGTACGCGCAGGCCTTCCTCGAGCCGCAGCGCACCTACGCCGGCACGTGGGACCTGCCCGAAGCCGATGCCCTCACCGTCACGCCGATCTTCGGCGACGAGGGGAACCGCCCGTTCCTCCGCGCGGCGAGCGACCACGGCAAAGCCGTGTTCTTCATCGTGCGCACCTCCAATCCCTCGTCGGCGCAGCTCCAAGCGCTGGAGCTGAAGGACGGTCGGCGCTTCGATCAGGCCGTCGCGGACCTGGTCGAGAGCTATGCGCTGGAGACGCTCGAATCCGGGCTCGGTTACGCACCCGTCGGCGCCGTCGTCGGCGCTACCCGCTCGGAAGAGCTGAACGAGCTGCGCCAGCGCATGGCGCACGCGATCCTGCTGCTGCCGGGCGTGGGCGCGCAGGGCGCGGCGCTCGAGCCTTTGGCGGCGGCCTTCGACGCCGAAGGGATGGGAGCGCTCGTGCCCGTGAGCCGCGGACTGCTCCAGGCGCATGCCGAGCCCGGCGCGCCGAAGGACTGGAAGGAGGCCGTCGCGAAGGCGGCCGAGCGCTACGCGCAGGCGTTCCAGAAGCTGATCCCGGCGTGGAGCTGAGCCTCCTCGAGAGCCGCCCTCTCGCCGATCAGCCCGGACCGGCGCTCGTCCGCGCCTGGCTGCGCGGCGAGCCGCGCGCCGCGCGCTTGCTCGGTCCGACACCCGAGCTGGGCGCACTGCGCACTCGCGCGGACGCGATCGCCGTTCACCGCGGCGAAGCCGCCTGCGTCGTCACCGGCCAGCAGAGCCATTGGCTGGGCGGTCCCGCGTTCGTGCTGCTGAAGATCGCGATGGCGCGCGCGGTCGCGCAGGCGCTGGCCGGCACCGCCGAGACGGCGCCGACCGTCTGGTTCTGGTCGCACAGCGACGACGCCGACGCGAGCGAGGTCGATCACCTCCACGTGGTGAACCAGCACTTCGACGTGCAGCGCCTGAGCCTCGGCTTGCAGCCCGACCGCCGTCCGCTCTACGCGCGGCCCCTCCCCGAGAACGCCCCCGCCGTCTTCGCCGCGACCTTCGAAGCGCTGCTCGAAGGTCCGCAGAAGGCGGCCCTCGCCGAGCGCCTCCGCCCCACCCTCGCGGCGGCGAACCTGGCCGACCACTTCGCCGGTTGGCTCGGGGCGACCCATCCCGCGGGAGCGCTGCGCGTGATCGAACCGCGCTCGGAGCGGAGCGCCTGCGCCGCGGTCGTCGCGCGCTTCGTGCGCCGCTACCGCGAGGTCGCCGCGCGCTGGAGCGAGGTCGATCGTCTCTGCAGAGATGCCGCGTGGGATCTGCCCTTCGATCCCTGGTCCGCGACGCCGTTCTTCGTGCTCGATGCCGAGCAGAGACGCGCACCGGTGCGCGTCGTCGATGATGGCGATCTCTGGTCCATCGATGGGCAAGAGATATCTGCTGACGAGCTCGCGCTAAAGCTCGAGAACGGGCTCGTAACGGCCATTCCGGGCGCGTTGCTGCGCGTCGTGCTCCAGTCGCATCTCTTGCCCGTATCTGCCTACATCGGTGGTCCGTCCGAGCTCGCATATCAGGCCTACGCGCTGTGCTTGTTCGAGCTCTTCGACCAGATACCTCCCCTGCTCGTGCCGCGGCTGCACGCCACCCTCGTATCTGCGGCATCTCTGCCTCAGATCCAACGCTTCGGCGTGCGCGACCTGCTCGCGCTCTCGCACGAGAAGCTCCTCGCCGCGCTGCCCGAGCCGACCGAGGATCCGCGCGTGCGCGCCCTCCTCGACGAGCTCGCCGGAACCGTGCGACGCGTGCACGCCGAGCTCGCCGAGCGCGCGCAGGGATTGGACAGCTCGCTCGCGCGCTCGCTCGAGCAGAGCGGAGCGCAGATGGCCGATCAGGTCGAGAAGACCCGCTCCCGGATCGCCAAGGTCACGCAGAACCGCGCCGGCACCGGCTCGCGCCAAGCGCGCAAGCTCGCCCACTGGATCCGCCCGCTCGAGCAACCCCAGGAGCGCGTGCTCGCGGCAATCCAGCTCCTCGCGCGCCTCGGCCCCGAGCTCCCCGAGGCGCTGATGAGCTCGTGCGCGCCGTTCGAGCCCGCCCACCGCATCCTCAGCTTCGAAGAGACATGAGCGAACGCATGCTGCCCATCGCCATCGCGCCCTGCGATGTGCTGGCCATCGCCCCGCACCCCGACGACGCGGAGATCTTCTGCGGCGGGACGCTGCTCCGGCTCCGCGAGGCGGGGAAGCGGATCGGCATCCTCGACCTGACGCGCGGCGAGGCCGGCTCGCGCGGCACCGCGGACGAGCGCGACCTGGAGGCCGCCGAGGCCTCGCGTCGCCTCGACCTCGCGTGGCGCGCGAACCTCGGTCTGCCCGACACGGCGATCGAGGACATCGTCCCGCTGCGACGCCTGCTCGCCGCGTGCATCCGCCGCTCGAAGGCCTCGATCCTCTTCGGGCCCGACACGAGCGATTACCACCCCGATCACGTCGCGGCGGCCCAACTCGTCGCGGCCGCGTGGTTCCTCGCCGGCGTCGGTGGCGCGCCGATCAAGGAGACGCCCCACCGCCCGCGGCGCTACCTGCGCTACTTGGGGAACCTCCCGACCGACGCGCAGCTCCTCGTCGACATCACGCCGGTGTGGGAGCGGAAGGTCGAAGTCGTGCGCGCCTACGTCTCGCAGCTCGACCAGCCCGGGCGCAGCGGCTCGCACTTCCTGCAGGGCACCGACATCCTCGGGCGCATGAGCGCGCGCGCGGTTCACTTCGGGCTGCTCGGAGGCGTAAGATACGCCGAGCCCTTCCGCGCCGACCGCCCGTATCTGCTCGATCCGATCGGGCTCGATTGAGCGCGCGCGTCCTCCCCCGCCCGAGACCGCACCTGCATGCGCCGCATCGCGATCATCAACCAGAAAGGCGGCGTCGGTAAGACGACGACGACGACGAACCTGGGTGCCGCGCTCGCGCGCCGCGGCAAGCGCGTGCTGATCGTCGACATCGATCCGCAGGCGAACCTCTCGATCCACGTCGACGTCGACATCACGAAGCTCGAGCACAGCACCTACACGCTGCTGGTCGAGGACTCGACGCCGGCGCAAGCGATCCGCCCGACTTCGACGAAGGGCTTGGAGATCCTGCCGACGAACATCGACCTCTCGGGCGCCGAGCTCGAGCTGGCGAACGCGATCGGGCGCGAGACGATCCTGCGCGACAAGCTCGCGCAGCACTTCAAGGAGCACGGCGAGGTCGACTTCGTGCTCTACGACTGCCCGCCCTCGCTCGGCTTGCTCTCGCTGAACGCGCTCGCCGCGGCCGACGAGGTGTTCATCCCCGTGCAGACGGAGTTCTTCGCGCTGCAGGGCATGACCAAGCTGCTGCAAGTCGTCGAGCTCGTGCGCGGGCGCATCAACCCCACCCTGCGTATCACGGCGATCGTTCCCTGCCTCGTCGATCTCCGCACCAACCTCGCGTCCGAAGTGCTCGCCGAGCTGCGCGCGGTCTTCCCCGATCAAGTGCTCGCCACGAAGATCCGCCAGAACATCCGCCTCGCCGAGGCCCCGAGCCACGGCAAGACGATCTTCGAGTACGCGCCGGAGTCGACGGGCGCCCGCGACTACGACGACTTGGCGGCCGAGGTGCTCGGCGAGAGCTCGAGCGCGGCGAGGTTCCTCTCGTGACCGCCGGGAGGTGGGAACGAGCGGAGGACGTCGGCATCGGCGAGAGGCGCGTCTGATGGGTTGCCCCGAGCTCGCCAGCGACAAGCTGCGCATCGCGATCCTCTGCTACCCGACCTTCGGCGGCAGCGGCGTCTTGGCCACCGAGCTCGCGATGTCGCTCGCGGATCGCGGGCATCGCGTGCACCTCCTCTCGTACGCGCCGCCGACCCGCCTGCGCCGCTACCAGAAGAACCTCTGCTTCCACCTGGTGCAGGTCTCCTCGTACCCGCTCTTCCGCTACCCGAGCTACGACCTGGCACTCGCGGCGAAGATCCTCGAGATCGAAGAGCAAGAGCCGCTCGACCTGGTGCACGCGCACTACGCGATCCCGCACACGATCAGCGCGATCCTCGCGAGCAAGGTGAACGTCGCGCGCCCGCTGAAAGTCGTCACCACGCTCCACGGCACCGACATCACCTTGGTGGGCTCGGAGCGCAGCTACGTGCCGCTGATCCGCTGGGCGCTGAACGAGAGCGACGCCGTCACGGCCGTCTCGCGCTTCCTCGCCGCCGAGACGCGCACGACCTTCTGCTCGAGCTGCAACCTCCAGGTCATCTACAACTTCTACGACCCGGCGCTCTTCCGCCCGTTGCCGAGCGAGCGACCGCGCCTCCAGCCGCCCACGCTGATCCACGTCTCGAACTTCCGCCCGGTGAAGCGGACGCCGGATCTGATCCACGTGCTCTACCGCGTGCGACGCGAGCTCGACGCGCGGCTGCTCCTCGTCGGCGACGGTCCCGATCGCGCGCGCGTGCAGGAGCTCGCCACGCAGCTCGGAGTCGCCGATCAGGTCTCGTTCCTCGGCGAGCAGAGCGATATCCCCGGTATCCTCGCGGAAGCCGATGTCTTCCTGCTGCCGAGCGAGACGGAGTCCTTCGGCTTGAGCGCGCTGGAAGCGATGGCCTGCGGGCTGCCGGTCGTCGCGACCAACGTCGGCGGCATCCCGGAGATCGTGGAGCACGGCAAGTCCGGCGTGCTCTGTCCCTTCGGCGATCTCGATGCGCTCGCCGAAGGCGTGCTGCGCGTCGCCAGCGATCGAGCGACTTGGGAGCGCTACTCGACGCACGCGCTCGCGGGTGCGCAGCCCTACGCGAAGGACCTCATCGTCTCGCGCTACGAGCAGCTCTACGCGGAGACGCTCGGCCGCAGCGCGCGCTGAGCTCCGAGTCCCCCAGCGATGCGCCCGGTCTACCTCGACTTCAACGCCACCGCTCCGCTCGAGCCCGCGGCTCGCGAAGCGATCCAGGAGATCCTCGCCGGTCCGCTGCTCGGAAATCCCTCGAGCACGCACGCCCCCGGCCAGCGCGCGCGCCTCTTGCTCGACGCCGCGCGCGAGGAGCTGCTGCGCATCGCGGGACTCGAACGCACGCATCATCTGGTCTTCTGCTCCGGCGGCACCGAAGGCAACCACTTGGCGCTGCGACGCGCGCCAGGAGAGGAGAACGGCGGCACCCTCCTCACCACCGCGATCGAGCATCCGAGCTTGCTCGAGGCCGCGCGCGCGCGTGCCGCGGAGGGCGGTCTCGATCTCGCGTTCTTGCCGCTCGACGACTCAGGTCGCGTGCTGCGCGAGTCGATGCGCGAGAGCTCGAAGCAGGCGCGACTCTGCGCGGTGCATGCCGCCCACAACGAGCTCGGCACCATCCAAGACCTCGCGGCTCTCCGCGCCGCGCTCCCGGCGTCGGCGCGCTTGCACGCCGACGCATGCCAGTACTGGGGCAAGGTCGCGTTCGATCTCTCCGCGCTGCGCGCCGATTCGCTCGTGGTCTCGGCCCACAAGATCGGGGGCCCGGTCGGCATCGGAGCCCTCTTCGTACGCAAGGACTTGGAGCTCGAACCTCTGCTGCGCGGCGGAGGTCAAGAGCGCGGCTATCGCGCGGGCACGGAGAGCGTCTTGCTCGCGCATGCGTTCGTCGCAGCAGCACGAGCGCGCGAGCAACGCGCGATGGAAGACGCGGAGCATGTCCGCGCGCTGCGCGATCAACTGCGTGCCGAGCTGCTGCAAGCGATCCCCGCGCTGCGCGTGCTGACGCCGGACGACGGCGCGTTGCCGAACACGCTGTGCGTGACGCTGCCGCGCGGCGATGGACGCGCGCTGCTCATGGCCGCGCAGCTTCAAGGGCTCGCGATCTCGTCGGGCTCCGCGTGCTCCTCCGGAGCCGCGCGTCCGAGCGCTGCGCTGCTCGCGCTGGGACTCGACGAAGCGAGCGCGCGTCGCAGTCTGCGCTTCTCTCTCGGACCTACGACGACACCTGCGGACATCGCGCACACGGCTTCGATCCTGCGCTCTCTGCACGCGCGCTTCGCTGCGATCGACGCGTCTTGAACGCGCGCCGAGCGAAGAGGATCCGAACGCAGCTCGCGTCAACAGCGAAGTTGCGAATTCGGGCCCGCAGCACCTGTTTTGAGCCCGATCTCTATTTCGTCCCTTTTCCTTTGCGCACGTCCCCGCGCGGCGCTTCAATACCGCCCGTGTCGCGCCTCGCGCGATGCTCGTCGCCAACGCACGCCGCGCTCGAAGCGCTCGCTCGCGCGGACGCGACGCGACGACGACGCGGGCGCTGAAAGACAGCACCCGCGTGGTGGCTCCTGCCACGTGATGGCCCCTACCACTTTGGGTCGATCTCACTCGCTCGACCTATCGCCACGGATCACATGCTGCGACCTCGCGCAGCATCACCGCTGGTGACTCGCTCTCTCGCCACTGCTTGCCGTTCCGTCGATGCACGTCGTTCGCGACGCGCGTCGGTCTCGCCCGCCCCCCCGTCTCTTCCGTTGCGTGCGCACATGTCCGAGGACCGCCGCTCCTACGACAACGCTCTTCCCGTGCCTGCGCTCGGTTCGCTCTGGATCTCCGTTCTGAAGTCGCTGCAGCGCTTGCTGCAACCCGCGCACTTCGAGACGTGGTTCCGCCGCAGCTCGCTCGCCTCGATCGAAGAGCCTCTCGTCTCCGTGGTCGTGCCGAACGCGTTCTGCGCGTCGTGGCTCGAGCGCTACTACATGAAGGAGCTGCAGACCGCGCTCCGCGAGAACGTGACGATGGATCCCGCGTTGCGCGAACCCGTCGTGCGCTTCGCGATCCATGCGGAAGTTCCCTCGGTGCCCTTCGATGCCGTGCCGACCACGGATGTCGAAGGACGTCCGTCCGTCTTCGCCGAACGTTCGGTGCCGAACT
Source organism: Planctomycetota bacterium (assembly GCA_016793245.1). GTDB lineage: Bacteria > Planctomycetota > UBA1135 > UBA1135 > JADKAF01 > JADKAF01. The sequence goes on from JAEUHW010000307.1 coordinate 32,344, forward strand.
TGCAGCGCGAAGCTCCGTTCGCGACCAAGTCGAGCGATGGTTACCTGCGCTCGACCGACGGCTCGATCAACACGCTCTATACCTTCGAGCAGTTCGTCACCGGTCGTTCCAACGAGCTAGCGCACGCTGCAGCACAAGGGGTAGTGGAGTCACCAGGTCGTCTCTACAACCCGTTCTTCCTCTACGGTTCCGTCGGTCTCGGCAAGACGCACTTGCTGCAAGCGGCGAGCCACGCGTATCTGCTGAAGTATCCCGACGCGCGGATCCTGTATCTGCCGTGCGAGACCTTCATCAACCACTTCATCAGCGCGCTCGAGGAAGGGAACCTGAACAACTTCCGCCATCGCTACCGCGGGGCGGACATGATCCTGATCGACGACATCCACCTGCTCGCGAACAAGGAGCGCACGCAGGAGGAGTTCTTCCACACCTTCAACGTGCTCTACAACGCGGGGAAGCAGATCATCCTCTCGTCGGACAGCCCGCCGGTGGACATCCCGTCGCTGCAGGAGCGCTTGGTCTCGCGCTTCAAGTGGGGCCTGGTCGCCCAGATCGAGGCGCCCGACTTCGAGACCCGCGTCGCGATCTTGCGCCGCAAGGCGCACTACAAGGGCTTCGAGCTGCCCCTCGAGGTCGCGCACTACATCGCCGAGAACATCACCGCGAACATTCGCGAGCTGGAAGGCGCGGTGACGAAGGCGATCGGGGTCGCGCGTCTCAATCACCAGCAGCTCACCCCCGAGCTCGCTCGCGAAGCGCTGCGCGACTTCGTGACGGTCGCGCCGCAGAAGCGCTACCCGATGTCGGAGCTCATCAACGCCGTCTGCCGGATCTGCAACGCGCGCCTCCAGGACCTCCAGTCGAAGAAGCGCAACAAGTCGATCGTGCTGCCGCGCCAGCTCGCGATGTTCCTGGCGCGCGAGCTGACCACGCTCTCGCTCGACGAGATCGGCTCCTACTTCGGAGGGCGCGATCACTCGACGGTGCTCTACGGCATCGACAAGGTCCGCGCGCTGGAGACCGGCGATGCCGAGATCGCCGAGCTGCTCCGGCGCATCCGAAAGGACCTGGCCGCGGGGAACTCTTGAGGCGCGGGGATCCTCCCCGAGCGCTCCAGCAGACTCGTCAGCCCGCCCAGCCCACGCTCCACTCGATCCTCGCCTCGCGGCGCGCCCGTTCTCGAACGGTGCGCGCCGCGCGCGTTTTGGCGATCCGCGGAGCACCGGCAGGCCCTGCGCGACGCGCGGGGCTCGCCCTCGCAGCCGGTGGAAGAAGTGCTTCGAGACCGGAAACGAGGCACCTGGTGTCCCGCCGAGGCGCGCTCACCAGCCCGAACGACCACTTCCACTGGCTGCGCAGGCAGCGATCCGCGCTCGGTGGAGAATCGCGCTCGGCGTGTCACTTCGCTACGCGCCCTTCGTCCTGGGTCTCGAACCTAGCTCTCGAGCGTCGTTCTTCGGCCCGGCACCGACTCGCGCGGTGTCTTCTCGAGCGATCGAAAGCTGTGGAGAACCCGCGGAGATCGTTGTCGAGAACCGGGGGAGAACCCAGCGCGGAGCGCACCCCGCTCCGCGGCCGGCCGATTCTCCCCACACCACTGCCGGTCCACCCCTGCTCCTACCCACCTCCAGCCTGGACCTCGAGCCGTCGCAAACCTAGAATCTCGCGTCACTTCGGGCGCCCGAAGCACGTCTCTCCACAAACGAGCACGTCTCATGATGGAGATGATGAAGATCTAATCTTCGCGCCCCCTTCCAGACCGTCACCCAGCCAGTCGCTGAGCAGCTCGCGGAGCTGCTCGGAGAGCACGTCGAGGAACACGTCATGAAAGCCATCGTGGGTTGGGAAGCCTTTCGAGACGCGCTCCACTTGATCACGCAGCTCGTCCCCGGTCGCGCGAACCTCGGCGAGCCCAGCGTCGTGCAGATCACCACCACGGGAGACGCCGTCGTGCTCTCCTCGCAGGACTACGACTGCGCCGTGCGCATCGAGCTCAGCGAGGACATCGATCCCAAGGAGACCGGCTCGATCACGTTGCCGGGGCAGCTCCTCACGAGCTTCGTGCGCGACTTGCGCGGGAAGACCTTGGAGCTCCGCACGAAGCCGAACAGCGATGCCTGCAGCCTGAGCTGCGGCGGCGACACGCTCGAGCTCGTCGCCGCTCCCGAGGTGAACTTCGATCCGCTGCCCGAGATCGACCCCAAGGGCACCTTCGAAGTGCCGACGGAGATCTTCGCGAAGCTGATCGAGCGCTGCTCCTTCGCCGTCGCGAAGGACGACCGGCGCGGCCTGCACGGCCTGCGCATGGAGGTCGAGTCCGATCGCATCCGCATCGTCGCGACGGATTCGCGGCGCCTCGCCATCGCGGAGGCTCCGCTGGACCACGCGCCGAAGCACCTCGCGCCGACGACGCTGCCCACGCGCACGGTGAGCCAGCTCGTCTCCGCGATCCGCGGACAGAAGCCGACGCTGCGCATCTCGCCGATGACCTCGCAGATCTGCTTCTCGACGCCGGGCCTCACGGTGTTCACCCGCGTCATCCAGGCGAAGTTCCCGGAGAAGTACGCCGCGATCGTGCCGAACGAGACTTCGAATTCGGTGCGCTTCCGCGCCGACGACATGGCGCAGAAGCTGCGCCTCGTCGCGAACGTCTCGCAGCAGGAGCTGCGCTCGGTGGAGCTCCGCTTGAGCTCGAACAGCGCGACGCTGGTCTCGGTCTCGCCCGGGCAGGGCACGGCCACCGCCGAGGTGCCCGTGACCTTCCAAGGCGTCGTCGATCGCCTGAAGTACAACCCCGACTACCTCATCGAAGGACTGAAGCGCGCGGACACGGACGAGATCGAGCTCGTTTACGAGCAGGCCAACACGCCGGCGAAGTTCCTCCTGGGCGAGGGCTTCATCTACGTCGTGATGCCGATCAACGTCTGAACCGCGCCGCGTGACCCTCAACGTGGCCGACCGCAACGATCCTCGCTCCGGAGCTTTCGGTCCGCTCGCCTTGGGCGACTGGATCAAGAAGCTGGTCCCGAAGGCCGAGCCCGAGCGCGACGCGCTCGCAAGCACTCTCACGAGCCTGCTGGACCCCTCGATCGCTGCCGACGCGCGCGTCGTCTCGCTGCGCCGCGGCACGGCCACCGTGGAGGTCAGCTCGTCGTGCCTCTTGCACGAGCTGCGCACGCTGCGTCACACCGAGATCCTCGAGGCCTTCCAGAAGGCCATCGATTCCATCACCGTGCGGAAGTTGGTCTTCCGCCTCGCCTCATCGAACGAATCCAGTTGAACCGGAGCGGACGCGCCCGGCGCGCCGCAGGGGAACCATGACCGAAGCCGAGTCCGAGCAGCAGCCCGATGCCCCGCGCACCTACGACGCCTCGTCGATCCAGGTCCTGGAAGGCCTGGAGGCGGTGCGCAAGCGCCCCGGGATGTACATCTGGAACACGTCGTTCGAAGGTCTGCACCACCTGATCTGGGAGGTGCTCGACAACTCGATCGACGAGTGCATGGCGGGGCACGCGAAGGAGATCGAGGTCGTCTTGCACGAGGACGGCTCGTGCAGCGTCACGGACGACGGCCGCGGCATCCCGACCGAGATGCACAAGACCGAGAAAATGCCGGCGCTCGAGCTCGTGATGACGAAGCTCCACGCCGGCGGCAAGTTCGACCGCGACTCGTACAAGGTCTCGGGCGGTCTGCACGGCGTCGGCGTGTCGGTGGTGAACGCGCTCTCGACGCTGCTCACCGTCACGGTCGACCGCAATGGAAAGACCTACGAGATGGCCTTCTCGCGCGGTCACAAGACCGGTGAGATGCGCCTTATCGGCGAGACCACGCGCCGCGGCACGCGCGTGCGCTTCTTCCCCGACGCGACGATCTTCGACACGGTGGAGTTCGACTGGGACACCGTCGCGAAGCGCTGCCGCGAGCTGGCGTACTTGCTCGGCCGCCGCGGCCTGAGCCTGAAGCTCCGCAGTGAGCTGCTGCAGCGCGAGCAGATCTATCACTTCCCCGAGGGTATCGCGGCGTTCGTGAGCAACGTCACGGCGAACAAGGAGCTCGTCCACAAGGACGTGATCCACATCCGCCAAGAAGACGTGCCGAACCCGCTCGCGCCCGAAGGCGAGAAGGGCCCGCTCTACGCGGTCGAGGTGGCGCTCCAGTACACCTCCGAGTACGTCGAGAACGTCTTCTGCTTCGCGAACAACATCAACACCGTCGAAGGCGGCTCGCACCTCTCCGGCTTCCGCTCGGCGCTGACGCGCACCTTCAACACCTACGCGAAGAAGGAGAAGCTGCTGAAGGACAGCGACAAGGTCCCGACCGGAGATGACTTCCGCGAAGGCCTGGTCGCGGTGATCAACGTCTCGGTGCCCGAGCCCCAGTTCGGCGGCCAGACGAAGAGCAAGCTCGGCAATCGCGAGGTCCAGTCGATCGTCGAGAGCGTCGTCGCGAAGCACCTCGAGATCTACTTCGAGGAGAACCCGGCGACCGCGAAGGCGATCTTCAAGAAGGGTTTGGAAGCGCAGCGCGCGCGCGAAGCCGCGCGCAAGGCCCGCGACCTCGCGCGCCGCAAGTCCACGCTCGCGAGCGGCAATCTCCCGAAGAAGCTCGCCGACTGCATGTGGACCGATGCCGATCGCTGCGAGCTCTTCCTCGTCGAAGGGGACTCGGCAGGTGGCACCGCGAAGATGGGTCGGCAGCCCGAGTTCCAAGCGATCCTGCCGCTGCGCGGCAAGATCCTGAACGTCGAGAAGGCGCGGCTCGACAAGATGCTCGCGCACAACGAGATCCAGGCCATCATCTCCGCGCTCGGCACCGGCATCGGGCTCGAGGAGTTCGATCTCTCGAAGCTGCGCTACGCGAAGGTCATCATCATGACCGACGCCGACGTCGACGGCTCGCACATCCGCACGCTGCTGCTCACCTTCTTCTTCCGTCACATGCGCGAGCTCATCGAGCGCGGGCACGTGTACATCGCCGAACCGCCGCTCTTCCGCGTGAAGCACAAGGGGAAGGAGCGCTACCTCGCGAACGAAGAGGAGAAGAACGAGGCGGTCCTCTCGATCATCGTCGACAACTCGAAGCTCCTCGACCGCAAGTCCGGTCGCGAGTTCTCGGGCCCGGATCTCGAGCGCTTGAACCAAGTGCTCGGTCGCTTGGAGAAGCGGATCGGTCGCGCCGTGCCGATCTGGTCCACCGTGCGCGCCGAGGACTTCCTCCAGCGCTTCACCATCGATGGCGTTCTCCCGCACGCGGCCCTCGTCGTTCATCGCAAGCCCCGCTGGAGCCGCGACGTCGCCGGTATGGAGCAGCTCCGTCTCCAGCTCTCCGCCGAGCTCGGTCGCGAAGCCAAGATCTACACCGGCCCGGATTCGCTGGTGCCGCGCGATGACGCCGACGCGACGGCCGTCACCTTCCAGCACGCCGACGAGCTCGCCGAGATGCTCGAGGATCTCCGCGCCCTCGGCGTCGCCGACGGCTTCGAGCTCCCCTCGGAAGATGCGCTGGATGTGATCCCGCGCTTCCAGGTGGCGAACACGAAGAAGAGCCGCGACGTGCTGAGCTTGCTGCGAGTGCGTCCGACCTTGGTCGAGTTCGGCAGCGACCACTCGGCCGGCGGCGCCGAGGTGCAGCGCTACAAAGGTCTCGGTGAAATGAACGCCGAGCAGCTCTTCGACACGGCCATGAACCCGGACACGCGCTCGCTGAAGCGCGTGCGCCTGGAGGACGCCGTCACCGCGGACTTGATCTTCAGCGTCCTGATGGGCACCGGGGTCGAGCAGCGGCGCGAGTTCATCGAGCGGCATGCGCTCGAGGTCACGAACCTGGATATCTGAGGTGGGCGGCCGTCGGCCGAGGACAGGATGATGTTCGACACTCCGGAGGCATTGCTCGACAAGATCCGCTTGGGCGAGGACAGCCTCCTCGAGTGCAAGGAGATGGAGTTCGCCGGCGCCAAGGTGAAGGCGCCGGCGCGGGGCGATCTCGCCGACGAGCTGGCCGCGGCAGCGAACGCTCACGGCTGCGTCGTGGTGCTCGGCGTCCACGACAAGACCCGAGCGATCCTCGGCATTCCCCTCGAGCAACTCGATGCCGCGGAGTCCTTCGTCCGGGAGCTCTGTCACGATTCGATTCGGCCGCCGTTGCTGGCGCGCATCGAGCGCCTGGAGCTAACTCCCGCCGATGGCATTCGCCGTGCCGTACTGCGGGTCGATGTCGATCGGAGTCTCTTCGTTCACGAGAGCCCGGGCGGATATCTGCACCGCGTGGGAAGCTCGAAGCGCAAGATGTCGCCAGAGCACCTGGCGCGGTTGATGCAGCATCGCAGCCAGGCGCGCTTGATCCACTTCGATGAGCAAGTCGTACCTGGAACGACATGGTCGGACCTTGATCCCGACCTCGTGGCGCGCTTCCGTTCCGATCTGACCACGGATGATGCGCCGACCTTCGCGCGCAAGCTGGCCATGGTCGGAGAGGATTCGAATGGAGTGCTTCGCGCCACCGTCGCTGGGCTGCTCCTTGGCGCCCGCCAACCCGAGCGTTGGTTGCCGCACGCGTACATCCAGGCGGTGGCGTATCGCGGAACGGCGATCGACGCAGGTCGGGATTATCAACTCGATGCCAAAGACCTGACGGGGCCGCTTGATCATCAGGTCGCGGAAGCCTGTCGCTTCGTCGCTCGGAACATGCGCGTCGGGGCCAGCAAGTTGGTGGGGCGCGTAGATCAACCGCAATTCGACATGACGGCCGTGTTCGAAGCGCTCGTCAATGCGGTCGCGCATCGCGACTACTCGATCCACGGCGCCAAGATCCGCCTCCGTCTCTTCGACGATCGCCTCGAGCTCTACTCGCCGGGTGCGCTCGCGAACACGATGACGGTGGAGTCGATCCTCGTGCGGCAGGTCACCCGCAATGAAGCCATCACGAGTCTGCTCGCGAAGCTGGAGATTCCGACCGGTCTCCCAGGTCTGAGCGGCGCGCGAGCCAGGATGATGGACCGTCGTGGCGAAGGTGCTCCTCTGATCATGCGCCGCAGCGAAGCCCTCTCAGGCAAGCGACCGATCTACTCCACGCTCGATGGATCCGAGCTGCTCCTCACGATCTTCGCCGCGGGGAGAGGTCTCGATTAGGAATCGCGCGCTGCGGCGTGACGCGGCGCGCGTGTGACACCCAGCCCATCCTCGCTCGGGGAGCTTGCGCGGAATCCGACTCACGGAGATCGTGAGGGGAGGAGTTCCGACCATGATGCGAGCAGGCCTGGTATGCGCATGGGTGCTCAGCGGCACAGCGATCTGGGCGCCGCAGGCGCGCGGGCAGGAATGGGCGGGGAGAGAGGTCCGGCAGATCCTGGCTGGCTTGGCCGAGCCGTCGTTCGTGATGCGACCTCACGAACGGCGACTCGAAGTTCGCTATTCGAAGCGACCGCGTTTCACGGTGGACGTCCCCATCGACTTCCCGGCCGATTACGTGGACTTCGCCAAGCCGGGCCTGCCGCGCGAACCTGAACGTCTGCTGCTCGCCGGGCGGGACGCCGAAGGAAGAGGGGTGCTGGTGTGGATCCGGGTCGAGGGCCGAGAGCCCGCGCAGTGGTCGGTCCTCGATACCTTTCACCAGCCCGCCAGCGACTTCGTCGGGGTCGCGTATGCCGCGCAGACGCAGCGCCTCTACGTGCTCGAGTTGCGCTCGCAGACGATCTATCGAGCCTCGTTCTCGCCGTCCGCCGAGAAGCTCCCGACGAAGTGGTCAGCTCTGGCGCACAGCTCGCAGTTCGGTGACCCGGGGGACTTGGGCCTGCGGGCCTTGTCGCTGTCCCGAGACGGCGCGGAGCCGCAGCTATGGGTCTACAACGTGAACAGCGAGATGCTGAACCCGGTGCGACGCGATACGCCGATCGTCATCGATGGGCAACACGGCGTCTCGTTCGATGTTCACTCCGACGGAGGACGTCGCGCCGCGATCGGCACGCGTGAGCTGCGGCTCGGCATGCAAGCCGTGCCTCTCGTCGGATCTCCTGCCCTGAACGCTGAGCTCGTGCGCTTGGATGGAGCCCAGGGAATCCAGGTGATCGGTCGCGCGCAGCTCGATGATGCCGGCAACGGAGTGGTCTCGCTGATCGAGACCCCGCTCCAGTTCGGCGCGGTGTATGGGGCGCGCAACCCGCTCAGCAGGCGCATCTCTTTCCCCTTCCTCACTCCCGAGAAGCGCTGGGGCAAGGCTCAGGTGTTCCGCGATGGCCGCGGCATTCAGCCCCTGCGCTCGATGGGGATGGCGGCCTACGTCGGAGCGGACTCCTTCCGCGTGCCCTGCTTTCTCGAGCTGAAGGCCGAGCCGCAGCGCGAGGCGTCGTCGGGGGGAGTTCCCGCCACCTTGATCGTCGGCGACGAGACGAGCCCGATCCTCGACCTCGGCGGCGTCGCGGTGCTCGGTGGATCGTTCGTCTGGTCCTCGCGATTGGAGTCCAGCGTCAAGGCAGAGCTGCTCTTCACCGAGGTGCGTCTGCCGATCCCCGCGGATCCCCTGCTCGCATGGCTCGAGCTGCGCTTCCAGTGGCTGATCGAGGACGGCGATGGACTGCGCGTCTCGGACATCGCCGGGATCCAGGTCCGACCCGCGCGCTTCGATCCACCCGGGGCCGAGGTTCTGCCGCCGAGCGAAGCTCCGCCGGTTCTCGCGCCGAGCGAAGGGCAGAGATCTCGCGAGGCCGCGTTCCGAAGCTGGCTCGAGAGCTGCGGTGGTCGAGCGCTGTCGGAGGAGCTCACCCGGGAGCTCCGCTCCCGCATCCGGCACTGATGCGCGCGACCGACCGGCTCAAGCTTCCCCGCACCTCGCGTCGATAGGACCGCTGGACCACTCCGGTTCGACGTCCCGCGAGGCAGGCATGAAGGGTCTCGACAAGCTCACCTACCCCCGTCTGGCCGAAGCGTTGATCCAACGCGGCTCGGTCGATCAGACGCTGGTGCGCCAGCTCTTGCAGGAATCGGAGCGCTCCGGGCAACCCCTGCCCGAGCTGCTGGTGCGCGACGAGATCTTCTCGGAGTGGGAGCTCGTGCGCCTCGTCTCCGACCACTTCACGCTGCCGATGATCTATCCGCTCCAGTACGAGCTCGATAGCAGCTTGATGAAGAAGTTCGGCATCGAGGTGCTGCGGCAGAAGAACCTGCTGCCGCTCGCCAAGTTCGGCGACATCGTGACGATGGCGATGCCGATCCTGACGCCGGTCACGGATCTGCAAGAGCTCGAGCGCGAGCACAAGATCGAGATCTTCCCTTTCGCGGCTCCCATCTCGGAGAACTCGCAGATCCTGATGGAGCATGGCGGCAAGGCCGGCAAGAAGAACGAAGCGCTCCTCGATAGCTCGTGGGAGAAGCTCTTCGACGAGGCCGAGGCCACGCTGCAGGAAGATCCGGTACCGGGCTAAGCCTGCAAGGCTCCGAGGGCTCGCGCGAGCTCAGCTCTCCCGCGAGCGCGGCGTATCGAGTGGCGCGCCGTCGTCTTCGGCGAACGGCGCCGCCGGCGGAGCGCTCTGGGGAGCGGGCTCTGCTCCGGCGCCGGGTTCATCTTCGGCGCGCTCGAGCGGGACCAGCTCCGACCTCGTCGGCTCGAGCGTGGATTCCTGCGTCGGCACGCTCGCATGCGCTCCACCCTGATCCGCGAGCGGCCCGTGATCCAGATCCTCGTTCCGCGGCTCGTCGTGGCCGAGCGGGGGTTCCAGCTCCGGGCTGCGCGGCGGCTCATACGCCTTGGTGCGCGTCCAGGGTTCGACCTCGACGGGGCGCGTGATCTCGCGCTGCAGCTCGCGCATCGTGCTGCGCGTCTCGCGCACGTCTTCGTCGAGCTCGATCTGCTGGCGGAACGAGTTCAGCCCCTTCCGGAACTCGAGGAAGGTCTTCCCGAACTGCTTGCCGACCTCGGGCAGGCGCCGACCGAAGACGATCAGCCCCACGACGAGGATGACGAGCATCTCGCTCGGGCCGAGGTTGAACGCGAGGAGTGCCTGAGCCGGGTTCATGGGGATCAGAGCGAGCCGATGCCTTGGGGCAGCGTCCGCCGCGCGTAGTTGTCCGAGGAGCGCTGGTAGAGCAGGAGGGGCGCGAAGCGGAAGCCGATCGAGGTGTTGTTCTCCCCCGGATCGTATCCGAAGGAGAGCTCGAGCATGAAGTCGGCGCCTTTGCGGCGGAGGACGATGGAGGTGTCCGACGCCTTGCTGCGCACGAGGTCGTACTGGAAGCGGAACTCCAGGTCGAACTTGGGCGAGGCCTCGTAGAGCAGCGAGGTGCTGATCATCCGGAGCTGATCGGGATCCTGCGGGAACCCCGCTCGCGCGTGCGCGGCGCGGTACTCGAGCGTCGCCAGGAAGTCGCCCTCGGGCTGCGCGCGGACGCCGTACTGTGCGTCGGGCACGCGCCGCACCTCGCGAGCGATCGAGGCCACGTCGATGTCGGCCTCCGTGTAGACCTCGAAGCGCGGGAGGCCCACCAGGGCCGAAAAGTCGACGGTGAACTCGGAGTGGAGCAGGCTCCAGTTCTCCTTCGCGGGCCGCGCGTCGTTGTCGGGGTAGTAGTCGATGTCGAGGTCGAGATCGAAGACCGGCAGCGGGAGCATCGCCGGATCGCGGCGCCGCGGGTCCTCGGACCAGATGTTGCGCAGCACGAAGCTCACGCGTTCTTCATCGCCGAGCGCTTCTTCCACGCCGAGGGGCAGGAAGCCCTGGTCGCGGCCGGCGAAGCGCGTGCGCGAGCTGTAGCGCACCTCGGGGATCACGCGGTGCGTCCAGTGCGGTCCCCACGGCGAGGAGAGCTCGGTGGAGGTCGCGATGCCGTACTCACCGAAGCTGCGGTCCTCGTTCCCGCTGCCGAGCAGCGCGTCATCCGCGAAGAGATAGCTCGCCCCGACGTACGGCGTGAAGCTGATGGGTCCGAACCAGAACGGCATGCTGAGCTTCGACATCCCCGTGCCGCGCACGGCATCCGCGCCATCGAAGCCCGTCGGCGGCGTGATCGCGCCCGTATCGATCGTCCCGTCGTGGATCGCGCGCTGTCCGAGCGTGGCGCCGGCGGTGAGGAAGACGCGCAGCGGTTGCTCCCCCGCGCCCGGTGAGCCGCTGGAGAACGGCAGATCGAAGAGCGGCAGCGAGACCAAGTGCCCGCGCACCTCGGGCAGGAGCTCGAGCGTGGTGTCGAAGTCGTTCGTCGCCGGCCGTGTCTGGAACTCGCCACCCCACGGCCCGCGCGCGTAGCGCAGGTAGAAGTGCGTCTCCTGCTCTTTGTCTTCCTTCCACTCGCTCTCGTAGAACTCCGAGATCATCGCCTCGTCGCCGCGCAGCGCGACTTCGAGGTCGGCGCGCACGTCCTCGCTGAGGAAGAAGCGGTTCTGCGTGCGCATCCTCCAGCGATCGGGATGATCGGGTCCGCCGCGGATGACACCGACGTCTTCGCCGGGGTCGTGACGGAACGCCGTGGTGAAGCGCCCTTGGTAGACCCCCGGCAGCTCGTACTCGAAGGTCGGATCGATCGCCGGTCCGCGCTCGACCGAGACATCGACCGGCAGCGTCCAATTCGCCGTGCCTTGACCGTCGATGCCGAGGAAGCGATGCACGGAGTCCTGCGGGCCGGCGAGCGAACCACCGAGCATCGCTTGCAGACGCGCGCCGAACTTCGACGACACGCCCCCCGTCACCGACTGCACCGGACCCAAGTAGAGATCGCGCGAGTTGGTGGCGAAGCCGGGCAACGGCAAGATCGCGATGCCTTCCAGTGCGAGCTTCGCGCCATCGACTTCCAAGTCGAACGAGCCGTCGGCGAGCGGTCGCGCCACGAGCTTCTCGCAGCGCAGGTCGTAGCCCGGTTCCGGCGATTCGCTGGCGGTGAGACGCGCGTTCTCGAAGCTGACCGCGCCGTCAGTGCCGCGCTCCAGGCGATCGGAGAAGAGGCGCAGGAAGACCGACTTGCCGGCGACGACGCCGGACAGGCGGATCTCGGAGTTCTCCGCGCGCAGGCTGCTGCGCGCGAAGCCGATGTAGAGCGAGTCCGCGCGAAGCATCTCGCCGGTCGAGTGGCGCACGACGAGCACGCGCGAGCCGTGCAGGTCCTGGAAGATCCCGGCCCAGCTGTCGCGCCACGCTTGGAAGAAGTTCTCGCCTTGGATGCCCTTCTCGGCTTCGGCGCGCAGACGTCGTTCGCGCAGGAGCAGAGGCAGACGACCGGTCAGCTCTTCGTGCTTCTTCTCGCGGAGATGCTGCACGAGCTGATCCCAGGTGCTGCGGTCGAGGCGGAACACGACTTCGTCCGCGAGCACCGAGAAGTCGCCGAAGCGCCCCGAGAGGCGCGATGCATAGTAGAGATAGCCATCGGCATCGCTCTCGATGATCTGCACGTCGCCGAGCTCGAACGGCAGCATGCCGAGGTCGCGCGCGCCTTCTTGCTGCGCGCAGACCTCGGGCAGCGCGGCCCCGCCCAGCGCGCCGAGCAGCGCGAGCATGCGTGCGCTGCGCTTCACTGGCGCCGCACCTCGCGCAAGACGAAGCGCTCCACGTCGAACTCGACGTACCACGCGCTGTCGGGCTGGCCTTGGAAGGAGAAGTTCGCGCGCTTGCCGCTGCGCTGACGATCGCCGCGGATGAAGAGCACCTTCGTCTTGGCGTCCCAGTCGATGCGATGGGCTTCCACGTCGAAGAGCAGCGGGGCGCCGGGCTGATCACTCGGGAGGCGCACGGTCGCGTCGTTCAGCATGCTGAGCTTCCGCGGCTCGCCATCGGCGAGGTTCCTCTCGAGCGTGATCTTCTCACCGCCGAGCGCGAAGGGCCGCCCATCGACACGCGTAACGCTCGCCTGGCTGCGCAGCTCCACCAAGCGCTCGGTGAACATCATGCTGTCGCGTGCGCGCAGATCGTAAGTCTGCTCGGTGCCCGCGGGCTCGGCCGCGCCAGGGACGATGTCGAAGCCCTTGTCGGAAGTGCCGGACCAGCGCACGTGCGGTCGGCCGAGCAAGCGCAGATCCTCGTCCTTCTCGCCCCACACCATCCGCCGCGCCGTGCCGCGCACCTTCTCTCCGGGCACCTCGTGCGCGAGCTCGATGCGGCGCGCGGCGAACGCGCCGAGCGTGAAGCGCGCCGTATGTGTCTTCCGCGCCCAGAGCCAATCCGCACGCGCATCGACGGCGCCCGCGACGCGCACGCGGAAGACCCCCATCACCTGCGTGCGCTCTTCGCTCAGCTTGGCCGCGAAGATCTGCGCCGCGATGCGCACGGGCTCGGCCGGTGGCTCCGGCTCGAGCGGAGCCTCCGGTGCCACGGCGGGTTCGGTCTTCTTCTTCTCGCCCTTCGCGCGCGGCTCCTTCTTCGCGTCGCCGCGAGAAGAGCCCGTGACATCGAAGCGCGCGAGCGATGCCGGCGGCTCGAGCTCGACGCGCTGCGCGAGGCCGAGCGCGTAGAAGGAGCCCTGCGCTTCGTCGTAGCCGATCCAGAGCGCGCGCAGCTTCACCGGCTCGCCCTTGTGCACGATCCTGACATCGGCCGGCACGCCGACGACGGAGATGCGCCCGGAAGGCGCGCGCTCGAGGCGATCGCAGGTGACGTGGCGATCGCCTTCGTCGTACTGCACGGCGCCGCGCGCGACGAAGGAGAGCTCCTTCTCGCCCACGCCCGCGACGTCGAGGTGCGCGCAGCGCAGATGGAGCTGCGCGGGATCGGGCGTGATCGGCTCGACGCGCACCTCACCGCTCAGCTCGGCGCGTTCCAGACCGTTCTTCCCGAGCGAGAGCTCGAGCGGCCCGCTGCACGAGAGATCGAGCGGTGGACGCTCTTCATCCATCTGCACGCGGACCTTCGGCGCCTCGGTGAGCACGAGGTGGCGCTTCGCCTCCTCGCCCCAGCCTTCGAAGTCGACGCGGAGATGACCGCCGTCGGCGATCTGGCCTTGGTGGTCGAGGCGCACCGCGCCATCGGCTTCCATCCAACGCGGCTCGAGCTTCGGCGCGTCCTCCGTGTTCGTCGCGCGCTGCGCGAGGATCGCCGCGGGCGGCTCCTCGAAGCGCGTGCGCAGCCAGCGCCCCGCGCGCAGCACTTCGGGCCCGCCGATCACGCCGAGAACCACGTCTTCGCGGAGCTCGATCTCGTGACCGGCGCGCGTCAGCTCGAGATCGTCGGGGCGCTTCAGCGTGGCACCGCCGACGCAGCGGAGCTCGAGCTCGCCTTCGATCGCACCGGCGCCTTCCTCACCGAAGAGCTTCGCGATCCAGTCCGAGCTCTGCGGCGGGCGGAACGACACCGGCCCCTCGCATTCCGCCGCGCGCACGCGGTTCTCCTCGTCCTGCGCGAACTCGAAGGTCGCGGCGCGCGAACGGAGCTCGCCGAAGCCGCCGCCCGCGCGCAGATCGCGCTCGACGCGCGCGGCGACGAGGCGCGCGTTGGCTTTCACGTTCCCCGAGCTGTCTTCGGCGGCGTCGCGCGGCGCCGCGTTCTTTGCTTCGCCCTCGGACGCGATCAAGAGATCGAGCCAGGCGTCCGCGCCTTCGATCCACGAGCTCTGGGCGGGGCGATCCGTGCGCAGCAGCGTCTGGTCGATGCGGAACTCGTGCTCCATGTCGAAGCGCGCGCGCCGCCACGCGCGCTTCTCCGCGTCGAGATGCGGCGGCTCGACGCGCAGCGTGCCCCCGCGCGGCGAGACCAGGATCGAGCGCGCCTCGGTCGCGGAGTCGATGCGCCGGCGGACGCTCAGCATCTTCGCGACGAGCTCTTCGCCGAAGACGAAGTCGGAGGGTGCGGCGGGATCTTGCTCCGGGATCCAGCGCCAGTCCTTCGAGCGCACCTCGAGGTCGTTGCCGAAGGTGCAGAGCACGGGCTCGCCCGCGGCTCCCGTGGCGTGAGCTTCGCGCAGCGGCAACGCCGACTCGCTCGTGTCGGTCGTATCGACGATGCACGCCATCTCGACCGCGTCGAGCTGCATCTCGAAGACGCCGTCGCCTTGTCGATCGAGCTCGATGTGCGCGCGGCGGAGGCGCAGCGGGAAGCTGGGATCGAGCGCGGCGAGGTTCGTGCTGCGCAGCTCGAGCGCACCATCGGCCGCGGTGATGCGCACCTGCAGATAGGAGTCGGTGGCGATCCCGTTCTCGTCCTTCCGCAGCGCGTAGAGCTCGAGCAGCGGCTCGCGGAGGAGCAGCCGTCGCAGCGGCCCGAGCGCGTCCTCGGCGTTCTCGGTGCGCGCTTCGGGCGAACGGAAGCGGTAGGTGAGCAGCGCGCGCGTTCCGCGCACCTTCTCGTCGACGAACTGCTCGAGGAAGAAGGGCCCGCTCGGCGAGAAGCTGGTGAGCTCCTTCCCGCTGCCGTGAACGAAGGTGTCGGGCTGCGACGGCGACAGCACGAGCGGCGTCGAGAACTCGACCCGCGGCGCGAGCACGTGCCCGCCGGAGGCCCAGAGGATCGCGCCGAAGCTCGCGATCGTGGTCGCGGTCCAGACCGTGAAGAAGCGCGCGGCGCTCATGCGAAGAGCGCGGCGAGCTCGGCGAAGCGCCCCTGCGCGTGGAGCACGAGCTCCACGACTTCGCGCACGGCCCCGCGGCCACCGCCGCGACGCGCGACGTAGTGGGCGCGCTGCTGCACGAGCGGATGCGCGTCGCCGGGTGCGGCCGCGAGACCGGCGAGCTCGAAGAGTGCCAAGTCGGGCAAGTCGTCGCCGATCACGCAGAACTCGTCCGCGCGGAGCCCGCTGCGTTCGACGAGCTCCAAGAAAGCGGGGCGCTTCTTCAGGTGCCCTTGCAGCACTTCGCGCACGCCGAGCTCGGCGGCGCGATGCGCGACGACGGCCGAGCGGCGCCCCGAGAGGATCGCGACCTCGAGCCCGATCTTCTGCAGCACCTTCACCGCGAAGCCATCCCACACGTGGAAGGCTTTGATCTCGCGCGCGTCGGCGTCGTAGACGATCGCGCCGTCGGTGAGCACGCCGTCGACGTCGAGCACGAAGCCGCGCACGCGCTGCGCGCGGGCGAGGAGATCGGGGCCGAGCTCGGGATCGAAGAGGGTGTTCACGAGAGGGATCGCTGAAAGAGCATTACCTTAGATCTTGATCGCGAGGACGTCCTGCTGATCGAGGAGCCCGATCGGATGCTGCGCGTCGTCGACCACGATGATCTGGTCGATCTGATGGCGCGTCAGGAGATGCATCGCCTCGGAGACCAGCGCTTCGGCTTGGATCACTTTGGGAGAAGGCGTCATCACGTTGCGGATCGGGGTGTCGAGGTCGGTCCCCTTCGCGATGAGGCGGCGGAGGTCGCCGTCCGAGAAGAACCCGGCGAGGCGGCCGTCGGCGTGCTGCAGGATGGCGCAGCCGGGGTTCCGCGGCGTTTGCTGGATGCTCGCCACGGCGCGGCGGATGCTCGCGTCCTCCGGAACCAGCGGCAGCTCTTCGCCGCGGCGCATGATCTCGCGCACCTGGATCAACTTGCGGCCGAGGTCGCCGGCGGGATGGAAGAGCGCGAAGTCCTGTGCGGTGAACTCGCGCTGCTCGAGCAGCACCATCGCCAGCGCGTCGCCCACCGCCAGCATCGCCGTGGCCGAGGCCGTTGGTGCCAGACCGAGCGGACAGGCCTCGTCGAGCTTGCCGATCGAGAGCACCGCGTCCGCATGTTGGCCCAAAGCTGTCTCCTTTCCGGACGTGATCGCGACGATCGGCACGCCCATGCGCTTCAGGTGCGGCACGAGGCGGAGGATCTCGGCGCTGCCCCCGCTGTTCGAGAGCGCGAGGCAGAGGTCGCGCGAGCGGATGCGGCCCAGGTCGCCGTGCAGCGCCTGCGCGGGGTCGAGGAAGAAGGACGGCGTCCCGGTGCTGGCCAGCGTCGCCGAGATCTTCGCCCCGATGAGCCCGGCCTTGCCCATGCCGGTCACGACGACCAGGCCCTGGCAGCCGAGCACGAGCTCGATCGCCCGCGCGAAGTCCGCGTCGAGGAGCTCGGCCACGCGCTCGATCGCGCGCGCCTCCAGGGCCAGCACTTGGCGGGCGCGTTCGAGGAGGGGCCGCTCGGCTCCTGCAGTCATCGCGGACGGTACTCCGGCAGGGTGCGGGGCGGCGGAGGCCAAGAGCCGGCCCTCGTCGGGGAAAGGGGAGGAGCGCGAAGCGGCCGGCTCCGTTAGACTCCGGGCCGCTTCCGACGGGCGGGATTGTGCCTCGACCCGCGGCCCCATGCCAGCGCTCGCCGAAGCTCCAAGACCGTGCCCGCCGTCTTCTCCAACGCCAACCTGCTGCTCGTCGCCGGAGGAGTGCTCCTCTTCCTGCTGGCTCAGGCTGCGCGCGATGCGGCCTTCGCGCGCGCGGCGCGTTCGCTCGGCGACGACAGCGCCACTCGCGCCGGACGCGCGAGCTTCGCACCTTGGGCGCACGTCGATCCGTGGCGCAGCTTGGTGCTGCCGATCGTCCTCGCGTTCACGACGGGCATCGCCTTCGGCTGCGGCCGTCCGCTCACGCTCGACGCGACGAAGCTGCGCCGCCCCCAGCGCGACACGACGCTGATCGCGCTCGCCGGTCCCGCGACGAGCCTCTGCCTGGCGCTCGTGCTCGGCTTGGCCCTCTTGCTCAGCACGCGCTTCGCCTGGCTCGACAGCGGCTCGCTCGCCTATCTCCTGCTAGTGCGCGCCATCGTCACGAACGTGCTTCTCTGCGTGCTGCACTTGATCCCGCTGCCGCCGCTCGACGCCTCGCGCATCGTCGCCGTGCAGCTCCCGCCCGAGCATCGCGCGGGCTATGAGGGCATCGGCATGTACGGGGTCCTCTTCCTCGTCGCTGCGTTCTTCACGCCGATCGGCGAAGTGCTGACGCAGCGCTCGGGGGAATTGCCGGTGTGGATCGACTTCGTGGCCCAGCTCGTCATCCCCTGAGAGGCTGTGCAGGAAGCCATGCTACAGCCTCTCAGATGCCTGCTGGCGCATCGCCTGACGGCGCTGCAGCGGTGTTTGCTGCTGCATCGCCTGACGGCGCTGCAGTGCGTCTCCTCGGAGCGGCTCCTCCGCGCCCATTGAGGGGCGCGCGGCCGGAGTGACGATGTCCGAGTATCTGGTCGACGTCGAGCGCTACTTCCACGGCCCGCTCGACCTCTTGCTCCATCTCGTGCGCGAGAAGGAGATCGAGATCGACAAGATCTCGCTCGCCAAGGTCGCCGACGACTACGCGCGCCACGTGGAGTCCTTGCTCGACCTCGACGTGAACGCCGTCGGCGAGTACCTCGTCATCGCCGCGACGCTGATGCTGATCAAGTCGCGCTACTTGATGCCGCGCGAAGTCGTCGACGTCGAGGAGGACTTGGGGCCCGACGACGAGCTGATCCTCCAGCTCATCGAGTACAAGCGCTTCCGCGAGACCGCCGAGGACCTGCTGAACCGCGAGCGCGAGCGCGAGGGCCTCTTCGAGCGCGGGCGCTTCGACGATACCGAGACCCGCATCGAGGAGCGCGAGCTCTCCGAGCTCTCGCCCTGGGACCTCCTCTCGGCGTTCACGCGCGTCCTCCGCGAGCAAGCGCGCTTCAAGCCCCACGAGATCGGCCAGCGCGAGAAGTCCCTCCGCGAGTACGTCCTCGACCTCCTCGGCAACCTCCGCGACCGCGGCGGCCGCGCGAGCTTCCACGAGCTGGTGCTGAAGCCCGACATCACCCGCATCGACTTCGTCGGCAGCTTCTTCGCCATCCTCGAGTGCTGCCGCCAGGGCATGCTCCGCGCCGTCCAGTCCGACGCCTTCGGCTCGATCGACCTGGAGCTCACCGACGCCGACTACGAGAAGCAGATCGAGCGCGTCCTCTTCGCCCTCGAAGTGAACCCGGGGCTGGAAGCCAAGGGCGGCCCGGCCCAAGATGCCCGCCCGGCTCCGACCGACGCCGCACCAGCTCCCGCGGAGGCTCCGCCTTCCGACGCTGCCGTCGAGCTCTCGGAGTCGTAAGAACCGACCGAACCACGTAACCGATCAAACCACCGACGGATCAACGCTGGCGTGGCGGCACCGCAACGCGCCCCCGCCCAGGACCAAAGGACTCCCTACGATGGCTGCAGGCGTTCTCGAGCTCGACGAAGTCTCCTTCCGCGACAAGATCAACAGCAGCAAGCCCGTGCTGGTCGACTTCTGGGCCCCCTGGTGCGGCCCCTGCCGCATGATGACCCCCCTCGTCGAGAAGCTCGCCGGCGAGATCGGCGACCAAGCCGTCGTCGCCAAGATCAACACCGACGACAACCCCAACATCACCGCCGAGCTCGGCATCACCGGCATCCCCACCTTCATGGTCTTCAAGAACGGCCAGCAGGTGGAGCGCTACTCGGGCTCGATGCGCTACGAGGCGCTGCAGCAGATGGTGAAGAAGCACGTCGGCTGAGCCTCAGAGTTTCCCTCGCAACAGCGCGTGACCGCCGCCCCATCACGGGCGTCGGTTCTCGCGCTGTTCGCGTTCTCGG
This sequence comes from Planctomycetota bacterium, assembly GCA_016793245.1. Classification (GTDB taxonomy): domain Bacteria; phylum Planctomycetota; class UBA1135; order UBA1135; family JADKAF01; genus JADKAF01. The sequence goes on from JAEUHW010000307.1 coordinate 51,761, forward strand.
AGTCCCACCGCGATGACCCAATCACCTTCCCCGCGTCTCGTCTTCCTGGGCTCCCCGCCCTTCGCGGTGCGCTGCTTCGAGCACCTCTGCACCACCCGCTACCGCCCGCTCCTCCTCGTCACCCAACCCGACAAGGAGCAAGGCCGCGGCCGCAAGGTCGCCGCGAACCCCCTCGCCGACGTGGCGACGGCGCATGGCGTCGAGCGCCTCGAGTGCCCCGACGCCGCGGCACCCGAGTTCCTCGAGAAACTCCGCTCCCTCGACCCCGACTGGATCCTCGTCGTCTCCTTCGGCCAGATCCTCCGCAAGGCCTTCCTCGCCCTGCCGAAGCACGGCGTCCTGAACGTCCACGCCTCGCTCCTCCCGCGCTGGCGCGGCGCCTCCCCCATCGCCGCCGCGATCCGCGCCGGCGACGCCACGACGGGCCTCACCATCCAACGCGTCGTGCCGAAGCTCGACGCCGGTCCCGTCTGCGCGCGCCAGGAGCTCCCGATCCCTCCGCACGCAACCACCGCGGAACTGCAGAGCCTTCTCGCCGAAGAAGCCGGCCCACTCCTCGAGCGCACGCTGGACGAGCTCTACGCGGGCCGCGCGAGCTTCGTCGAGCAAGACCCCGCGCAGGTAACGCTGGCGCCAAAGATCGCGAAGAACGACGGCCGCATCGATTGGGAGCAGGGCGCCGAGGAGATCGACCGCCACGTGCGCGCGATGACGCCTTGGCCGGGCGCGAGCACGGGCTTGCCGATCCGCGAAGCGCTCACCAAAGTGCGCGTGCTGCGCGGCGCGCCGAGTCCGGTGACGAGTGCGGCGGAGCCGGGGACGGTGATCGGGGCGGAGGAGTGTGGGATCGATGTGGCTTGTGGGAGTGCGCGGGCGTATCGGGTGTTGGAGTTGCAGGTGGTGAATGGCAAAGCCATGGAAGTGGGGGCGTTCTTGCGGGGGAGGCGGGTGGAGGTGGGGAGTCGGGCAGAGAGCGCAAGCCAAGCCTCCTGATGGATCGAAGCGCGAGGTGCGCGCGCAAGGAGTGCCACGAGTCGGCCGATGACAGGTCAGCGAGGCGCGAGGTAGAACCAGCGACGACATGGCAACGGCAGAACAGGTCAAGGCGCTCATCCGCGCCATGAGCTCGAGGAAGAGCGCACGAGCACGCGTGAGTGGCGGGCGCTTCGTCGCGTTGGGGCGCCGCGCAGGCTCTGGCGCAGCCTGCGGCTCGAAGAGCAGCACCCGAGTGACGAGATCTCCGAGGCGCTGCTCGATCAGAGGTCGCACTTCATCCCAACGCAGTCCACCGTGCCCGCAACCCAACGGCGGAACGGCAATCGAGCCGATGCCTCGCTCCACGATCCAGGCGCGCAGCGCGTCGAGCCCGCTCGCGATGTCCTCGATCCGCGACTTCGACTTCCAGTGCGCCTTGGTGGGGAAGTTGACGAGGAAGTGCGGTCGCTCGAGGATCTGCGTCGGGAACACGAAGAGCTCGCCGAGGCGCGCCCGCCCCTCTTCGCAGGCCTTGGCGTAGGCGCGGAAGCTCTCGGGGAACGCTTGCTTGAACTGCAGGGCGAGGCCCTTCCCCATGATGCCGACGCAGTTGATCGTGTTGACCAACGCTTCTGCGTCGGCGGTGAACAGATCTCCTCGGGTGAGTTCGATCATGGGGGAATCCTCGGGATCGTCGGGGCCAATGGCGATGCGGGCATGGTAATCAATGGGCGCGCACCACAGGATTCGCTCGATGAACTGATCTACCAGGCTGTCAACCGCGAGACTGCCCAGTCTGATGTTCAGACCTTCGAGGTGAAGTAAAGACGCCGCTACGAGATGAGCTCGAGTGCAGGGCGCTCGAACTGTGAGCTCTTCGCGAGGGCGACCGATCCAGCTCCATAAGCCGAACCGGGACAATGACCGAGGCTCCCTTCAGCGCGTCAGGGCTGCAATGGCTAATCGGTGTCATGCAGCGCCGTGCCCCTCCCGTCACGGCGGCGCGACAAGCGCCTACTCTGTCGAGCGCGAAGGGCTCCGTTCGTCGCGAGACCTGCGTGGTGCCGTATGGATGGCCGTTGACAGCTTCAGAGAATCCTGAAGATGACAGTGTTCGTAAGTCTCAGGCCGCCAGGTATTGCTGTATCGATCCGCAATCCTTGCATTGCGGACTCAACCGGCCCTCCCGGCAAAGGGAAGGACAGGACGATCGTCTGCTGCTCACGGAATTGGACGTGCAGCGTCGCGAGATACGACTGGGGGGCGAGCCCGAGGAGTCCGTTCGCGAACGGGAGTTCGGTCATTGCTGGATAGGCTCCGATTAGAACCGCCCCCAGCCCATTGTAGGGTTGCAAAGGTGGTGTCCAGCGGAGCGTGGCTTGATGGCCTTCGTCGGCGATACGAAGCTCCGGAGTGAATTGCCCGAGGCGTGGCGGCCCCATGGAGCCTCCGGTAGAAGACGCGCCAATGCATGGCGAAGTCGACAAGAGCTGAAGCGTTGCGGGCTGCAGGTGAACGGCACCCCCTTGATTGGATGCGTGATAGGAGTTGAAGGTACCGGAGGTTGAGTGGTTGTTAGTCACCAGGTCTCCCTGCTGCAGGGCAGAGGGGCTTATGTCCGAGTTGTTGTTGAGGAAGATGTTGTCCCCGAGCTCGAGTGTCGAGGTGTTGCCGGCTGCTCGACTCAGGTTTAAGGCGGTTCCGGCGCAGTTGATGAAGAGATTAGACCTGATCTCGGCTACTCCATAATATGCTGATGATTGCAATGCTGTGATTCTGCATTCGACGAAGGTGTTGCGGGCGCAAGCGCGGTTGTTTTGGGCGATTCCAGAGATCATCGCGCCGATGTCGAATCCTTCAATGGTATTGTCGAGCAGCCCCTGGTCTCCCCGGATTCCGATGGGGCAGCCCGCATTGTCGCGCACGAAGTTTCCGACGAGGTTCCATGCTGACGCCGCATCGATAGCTGCGCCGCTGGATGGCAGTGATGTGGCTTCTACGTAATTATCGGCAACCCAAGTGGAAAGTCCGTAGACAGCGGGAGATAACTCGATGCCACGGCCGACAACATAGTTGCCTATGATTTCGCAGCGGGATTGTGATCTTACGGCGACCAGGTGGAAGCAGCGATTGCGTTCTATGCGGACATCTGATCCGCCGACTCGAATCTCGTCTCCGGCCGTTGAGTCGGTGCATGTTGCGTCGAAGTATGCATTTACATCGATATCGGAGCTTGCTCGGCATCGAGTGACCAGGGCGTCGCAGTCCAGAGCTGCAGAAGCGCGTATTGAACCGGAATCCACGATGCAGTCGCTGATGATGGGCTCGAGCAGGAGTGACCCTGAAGCAGAAAGGTCGCCGCTGCGCACTCTGCAGGAGCTGATTGATGTGTACCCCCCCAAGGTGACAGAGCCCTCGCTGGCCATGATGCCTTGGTCGACATCGCAGCGGTCGATCGCTAGCGTGTCGTTGATGCCGATGGCCGAAAGGCCTCCGAGAATCCGGCAGTTCGAGACGTAGGCGCGAAGGATGTGCATGTACTGATACGGACTTTGGTGAGCGGGGTGAAGGCTGCAGCTGCCTGAGATGTGGCAGTCGTTAATTTGAAGTGAGTGCCCGCCGAGCACCGATCTTGTGATGTCATGATCGAGAAGTACGTTGCCCTCGATGTTCAATCCTCGAATCGAGAGGTTGAGTAGCGCGCTCGGACCGGAAGGGCGAATCCAGACAGCTGGGATGCCGCTCAAGGTGATGGACCGTGAGTCGCCATCTATTGCCTGATTGTAGTGCCCGTCTCCGTCGATGAGGATGCATGGTCCGGTTCCGGCATCGATGACGGCGGTGCTGCTTGAATCCCAAGTTCTGAGCGAGATTCCTGCTGGAAGTCGAATCGGAAATGACTCCTGAGTAGAAAAGGATGCCCTTAGGCCTCGAACCATGATGGCATCCCCGTGGTTCAGCGGCTGCTGCAGAGTATAGCTAATCGTTCGCCAAGGACTCGCGAGGTTTCCGGCGCCATTGTCCGAGCCGTTGTCGGCGTCCACATACCAATCGGCAGCCCGGGCAGAGTTGAGCGAGGAGCTCGCGATGAGGAGCATGACCAGGGTCGTGTTGGATAGAAGGGCAAGCAGCCGATTCATGGTGCACTCCTGAGCCGCTGGGCGAATGGTAAGCCGTACTGATCGTCCGCTCTGTAGGAGGTCCGTTGTTCCGGCGTGCCGAATCCTACTCGCATCGGCCAGAGTCTGGGCAAGCGGTTATCGCAGACGAAGCAGAAGGGGCGGGCCTGAGTATCTGCGCCCGCGTTCTCGTCGATGGAGGATGGTCAGGAACCGAGGATGTGACGCGTCTCCCGGATCCAGAGGGTCATGGTAGATTCCCGCCCCCCAACTCGGCCCAACCTACCCCTCCCCAACCCCGGGCTGCCCGCCACCCCCCCCCCCACCCCCCCGCCCCCCCCCACCCCCCCCCCCCGCCCCCCCCCCCGGCCCGGCGGCCCCCCCCCGCGCCCCCCCCCCCCCGGCAGGGGCGGCGATATCGGGTGCGGTGTGGGTAGCGGGTTGGCGGATA
>JAEUHW010000318.1 GCA_016793245.1 Planctomycetota bacterium
AGCGCCGCCGCGACGGTGCCGCTGTAGATCACGTTGATGCCGAGGTTCGCGCCGTGATTGATGCCCGAGACGACGAGATCCGGTCGTCCCGGCCCCATGTGCTCGGGCCAGAGCGCGCGCAGCGCGACCTTCACGCAGTCCGCCGGTCGACCATCGACCGCGTAGCCCTTCAAGCCGCCGATCTCCTCGGCGCGCACGCGCAGCGGGCGATCGAAGGTGACGCCATGCCCCGTCGCGGACTGCACGCGCAGCGGCGCCACGACGAAGACCTCGAAGCGCTCGCACAAGGCGGCGTGCAACGCGAGGATGCCCTGGGCTTTGATGCCGTCGTCGTTCGTGAGCAGGATGCGCATGCGGGGAGATCGATCTCGTCGCGGTGCGGAGCTCATCGCTCAGCCGAGGAGCCGTGCGAACGGTCCGGCGAGGAAGTGCTCGTAGTCCGAGGCGTAGAGGTGAGGAGCGGCGGCGGCGAAGTGCGAAGCATCGAAGCTCGTCGTGAGCGCGACCGCGATCATCCCTGCGGCGCGCGCCGCGAGGACTCCCGTCGGCGCGTCCTCGAAGGCGATGCACTCCCGCGGATCGACGCCGATCTTCGCGGCAGCGGCGAGGAACACGTCGGGATGCGGCTTGCCGCGCGGCTGCTCGTCCGAACGCGCGACGCGCGGGAAGCGCTCGAGCAGGCCGATCTCCCCCAGCGTGTGCGGCACGTTCTCCGCGGGGGCCGAGGTCGCGATCGCGACCGGGATCGCGCGTTCCTCCAGCAGATCGAGGAAGCGCACGAGACCCGGCAGAGGTGAGAGGCCGCCGCGCGACAGTCGCCGGTACTCGCGTTCCTTCTCGTCGGCGAGAACGGCGATCTCCTCCGGCGTGAACGCGCGGTCGAAGAAGATCGGCATGATGTCCGCGTTGCGCTTCCCATCCAGGCGCATGCGCATCGCCGCGTCGAGCGGCGGACGGCCGTGCCGCGCGGCGAACGCGTCGAAGGCCTGCACGTGGAAGTGCATGTTGCTGGTGAGCGTGCCGTCGAGATCGAAGACGACGCCGAGCGGCCAGCGTACGAAGCCCTGCGCGCCGATCATCGCTCGCCCTCGCGCCGTCGCGCGGCGAGCCGCGCCACGTAGTCGTGCGCGCTGCGCTCCTCGTTGCGGTCCGTGGCGGGCGGAGGTTCGGGCGAGCACTGCGAGAGGCGCTCGCGCAGGGCCTCGTCCATCGGGATCTCGAGGGCTCGGAGCTGCTCGTCGAGCTGAGCGACGTCGCGCGCGCCGAGGAGCGGCGCCGTGATGTCGGGATGCGCCGCGACCCACGCGAGCGCCAGCGCCGCGGGGGAGACGCCGAGCTCGCGCGCGACCTCGATCAGGCGCTGCGCGCTGCGGTAGTAGCCCTCCTCGCCGTAGCGCGTGCCGTACATCGCGTTCTCGACGAGGCGGCCCGCGCTCGGGCGCAGCTCTTCGCCGTACTTCCCGGCGAGCAGACCGCCGCCCAAGGGCGAGTAACTGAGCACGCCCAAGCCCTCGGAGCGCGCGAGCGGCAGGAGCTCGACCTCCGCCTGGCGCTTCACCAAGTTGTACATGGGCTGGATGCAGACGAGCGGAGAGAGGCCTGCGCGCGCGGAGATCCCGAGCGCCTTCATCACTTGCCACGCGGCGAAGTTGCTCGCGCCGAGGTAGAGGATCTTCCCCTGCCGCACGAGGTCGTCGAGAGCGCGCAGGCTCTCCTCCAGCGGCGTCGCCTCGTCGAAGCGGTGCAGGAAGAAGAGGTCGATGCGATCGGTCCCGAGGCGCCGCAGGCTGGCCTCGACCGCGCGCACCAGGTGATAGCGGGACGACCCGCGAGCCCGCGCGTCGGTTCCGGTCGGGAAGTAGGCCTTGGTCGCGAGTACGATCTCGTCGCGGCAGCCGCGCACGAGTCGGCCGAGGATCTCCTCCGAGCGCCCGCCTTCGTAGACATCCGCGCAGTCGAAGGTATCGATGCCGGCGTCGCGACAGCGCGCGAAGAGCTTCGCCGCCATCGCTTCGTCCGCATCGCCGCCGAAGGACATGGTCCCGAAGCAAAAGCAGGATACCTTGAGACCGCTTCGCCCCAACGTCCGCGCCTGCATCTTCGTTCTCACCCGCCTAGCCTGGGAATCGCCGTCGCACTCGAGGCAGTCTCGCATGCACTCCGTTCCTTCTCCCGTCCTTTTTCCCGTGCTCGTCCTGGCGCTCCTCAGCTCGCTCGCGGCTCCTCGCGCGCTCTACGCGCAAGGCGCGCCGGACGCGGCCGACGAGCGTCCCCTGCCGGCGGTCGGCGAGCGCACGCAGGGTCTGCAGCGCCGCGATGGCCTGCTCCGCCTCTGGCTCGATGAGGATCGCGGGCGCGCGTTGCTCGAGCTCGAGCAGCGCCGCTTCGGCGAAGAGCTGCTCCTCACCGAGACGCTCGCCGGCGGCCTCGGGTCGAACCCGGTCGGCCTGGATCGCGGCATGACCGGTCCGACGCGCTTGGTGCGCTTCGAGCGCCGCGGGCGGAAGGCCTTCCTCGTCGAGCGGAACCTGCGCTTCCGCGCGAGCAGCGCCGATGCCGCGGCCGCGCGCGCGATCGACGAGTCCTTCGCGTCCTCGACGCTCGCGGCACTTCCGATCGTGGCCGCCGCCGACGGGCGCTTCCTGCTCGACGCGACGCCGCTGCTCGTCCGCGATGCCCTCGGCATCGCGCGCACGCTGGAGGCGAGCGGCGAGGGCACCTACGAGCTCGATCGCGAGCGCAGCGCCGTGCACCTCGAAGCTTGCGCGGCGTTCCCCCGGAACCTGGAGCTCGAAGCGGAGCTGGGGTTCACCGCGAAGGCGAAGCCGGGCGCGGAAGCCGCGAAGGTCGCGCCGGAGGCGACGCAGCTCGCGCTGCGCCAGCGCCTCTCGTTCCTCGCGCTGCCCGATGCGGGCTTTTCACCGCGAGCCTACGATCCGCGCGCAGGCAGTTTTGCGATCGAGTTCCACGACCACACGCAGCCGCTCGACGCCCCGCTCGTGCAGCGCTGGATCGTCCGCCATCGGCTGGAGAAGCGCGATCGCACGGCGGCGCGCTCGGCGGTCGTGCAGCCGATCGTCTACTACGTCGATCGCGCGGCTCCGCCGGAGGTGCGGGCGGCGCTGATGGAGGGCGCGCGCTGGTGGAACCGCGCGTTCGAAGCCGCCGGCTTCCTCGACGCGTTCCGCGTCGAGCCGATGCCCGACGACATGGATCCCGTCGATGCGCGCCACCACGTGATCCTCTGGGTGCATCGCGCGACGCGCGGTTGGTCCTACGGTTCCACGGTGGTCGATCCGCGCACGGGTGAGATCCTGCGCGGCGTCGTGCGCCTGGGCTCGCAGCGCATGCGGCAGGACGTGCTGCTCGCGCGCGGCCTGCTCGGCGCCGCCGCCGAGGAGCGCGGCGCGAGCGGAGCCTCGCGCGCCGCGGAGCTCGCCCTCGCGCGTCTGCGCCAGCTCTCCGCGCACGAGGTCGGCCACACGCTCGGCTTCGTGCATCACTTCGGCGGCTCGGCGCAGGGCCGCGCCTCGGTGATGGACTATCCCGCCCCGAAGATCGCGCTGCGCGCCGACTCGAGCATCGATCTCTCCGACGCGTACGCGAACGATCTCGGCGCGTGGGATCTACATGCCGTCGCGTTCGCCTACCGCGACTTCGGACCGGACGCCGACGAAGCGAGCGCGCTGGAAGAGCTCGCCGTCGAAGCGCGCAAGAGGGGCCTGCGGCTGCTCTCCGAGAGCGATGCGCGCGGCGAGCACACGATGCATCCGAGCGCCAGCCTCTGGGACAACGCCGAGGACGGGCTCGCCGAGCTGCGGAACGCCGTCGCGGTGCGGAACGTCGCCCTCGCGCGCTTCACTTCGGAAGCGCTGCCGAAGGGCCGCCCCGCGACCGAGCTCGAGGAGATCCTGCTGCCGCTCTACTTGCATCACCGCTACGCGCTCGAAGCCGCGGCGAAGCTGATCGGCGGCATCGACTACGCGCACGCGCTCCGCGGCGACGGCACGCCGCTACCGCGCGCGGTCTCGGCGGGGCTGCAGCGCGGCGCGCTGCAGCAGATGCTCGCGATGCTGCGCGCCGACTTCCTGCGTTTGCCCGCGGGACTCGCGGCCCAGCTCCCGCCGCGGCCCGCGGAGCTGGAAGCCTTCGGCGAGCGCTTCCCGAGCCGCACGGCGCCCGCGTTCGATGCGCTCGCTCCGGCCGAGCTCTCGATCGCGCGCACGTTGGAGCTCCTGCTGCATCCGGCGCGGCTCGCGCGCGTGCTCGATCAGCAAGCCGCGGATCCGGCGCAGATGACCTTGCACGAGATCTTCGAGCACCTCGACGACGCGATCCTGCCACGCGCGGCCGAGTTCGAGCACGAAGGGGATCAGCAGCTCGTCCGCCTCGTGCAGCATCTCTATCTCGAGCGCTGCATCGCTCTGGCGCTCGACGCGACGGCGCGGCACGAAGTACGCGCGGCGGCGGAGCGAGCGATCCGGAACATGCCCTCCGCGATGCAAGGACCCGACGTGGGCTGGGCGAACCACGAGGCCTGGATGCGGACGGCCATCCAGCGCTTCCTAGAGCGCCGCGGCGAGGTCCCGCTCAGCGAGCCCCGCGCGCGCTTGCCGCTTCCGCCCGGAGCGCCGATCGGCTGCGGCTGCGGCGAGCACTGAGCGCTCAGACCGTCGCCCAGCGCACCCAGCGCAGGTCCGCCGAGCCGTGGGCTAGCGGATGCACGGGGCGCACGCGCACGGCGTAGCCGATGCGGCCGCTCTTCTCGAGCGGGATCTCGGCCGCGAACCAGAGCGGCCCGCTCTCGACGTCGAGCGAGGTCTCGCGCTGCATCGGCAACGAGCGCCCGCCTTGGATCTCGAGCCCGCCGTCCACGGGGCCGAGGTAGAGCTCGACGGCGACGTCTTCCTCGCTGAGGCCACCGAGCTCGACCTGCGCGCGCACGAGCACGACATGGCCCACCTCGCGGGTCTTCCGCGTGTCGGGCTCCTCGACGGCCAGGATCGCGACGCGCTCGAACGCGCCGCGCAGACGGGCGCGATACGCGGCGAGCTCCGAGGCGCCGCGCGCGCCGTCGGCGCCGAGCGCGCGCCCGCGTCGATGCGCCGGGCGATAGAAGGCCTCGAGGTATTCGCGCACCATGCGGTGTGTTCCGAAGCGCGGCCCGTGCGCCTTCAGCGAGGCCTTCACGCGCCGGATCCACTCGCTCGGTAAGGAGCTCGCGGTGGAGCGCTGCCAGAACGCCGGGAGCACCTCGCCTTCGAGCAGATCGTAGAGGTTGTCCGATTCCGTGCGATCGACGTCCTCGGGATCGACGACCGCGAGCTCGGGCGGCGAATCGATCGCCCAGCCCAGCCCCGGCTGATAGGCCTCATCCCACCAGCCGTCGAGGATGCTCATGTGGATGCCGCCGTTCAGCACGGACTTCATCCCGCTCGTGCCGCTCGCCTCCTGCGGACGACGCGGCGTGTTGAGCCAGAGATCGCAGCCCTGCGTGAGCAGGCGGCCGAGCTCCAAGTCGTAGTCCTCGAGGAAGACGACGCGCCCCTTCAGCTCCTCGCGCTGCGTCGCTTGGAACACGGCGCGCAGGTCTTCTTTGCCGGCGTCGTTCCGCGGATGCGCCTTGCCGGCGTAGAGGATCTGCACCGGGCGCTTCGCATCGCCGACCAAGGCCGCGATGCGCTTCACATCGCGCAGCAAGAGCCCCGCGCGCTTGTAGGGTGCCATGCGCCGCGCGAAGCCGATCGTCAGCGCGTCGGGCGAGAGCATCTCGTCGATCGCGGCGAGCTCGCGCGGTCGACCGCCTTGACGCGTCACCTGCAAGCGCAGGCGCTCCCGCGCCGCGGAGATCAGGCGCTCGCGCATGCGTTCGCGCGCGCGCCAGAGCTCCTCATCGGGGATGTCATCGACCTTCGCCCAGAGCGCGGGATCGTCCTGCCGCTGCGTCCAATCGCGCGCGAGGTAGCGCGAGAAGAGCGCCGCCATCTCCTCGCCGATCCACGTCTCGTAGTGAACGCCGTTCGTGACCGAACCGATCGGCACCTCTTCTTCCGGCGTGCCGTCCCACACGTCGCGGAACATCCGCCGCGACACCTGCCCGTGCAGGCGACTCACGCCGTTCCGCCCCCCCGCGCCTTGCAGCGCCAGGATGGTCATCTCGAAGAGCGCGCCCTCCTTCGCCGCGTCCTGTGCGCGCCGCCCGAGCGCGAGCAGGTCCTCCAGCGCGAGGCCGCAGCGGCTCTCGGGCGTGGGGAAATAGCGCAGCATCATCTCGGGGCCGAACGCGTCGTTGCCCGCGGGCACCGGCGTGTGGGTCGTGAACACCGTGCTCGCGCGCACGAGCTCGAGCGCGGCCTCGAAGCCGAGCCCCTGCTCCTCCATCGCGACGCGCGCGCGCTCGAGCACGAGGAACGCCGAGTGTCCCTCGTTCATGTGCCAGACGCTCGGGCGGATGCCGAGGGCCCGCAGCGCGCGGACGCCGCCGATGCCGAGCAGGATCTCCTGGCGAATGCGCGTGTGCTCGTCGCCGCCGTAGAGGCGCGCCGTGAGCTGGCGATGCTCCTGCGGGTTCTCGCGCACGACGGTGTCGAGCAGGTAGAGCTGGGTGCGCCCGATGGTCGCCTTCCAGATGCGCGCCGCGCACGGCCCTTCGGGCAGATCCACGCGGATCATGAGCGGGATACCCTCGGGCGTGCGCACCGACTCCAGCGCTTGCGAGTAGGGATCGATCGCCGGGTAGACCTCGTGCTGCCAGCCATCCGAGCCCAGGCGCTGCGTGTTGTAGCCCTCGCGGTAGAAGAGGCCCACCGCGACGAAGGGCAGGCGCAGATCGCTCGCCGAGCGCAGGTGATCGCCGGCGAGGACCCCGAGGCCACCGGAGTAGATCTGGAAGTACTCCGCGACGGCGAACTCCGCGCAGAAGTACGCGACGAGCAGATCGCGTTCGCTCTCCGGCAGCGCGATCGCGGGTGCGACTTGGTCGCGCCGCGCATCCTCCATCGCCGCATGCAGGAGCCCGAGGAAGCCCGGATCGGACTCCGCGCTCCGCAGCGTCTCCTGCTCGACGCGCGCGAGGAAGAGCATCGGATCCTGGCGCACGCTCTTCCAGAGCGCCGGATCCAGGCGGCGGAAGAGGCCGCGCGCGGTGGCATTCCAGGTGTGGCGCCAGTTCTGCGCGATCGTGCGCAACCCGGAGAGCGCGGCGGGGAGTGCGGGGGCGACGTGGAGAGTGCGAACCTTGCCGGGAAAGCCTGCCACGATGGATTGCTGCGCTTCGGAGGGGTTGGGGTGCGAACGAAGCGGGACACTATGGGGAGCGGTCGTTCCCTTGACAAGGCTCGCCGCGAGCCCGCGAATGTCGCGCATGTTGCGCTTCCTTCGCGTCGCCATGCGCCTCGTGGGCATCCTGATCGTCGGGGTCGCGGGATTCACCACCGTGCTGGTCCTCTCGCCGCTCATGCGGCCGTTCCCGCGCCTGCACGAACGCCTGTTGATCCCGCCTCGACGTCTCTTCCTGCGCTCGCAGCGGCGCCTGTTCGGCTTGCGGATCGAAGTGCTCGGCGAGCCGATCCCGCCGCGCCCGTTCCTCGCGCTGGCGAATCACCAGAGCTACCTCGACATCCTCGTGCTGGGCGGAGTGCTCCCCACCGCCTTCATCTCGAAGGCCGAAGTCGCGCGCTGGCCCTTCATCGGCTGGCTCGCGACGCTGGCGAGTACGGCCTATGTGCATCGCCAAGCGCCGAAGAAGCGCGTCGCGGAGATGCGCTCGCTGCACGGACGGCTGAAGATCGGCAACTGCATCACCGGCTTCCCCGAAGGCACGACGGGCTCGGGTCCCGACCTCATGCATCTCCGCACGGGGCTCTTCGAAGTCGCCCGCGAAGCCGACGTGCCGCTGCTGCCGATCGCGATCCGCTACCTCACGCGCGAAGGCCGCGAGCTCACTCCGGAGGAACGTCCGACCTTCGCTTGGTGGGGTGCCTCGCCGATCGGCGCACACGTGAAGCACTTGCTCTTCTCGCGCGGTGGCTTGGCGCGTGTCGTGATCGGGAAGCCGGTACCCCCACCGCATCCGCAGCGGCGCGAGCTCATGCACGCGGTCGGCGCAGAGCTCCGCGAGCTGCTCGAGGCTTCTCGGCCCGCAGATGACGCCCTGCGGGCTGGTGAGCGCGCCTCGGTCGCTCCTCCGGCGTAGAGCTGGGACCTCGCGCTCGCCCCGCGCCGGCGCGCTCAACTCGCGCTTCGAGGTCGGCGGCGCACATGGCGCTCGAGCTCCGCGAGCCGCGCTTCGGCTTCGCGCCGCTCGCGCGTGCTCGGCCGGCATTCGCCATAGCGCGTGCGCTCGAAGAAGCGCGTCTGCAGCGCGAAGATCGCCGCGGCTTGGGGCGAGAGCTGCGCCGCGACGCGAGAGGCGAACTCGCGCGGCGTCTCGCTGTGAACGCGCGAGAGCCCCGCGCGCGCGAGCAGCGCGAGGCAGCGATCGTAGAGGCGTGTTCCGGAGACGAGCTCCGAGGCCAGCCCGCGGCGCGAGCTTCGCGCTCCGCGCCACCGCGAGCGAGCGAAGCGCGCGCCGACGAGTGAAAGCACGCCCAGCGCCACCGCGCCGAGGAGCGCCGGCCAGATCGCCAGCGCTCCGCCGACGAAGCGCCGCCCCCACTCGGCCGCGGCGTAGCGGAGCTGATCCTCCGCCCGCTCGCGCCGCTCGGGGTCGCGCGCGGAGAAGTCCTCGACGAAGCGCCGCGCGGCGCCGAGCAGCGGGGAGCCGCCCTGCTCGCGTTCCTGCTGGAACTCCCGCTCCATCGCGACGGCCCCCATCCGCTCCGCGGCGCGCCGCACGACGCGCTCTTGCGCTTCGCCCTGCGGCTGATGAGCGGACGGCGTCGGATCGAGCGTCACCCAGCCCGAGCGCCCGCACCAGAGCTCGATCCACGCGTGCGCATGCGCGGCCGCGACGATCCAGCGCCCGTCGCGCTCGACGCCTCCGGCGAAGCCGGAGACGCAGCGCGTGGCGAACCCCTGCGCGCGCAAGAGCAGCGCCGCGGCTGTCGAGAAGAAGAGGCAATGCCCCTGGCGCAGCTCGTCGGGCCCCTCGAGAAACACGAGCAGCGGCTCGGCGGGGCTCTTCGCTCCGCCGAGCAGGTTCAAGCTGTAGCGACAGCGCGCATGGATCGCGGCGGCGATCGCCTTCTCGACCGCATCCACGCTGAGCTTCTCGCCCGCGGGCACGGCGGCTTCGAGCGCCGCGGCGAAGCGCGCGCGAGCCCGTGCGAACTCCGGCGCGTTCTCGAGGCTCGGCGGCAGCGCGTGATAGCGCTCCTCCGCATGTGCTTCCGGCACCGTCGCGCGGCGCGCGGCACCGCTGCGCATCGCGTTGGCGCGCGCGACGAGGAGCGCACCTTCGCGCAGCGCGCCGCGGCCCTCCTCGTCGAGGCACCAGAGCACACCTTCGCGATCGCGACGCAAGCGCCCTTCGAGAGAGGCCGCGCGCGGATAGCGGAGCTCGGAGTCGAGCGAGTGCACCGGCTCGAGGGCGAAGAAGACGCGGCTCTCGGAGAGCAGGAGCTCTTGCTCGTACTCGAGAGCGTGCGCACCTCGACGCCACTGGAAGCTCGGCGATCCTCCGGACTCGCTCGGCGCGCTGGGCGTGGCGAGCGGCGCGGCGAGAGGATCTTCCGCGACCCAGCGCTGCTCCGCGTGGTCGTAGGTCGCGTGCGCGAGACCGCGCCAGTAGTTCGGCCGCTTCGCGAGCGCGCGCATCAGGGCGCCGCCGTCTTCCTCGGTCGGACGCACGATGAGCGCCGGCTCGAAGCTCTGCTTCAAGTCTCCGATGCTGCCGAGGGCGAGCCCCTCGCGGAAGCCCGCGACGCGGCCCCATTCGGCGCGCTGCGGATCGCGCGCGGCGCTCTCGCTCACGCGCGCGCCGCGCGTCGGCAGCACGAGATAGGACAAGATCGCGAGCGTTCCCGCGGCGCAGAGCAGCCAGAGCGCGAGGAGGGCTTGCGCCATCGCGGTCTCCCAACCGCGCCGCGCTCCGCGATCGATCCCGATCGAAGCGCGATCCTCGCTGCCGATCCACTGGGCACTCCGCCAACGCTGCGCGCGCTGCAGCAAGAGCAGCATCGTCCACGCGATCGCGAGCAACGCCCAGAGGATGTGGCCGCTCTCGGCGGCGACGATCCCGATCAATCCGACGAGCGCCGCGCAGAGCGCGATCCCGCAGAGCTGCACCCAGGTCTTGTCGAGCAACGCGAGAAGCGCCGCCGCGATCCAGAAGCTCTCCGCGACCGCGCCGAGCAACGCCCCGAGCGGGATCTCCGCGCTGGCGAGCAGGAGGAGCTCCCGCGTCCACAGCGCGGCGAGCGAAAGTCCGCCCACCACGCCGAGCAAGGCGCCGCTCGGACGCGTCGCGCGGCGGAGATCGAGCACGCTGGCGACGAGCGCGACGAGCGCGGCGAGGCCGAGCCACGCGAGGCCGCGTTCGCACGCGACGAGCACGCTGGCACTCGCGCCGAGCAGCAGATAGCTCGCGCGCGCGAGCGAGCGGCCGGCGCGATCGCGCGCGACGCCGCCGTCGATCGATGGCGCGAGAGCGAACGCGCGCGCGCGCCAGAGCCACGCCCGGAGCGCGCTCATGGTGCCGCGCTCCCGCGCGGCGCGCGCGAGGCCGAGCGCGCCGACTCCAGACGTTCGAGCGGCGTCGCCCGAGCGAAGTAGCGGGTGAACTCGCGCCCGTCGGCCGGCAGGCTCCACACCTCGGCGCCGAGCTTGCGCCACCGCGCGCGCTGCTCCTCGCTCGGCAGCGCGGTCGCGCGCGCCGCGACGCAGAGCACGTGCCGCTCGCGGAAGAGCCGCGGCGGGAGCTGCGCCAGCGCGTCCGCGGTCTCGGGAGCGGCCTCGGCCTCGAGCTCGAGCTGCGCCAAGCGATCGAGCGCACGCTCGAGCGGCGCGCCGCCTCCGCCGATCTCCAGCACTTGCGGTGCCGCGCTCGTTCCGCAGATCAAGCTGAGGAGCAGACCGCGGCGCTGGCAAGCCTGCGCGAGCGCCGCGGCGAAGGAGATCGCTTCTTCAGCGAGCGCCGCGCCCTTCCCGCGCTGCGCGACGCAGGAGAGCACCAGGGTCAAGCGCGCGGAGCGCGCCTCCTCGAACTCCTTCACCACCAGCGCGCCGAGGCGCGCGCTGCGCCGCCAATGGATGCGCTTCGGATGATCGCCGTGGCGCCATTCGCGGAGCCCGCGGAACTCCTCGTCGCTGCGCGTCGCCTGCCGCGATCGACGCGCCGACTCGAGCTGCTCCAAGCGCCGGAACAGCGCTTCCGCGATGCGCCCCGCGCGCGGATGCACGAGCACTTCGGCGGGTGCCAGCCGCTGCAGCTCGGCGCTCCAGAGCCCGAGGGGGAACCCCGTGCGCACGAGACTCGCCTCGAAGCGATGCAGCCCGCGTCGCCGCGCCGTGAGACGCGTGCAGACGCGGCGCGTCTCGCCTGCGCCGATCCACGGGAAGACCGCCCAGGTCACCGCCGCCGCCTGCCCGAGCAGCGCATCGCGTACGAGCACGCCGGAGAGCGGGGCGAGCAGATGCCGGTTCTCGAGCTCGAGCTCGATCTCGAACGGCCAATCGGCTCGCGCGCGACTCGGGGCCGAGCGCCGCAGCGCCACCTTCCGCAGCACGCGCGCCGCGTAGAGCGCGTCGAGCGCGCCGAGTGCCAGCACGAAGAAGCCGAGCAGCCAGAGCGCCGGCGCCGCATAGGCCCACGCGAAGAAGAGCGCGATGAGAGCCAGGCCGACGGCGATGGCCCCGGCTTCTCCGACGCGGCGTGCGAGGGCCGCGCCGAGCGCGTTCACAGCGGCACCTCGACGCGCGCGAGGATCTCGCGCAGCAGCTGTCCCGCGAGGCGCTCGGCCTCTTCGCCGGGCTCGACGCCTTGCGGCAGCACGCGGTGCGTCCAGCACGGGCCGACGAGGGCCTTCAAGTCATCGGGCACGCAGTAGGCGCGGCCATCCAGCAGCGCGCGCGCTTGCGCCGCGCGATAGAGCGCGAGCGTTCCGCGCGGCGAGACGCCGAGGGCGAATCTCGCATCGCCGCGCGTCGCCGCGACGAGATCCAGCAGATAGTCGACCAACGCCTCGGTGACCGCGACCTCCGGCACGCGCGCCTGCCAGCGCGCGATGTCCGCGGCGTGGCAGACCGGCCGCAGATCCTCATGAGGATCGCCGCCGCGACGGAGCTCCAGCATGCGCTTCTCGGCGACGCGGTCGGGATAGCCGATCGAGAGGCGGAGGAGGAAGCGATCGAGCTGCGCCTCCGGCAGCGGATAGGTGCCCGCGTATTCGATCGGGTTCTGCGTCGCGAGCACGAGGAACGGCTGCGGCAAGGCGTGAGTCTCGCCGTCGATCGAGACCTGCGCTTCGTTCATCGCCTCCAGCAGCGCGGACT
Source organism: Planctomycetota bacterium (assembly GCA_016793245.1). Classification (GTDB taxonomy): domain Bacteria; phylum Planctomycetota; class UBA1135; order UBA1135; family JADKAF01; genus JADKAF01. The sequence continues at coordinate 12,433 of JAEUHW010000318.1, forward strand.
GCGCGCGCGGCGAGGTGCGGTTGATCTCGTCGGCCAGCACCACGTGCGCGAAGATCGGCCCGGGGTGGAAGACGAAGCGCCGCTCGTCGGCTTCGTAGATGGAGGTCCCGAGCACGTCGGACGGCAGGAGATCGGGCGTGAACTGCAGGCGCCGGAAGCTGCCGTCGATCGAGCGCGCCAGCGCGCGCGCGAGCAAGGTCTTGCCGACGCCGGGCACGTCTTCGATCAGCACGTGGCCCCCGGCGAGCAGCGCGATCACGGCCAGCTCGACCGCTTCGCGCTTGCCGTGGAGGACGCCCTCGACGTTCGCGATGAGGCGCGCGAGATGCTGGCGGATCGCCGCGACCTCCGCGGCCGGGAGGACTTCAGCGGTGGGCTCTGCGGCGCGGGCGGTGGCCTCGGTCACGTCGGGCAACGGGCGGTTGGGGACCTGGGGCTACGCGCCGGGAAGGGGCGCGCGGAATCGGAGCGTAGAACGTAAGCCCAGGGTGCCACGGTTCGCGCGATTTCGGTAGAGGGCGCGCGAAGGCTCGGGAGCGGACTCGACCGAGCGAGCGAAGATAGCGAGCGAGCGATAGGCCGAGGGGAAGCGCGGAACGGCGATCAGCTGCGGCGGACCTTGCTCATATCGTCGGCCACGGTTGCTCCCGTGCCCACGTCCGTGGTGCGCACGCGCACCATGCGGCCGCGCCACTGCTCCTCGACGATGGGACCGATCCACTCGACCGGCGTATCGCCGACGTAGATCCGCTCGTTGTGCACTTGGGTCAGACCGCCAGCGGGATCCTCGACGAAGACCTGGACATCGAGCCACGTGCGGCTGCCGCCGCCGCCATCGAGTTCGGCGCGGATCGGCGCGCCAGCGTCGGTGGACGTGATGAAGACGAAGGGCTCCTGCGTGAGGAAGCTCGACGAGCCGTTGCTCGCGGTGCGCGCGAAGGCGATCGGCCGAGAAGCAAACCCACTAAGGATCGAGGAGTGCGTCTTGGAGCGCGAGCTGGAGTCGAGGCTCGGCAGGTGCGTAGGTGCGGACGACGTTGCCGACGGCTTGGAGCACTCCGTCGCCGAAGTCTTTTGCGTAGATGCGGAAGCTCTCGACGAGGCGCTCGAGAGCGCGAGGCTCGAGCTCGACTCCGGCGAGAAGGAGCTCGCCGAGGAGAAGAGCCACAGGAAGCTGCACAGAGCGATAAGCAGCAAGGTTGGCGGAATTCGCCAGGTCGTTGAGGACCAGAGCAATCTGTCTCTTCGTTTCAGCATGGAAGTTCACCCAGTCGTTCGCGATGGAGGCGGAGCGGACAGCAGCGTCGTCGGCGGACTCGAGTGCGCCGATGTTCTTGAAGCGCAGGAGAGGTGTGAGCCTCGCTGCGAACTCCTCGGGACTACTGCGAAGCGCGGCCAACAACTCGGCCTCTGCGAACGGAACCACGCGCACGGTTGCTTGGCGCGTGATCACGGGTGGTGTGGAGCTCGTGAGCGAGAAGACCATCGCCCCGGCGACCAAGCCGGCGACGATCAGTCCCGAGCTCGAAACCGCGCGCGACGCCGAGCGTCGTTGGCCCTCGGTCGCGCTCGGGAGCGCTTCCGCGGCCGCCAGCTCGTGGCCGCAATGCATGCAGACGCGATACCCGTCGCGTCTCCAGTACGTCGGTCCGCCGCAGCCCGCCATCGGGCACGACGTGTCATGAGCTTCGGGAGCCATGAGCTCGAACTCCTCCAGACGAAGCCTCACGGCTTCGTCGACTTCCCATCCGTCGGGGCGCTCGTTCCCCCGGAGCTCCTCACGATCTCGCGTAGAGATCGGGGCGGAGAGCTCCGAGGCACGGCGGCACGAAGGCCGCCTGAACGCACCGAACCGGGGCATCCAAGCTCGGGTCGGCTGGCATTCCACGGTTCTTGAGTCTCGTCTCGGGCCGACCCCTCGGCGGCGCGGAGCGCACCCACCAGGGCTTGGGGTCGGCCAGGTCCAGCGCCACCATCGGTCGGCGGAACGGCCCACTGGAGCCCATTTGCCGCTACCTCGCATACATAGCTCGCGCATGGAGAACTACGGGAGGAACTGGGGAGAAGGCCTGCAGAAGGTGTGGAGAACGTGTGGAGAACACCTCATGCGCCGACCTTCTTCGCCCGCTCTCCACTTGGCGCTTCCCCGCGCCTCCCCCCTTCGCTATCCTGCCGCGCCTTTTTCCCGGAACACCCGGAGTTTGGATTCCATGGCACATCAGCGCCAAGGCCGCCGCCGCAACAAGCCCTACAGCAACGCGAACCACGGCAAGCGCCCGACTCGCAAGACGAGGAAGACGCTTGGCCAGACCTCGCGCGACCGCCGCGCGAAGGGCCGTTGAACGCCGCCCGCGAGCGCGGCGCGGGACGATGCTCCCGCGCGGCGTTCGTGTTGTTGCTCGGCTTCGGAGCCACGAGCTGCGCCGGCGGCGCGGACACCGCGCCCGAGCGCCCGAGCGATTCCTCGATCGAAGCGGCCGCGCCCTCCACGGCGCGCAGTTCTCGCCGCAGCGCGAAGGCCGGGGATCCGCGCCGGCGCACTGTGGAGAAGTCGCGCGTGCGCTTCGATGACGGCGACACCGTCGACATCCTCTGGGATGGCGGCGAGAAGGAGACGGTGCGCCTGCTCGGGATCGATACGCCCGAGATCGCGCATCCCGAGCACGGCTTGCCCGTGGCTCAGCCCTACGGCGAGCGCGCCGCGGGCTTCCTCGAGGGTTGCCTCGCGCGCTCGGAGAAGCTGGAGCTCCTGGACCGCGGCCAGAAGGACCCCTACGGCCGGACCTTGGGCTATCTCTTCCTGGACGGGCAGAGCTACTCCGTGCTGGTCCTCCGCGCCGGTCTGGCCGCCGAATCGGTGAGCCACTACGGCGACAACGGCTTTCCGGCCGAGGCCGCCGCGTGCCTCGCGGCCGCCGCGGAGGCCGGTCCCCTGCCGTTCGAAGCGCCGCACGAATGGCGGAAGCGCTTCCGCAGCTACCTGGATCATCAGAAGGCGCAGCGGGCGGCGGCGAAGCGCTGAGCCCTTCGGCTTCGCGCCGAAGTAGGAGCCTGCGATTCCGGGCCCGCAGATATGTAGCGGCCCGAAGTGCAATCGGATTGCACTTCCGATCTGGGCTCGCGCCGGAATCCGGTGCCATCGGCCGGCTCCGCCCGCCCCGGACCTTTCTCTACGGCACCTTTCTCTATGGCACCAGACGGACGCGCAGGCCGGCGCTCCAGCTGAGCGAGGAGTTCCGCCCGGGATCGAGGAGTACCGCCTGCGCGAACACGTCGGCCGAGACCAGCGCCATCTCGAGCGTCAACGGCGCGGCGATCTGCCCGCTCCCGTCCCCCGCCACTCCCGCTCGCCCTGCGAGCGCGATCGGCAGCTCCAAGTCGAACGGAGGCGCGACGTAGAGCGTCGCGCCTTCCGGCAGTGGCACGAGAGCGGAAGCTCGGCCGAGCAGCACCAAGCCGGCGCTTCGCCCCACCGCTTGATCGACGCGGAACCCGAAGGCGAGGTTGCCTGCTCGGGCGAGGCCCCCGCGCGTCGCGAGCCGCGGCGCGAACCCGCCGCTCCCCGGAGTGCCCGAGCCGAAGCTCGCCGATCCAGGATCGAGCGCGTTCCGCAGCACTTGCGTATGCGCGCCGAAGCCACGGCCGCCGGAGACCAGCAGATCCAAGTCGCCGTCGCGATCCAGGTCGAGGGCGGCGATGCGCTCGACCGGGAAGCCACTGCGGTCCTCGGGCCGGAACGCGAAGCCGCCGAGCGCCCAGAGCACCGTGAGCGTCGTGCCTTCCCCACCCACCAGCTCGTCGCGGCCATCCTCGTCGAGGTCCACGGCGAGCAAGGCGCCCCCCTGCCGTTCGTTCGGTCCGGCGGCGGCGGAGAGGGCGAAGCTCCGCGCGCCGCGGTTCTGCAACACCTGCGTGAGCGACCCCGGCGTCCCGAACGCGAGATCGGTGCGGCGATCGCCATCGAAGTCGCCGAGCACCGCCGGCCCGGAAGTCGTGACGAGCGGCACCGAGATCGCCGCGCTCAGGCTGCGTCCGCCGGCCCCGAAGACGAGATAGGCCGCGTTCGTCCCCGCGCACGCGAGGTCGAGCAGACCATCGCCATCGAGGTCGCCGACCACGGGCGAACCGGCGCGCAGTCCCGGCAAGGTGACCTGGTCGCCGCTCGCGAAGCCCTGCGCGGAGCCCCAAGCGATCCAGAGCAGGCTCGGGCGCCGCGGACTCTCGTCGACCGAGACGGCGTCGAGATAGCCGTCGGCATCGAGATCGCGCAGCGCCCGCACGCCGCCGCTCGCGATCCACGCCGCGGGCTGCCCACGAAAGCTGCCGTCGCCGTTCGAGAGCAGCACCGAGGTGCCGTGAACCACGTCCTCGCGCCCATCGCGGTCGAGGTCGGCGACGAAGGACTCGCTACCAGAGCTCGCGAGCTGAGGCGGCACGGCGAAGAGCGGCCCCGGCGCGAAGCCGCCCGGCGCTCCCGTGCGGAGAAAGCTCTGGGCGAACCCCGCGGCGCCATCGATCGTCAGGAGATCGCGCATCGCGTCGCCGTTCGCTCGCACGGCGACGAGGAGACCCGAGAGTCCGACGGGCAGCGTCGGCGCGCCGAAGAAGCTGCCGTCGCCGGCGTTCCGAGCCAAGGAGATGGCGCCGCCCTCGAGATAGGCGAGATCCGGGAAGCGATCCGCATCGAAGTCGAGGCGCACCAAGTTCTCCGCGGGGTAGGTGTAGAGCTCGGCAGGCCCGAGCTGCGCGCTCGCCGCGGTCCCGAGACAGGCGAGGGCCAAGAGCAGTGGGGTGCGATGAAGACCGATGCGCATCGGAGACGTCTCGGGAGCGGCGGAGGGGGATCCGCCTCGAGGGTCGGGAGCGACAGCGCGTGGACGAGGCGCGCCGCGGTCGTTAGCATCTTCGCCCTCGCGCGCCACGGCTAGCCCCGCGGCGCGCCTCCGCTCCGCGAGGCGAAGATGATCTCTGAAATCCAGGGCGACTTCGCCGGCTCCGGCCGGCGCTTCGGCATCGTGCTCTCCCGTTGGAATGCCTTCATCGGCGAGCAATTGCTCGCCGGCGCGCTCGACTCCCTCCGCCGCCACGGCGTGAAGGACGAGCACATCACCCTGGTCCGCGTGCCGGGATCCTACGAGATCCCGCTCGCCGCTCGCCGCCTCGCCGCGGCGCGTCCCGAGCTCGACGCGGTGATCTGCCTCGGCGTCCTGATCCGAGGTGCGACCCCGCACTTCGATCACATCTCGGCGGAAGCGACGAAGGGCATCGCCCACGCGTCCTTCGAGCTCGACGTCCCGATGGCGTACGGGGTGCTCACCTGCGACACGATCGAGCAGGCGATCGAGCGCGCGGGCACCAAGGCCGGCAACAAGGGCGCGGAGGCCGCGCTCGCCGCCCTCGAGATGGCCAACCTCTTCGCGCAGATGCCGCGCGCCAAGGCCGGCAAGAAGTAGCGAGGCTTCGCCCCTGCCTCGTCAGCATGTTGGCTGGTTCAACGGCTGATGCCGTTGAGACACTTCTGCTGGTTCAACGGTTGACGCCGTTGAGACACTTCTGCTGGTTCAACGGCTGACGCCGTTGAGACACGTTTGCTGGTTCAACGGTTGACGCCGTTGAGACACGATTGCTGGTTCAACGGCTGACGCCGTTGAGACACGCCAGGCGCGCCGCGCGCTCTTTCGATCCACTTCGACCTCGAACCACCCGAGTCCGTCATGCGCCGCCGTACGCGCTCCCGCGAGATCGCCCTCCAGTTCCTCTACATGCACGACCTGCGCGATGACGCGGGCGAGCAGCTCGCGAGCTTCCTCGCGGACGAGACCAAGGATCGCCAGGTGCGCGAGTTCACCTTGCGCTTGATCGAGGGCGTGAAGACGCACCGCGAGGAGATCGACACGCTCCTGAAGCGCGTCGCGAAGAACTGGGAGATCCACCGCATGGCGACGATCGATCGCAACGTGCTGCGGATGGCGATCTTCGAGATCCTCTACTGCGACGACATCCCGTCGAACGTCTCGATCAACGAAGCCATCGAGCTCGGCAAGCGCTTCTCCACGCAGAACTCGGGCGCCTTCATCAACGGCATCCTCGATCGCGTGAGCAAGGACGCCAACGGCTCGACGGCGAGCGCTCCGGCCCCCGCGCGCTCCTAGGAGCGCCCCCGCTCCCTCCCTCGTCCGGAAAACAAAACGCATGGTGTTCGGCAAGCTCTTCCAAGGCCTGAAGAAGACGCGCGAGAAGCTCGCGAGCTCGCTGCGCTCGCTCTTCGGCCGCCGCAAGCTCGACGAGGCGTTCCTCGACGAGCTGGAGCAGGTCCTCTTCACGGCCGACCTCGGCAAGACCGGCATCGCGCTCGTGGAGGAGATCAAGGAGGCCTACCGCAAGAAGGAGATCTCCGACACCGACGCGGTCTTCGAATGGCTGCGGCGCGGCCTGATCCAGCGTCTGCAGGGCTGCGGCGGCGCGATCGCGCGCGCCGAGAAAGGCCCGACGGTGGTGATGGTCTGCGGCGTGAACGGCAGCGGGAAGACGACCTCGATCGCGAAGCTCGCGCGCCATCTCCAGAAGCAGAACCTGAAGGTGATGCTCGCTGCGGCGGACACCTTCCGCGCCGCGGCCGTCGAGCAGCTCGGCATCTGGGCGCAGCGCCTGCAGGTTCCGATCGTGCGGAAGGAGACCGGCGCCGATCCCGCCGCCGTCGCCTACGACGCCGCGGACCAAGCGGTGCGCGCTGGCGTCGACGTGCTGATCGTCGACACCGCCGGGCGACTGCATACGCAGAAGCACCTGATGCAGGAGCTCGAGAAGATCCGCAAGGTCTTGGAGCGCCACATCAAAGGCGCGCCGCACGAGACCTTGCTCGTGCTCGATGCGACCACGGGCCAGAACGCGCTCGTGCAAGCGCGCGAGTTCTCGCAAGTCGCGGCCGTCACCGGACTCGTGCTGGCGAAACTCGACGGCACCGCGAAGGGCGGCGCGGTCTTCGGCATTCGCGAGCAGATGAATCTGCCGGTGAAGTTCGTCGGCGTGGGCGAGAAGATCGATGACCTCGAGGTCTTCGATCCGCAGGGCTTCGTCGACGCGGTGCTGTCGCGCGAGGACCTCGAAGCGGCGAAGAGCTGAACCGGCGAGACGAGGATCGAGGATGGTCCGGCGCTGCGCCATCGGCGACATCGAGCACGAGGACTCGCCGCTCTCTTACGGCGCTCCACCTCCGTGGCTCGAGCTCGCGCCGGAGCACGAGCGCAACGTGCGCGTGCATGCGAACGCCGACCAAACCATCGTGGACGAGGCGCGCTTCTTCCTAGGCGGCCACTTGGACAGACCAGGGATCAGAGAGCACGCCCCATGCCCGAAAAGCTGGTGAGAACTCGCCTCGCGACCGCCGCGGTCCTGGCGGCGCTCGCGGTCCCCTCTCTCGCGATCGGCCCGCACTGGCTGCGCCCCGAGCAGACGAAGGCCCAGCTCCTGCTCGTGCTCGGCGGCATCGCGCTGCTGATCGGGCTGCGCGCGGCGCGCGCGGAGCTCGGGCGCTTCTCCCTGGTCCAGCGCACGCTGCTCTTCGCGCCGCTCGCGGTGGCGCTGCTCTCAGGCTTCTTCGCGGAGCGCCTGGTGCCGGCCTTTGCGCTGAGCGCCCAGGGCGCCGCGGCGCTCTCCGTCCTGCTGCTCGTCGCGAGCGCTCCGAGAACGCTGCGCGAGCACGTGCTCACCGGCGCCATCGCCACCGGCTCGATGGTCGCCGCGATCGGCTGGCTCGAGCGCGCGGGGTTCTCGCTGGGGCTCTCCTCGGCTTCGGCCCCGAGCGAACCGGTCAGCACCTTCGGCAACGTCGCCTTCGCCTCGGAGCTCGTGCTGCCGTGCGCCTTCCTCGCGCTGCGCTCGGCGCTGCGCGCGCGGACGCGCCCGCGCGCGCTGGGCTACGCCGCGCTGCATCTCTTGCAAGCGAGCTATCTCGCGCTCGCGGACACGCTGACGGCGGCGATCGCCTATCAGCTCGTCGCGGTCGCGAGCTTGGCGGTGCTCTACGTGCGCCAGCGCGCGCACGCGCGCGCCTTGGCGCCCGTGCTGATCGCCGGGCTCGCTTGTTTCCACCTGCCCCTCGCGGCCCCGTTCCCGAGCGCGCCGCACGCCGCGAGCGAGAGCGCCTCGCCGAGTGAGCTCGGCGCGAGCTCCGGACGCGGACCGCGGGATTTCCGTACGCTCGACGTGCGCTTGCTCACCTGGCGCGCGATCCTCACCGACGTGTTTCCGAGCGCGCCGTGGCTGGGCTTGGGCGCCGGCTCCTTCGACGAGCTCTACCCGCCGTTCCGATCCGCCGAGGAGCGCGCGCTCTCGCGACGCGCCGAAGGCGGAACCGTCGTGAACACCGCGCACAACGACGCGTTGCAGGCGCTCGCCGAGACCGGACTGCTCGGCGCCCTCGCGCTGGGAGCGGCGCTCGCCGTGCTGCTGCTCGCGACGCGGCGCGGCACCGCGACCGAGCGCACCTTCCTCTTCGCAGCGCTCGTCGCCGTGCTGCTGAACGGCGGCGCGCGGACCCCGTTGCTCGCGAACGCTCCGGTGGCCGCGCTCTTCGCCGCGCTGCTCGGCGCGCTCGTTGCGCGCAGCAGCCGCGCCGCCGACGCCGCCGCGGGCCACGGCCCGCTCTTGCCGATCCTCTTGCTCGCCGGGTTCACCACCGCGGGAGCGATCTTCGGCGGCACGCGCCTCGTCGCCTCGCTCGAGGTCGCGCAGGTCATCGCCGCGCTCCCCGCGGCCGGCGCGGCGATCGACGAAGCGACGCGCGAGCGGCTCGGCGCCGAGCTCGATACGGCGCTCGTGCTGGCCCCCGAGGACTATCGCGCTCGCTTGCTGCGCGCGCGCCTCGCCACCGACGGCGCGCAAGCGTTGCGCGCCGTCGAGCGCGCGCAGGTCGATGCGCCGCACGACCTCGCGGCCCTGGCTCTCGAGGCCGAGCTCGCGTTCCGCTCCGCGAGCTTGCTCCCCGATCCGCAGCCGGCGCTCCGCCGTTCGCTCGCCGCCAACCAGCGCCGGCTCGCGCTCGATCCGGACGACGAGCGCGCGCGCGCCAACGCGCTGCTCGCCGAGGTCTATCTCGCGCGAGCGAGCGCGAACACGGCGCGCGCGTTCGAGCTCTACCGCGAGCTCGTCTCGTTGCGCCCGGCGCTGCGCGCCGAGCTCGCTCCGCTCTTCGCCGATCTCCGGCAGCGCGCGGCGCGCGAAGCCCTGGCCGCGAAGCGCTATGACGAAGCCGCGCGCTGGCTCGCCGAAGAGGCGGCGGCGCAAGGCGACGAGAGCGCGCTGCTCGCAGAGGTCGAGCGCTTGGCCCGCGAAGGCGAGCTCTCCGGCGCGCGCGCCCTCGCCGCGGTCTGCATCCCCGGGCCGGATCGCCGCCAGCGTTACGACGAGCTCTCCTCACTGCTCGCCCAGCGTGCGCTCGACGCCTGGAACCTCGGCAACGGTCCCGCGTTGAAGGAAGCGCTCGAAGCCGCGGTGGCGCTCGCCGTCGATCGCGCCGCCCGAGAGCTCGAGCTCGGCAAGGAATGGATGAAGCGCTCGCTCGGCGCGAGCGGTGAGCAGAGCAAGCTCGCGAGCTTCTACGGTCGGAAGCTGACCCTCGACGGACACGAGAGCTCGTTCCTCGCGGCGCTGCGCCGGAGCGATCTCGCCGCCGCCGAGAGCTCGCTCGCGCGCCTCGGCTTCTACAGCGAGTACCGCGAGCTCGCGATCGCGCCGCTCGATCGCGCCGCGCTCGCCTTCGCGCACGGACGCACCGCGGAAGCGCGCGAGCTCGCGCAGAGCGCTCTCGATGCCGGCCTGAAGACCCTGGGCGCGCGACGCGACGCGCTGTATCGCCAGCTCTTCGCGAGCGAGCCGTTCCTGCGCGAGCGCCTGGAGCAGCTCGCGCGTTAGCGCGCCATGACCGCGCGCGAAGAACGTCAGCGGCTCCGCGCGCTCTACCAGGCGCGCTTCGCGGTGGTCGCGCCGGTCCTGCGCGCGTGGGACCCCTACCGGCTCCTCGCCCTCGGCGCGCCTCTGGACGAGCTCGACGGCGAGATCCAACGCGTCGTCGCCCGCTGGGACGAAGTCCGCTCGAGGGAAGATGCCACGCGCGTGATCGCCGAGGTCTTCGCGTCCGCCTTCGACTCGCGGGACTTCCCTCACGCGAGCGCCGCCGACGTCGGCGCTCGGCTCTATCGCGCCATGCGGGGCAACCTCGATGTGCCGGGCGGCGAGGCCTGAACTCCCGCCTCCCGGTCGCGCCTCTTGCTCGCTTCCGCGCAAGAGCCCTTCGGCCGCTCCCGCCGCGCAGCCGATAGGAGGAGCGACAGCGTTCGATCCCCGAGGGACTTCTCCGTGAGCCTCGACCTCTTCCTGAAGCGCTTCGCGGAGCAGCCCGCCGGTGACGCCGTGCGCGCCGAGATCCGTTCGATCCTCGCCGCGTACGACACGGTGGGCCCCGACGACCTGGGCACCTACTTCGTCACGTTGCCGCACGGCATCGCGGTGGAGTTCCTGGCCCAAGAGCTCGAGTCGGACGAGCCCTTCGAAGCCTGCGCGTTCCGCATCCGCCGCCGCGAGCTCGACGCGCGCGTCGGCGAATTCGTGCTCGAGATCGCGCGCGCCGCGCAGTGCGTGATCCTGCCGGTGATGGAGCCCTTCACGCCGATCCTCGTCGATCCGCTGCAAGCGGAGCGCGTGCCGCAGAGCATGGCGCATCGCATCGAGGAGCTGCCGCTCTGCACGACGGGAGCGGAGCTCGCCGCGGTGCTGACGCGCGCCCAGATCCGCAGGCCGAACAGCGCGTTCGAGACGCTGTCCACCTAGATCACCGCGCTTCGTCGTCGACGAGCCGCATCGGCCGCGCGATCGCAGGAACGAGTGAGCGCGCGCTCAGCGCAGCTCGACGCGCAGCGCGTTGGAAGTCGCGATGCCGAGCGAATTCTGCGCTGGATCGAAGGCGTACGCCTGCCAGTAGCTCGGCGCCGCGGTGAGCAATCCGTCGAGCGGCACCACGATGGGCAGCGCGATCGCGCCGCGCGCGAAACCGTACGGGCCCAGGATCAAGTCGTGGCTCGTGGAGATCTGGCAACCCGTGGCGCCCAGCGGATCGAGAGCGAAGGGCAGCGGCAAGCCGAGCCAATCGAGATCGCTGAGCCCCATCACGAGGAACGCCGCCGCTCCCGGGCTCGCACCCGGTGAGGAGAGGTCGAAGCTGAAGGGGCTCCCGAGATCGGCGCAGCCGTTGGCGTAGAAGCGGAGCGTCTGGCCTCCGGCATCCGCGCAGCCCGAGCCGAACGGCGTCGTCGCGCCGAGGCAATCGAGGCAGTAGAGCAAGCTGCCGTTCCAGATGCGCGGCGCGAAGAGC
>JAEUHW010000326.1 GCA_016793245.1 Planctomycetota bacterium
GCCGAATCGAGATCGCCAAGATCGCCCGCTCGCGATCGCGTTCGCTCCGCTACCGGCGCCCAACTCCCGCATCGACCCGGCAACAGAGAGTTCCAGAGCCCCCACTCTCCCGTGGGGCTCTGGAACGTGCTCCCGCATCAAACGACGCGGAGCGAAGCCGCGCCCGCAGGCGCAGCGAGCGACGTGAACGACGCGCCCGCCTCCGAACGCACGCGCGCTCTCTTCACGCGTCGACGCTCGAGCGCTCACAACGCTCGAACACGCGCGTCGGGCGCGTCGCTTGCTACGCCGTAGGGCCGGGCGGAGCGCCGTGGCCCGACCCTCTCACGAACGCCTCGAGCTCGCCTCCCGCGTCGCACCCGCACGGTTCGTGCAGCAATGGTCGTCGCGTCGAGAACGTCGCCGATTCGAGATCGGCAAGAGCGTCTGCTCGCGCTCGCGTTCGACTCGTTCGTCGCGTCCGATTCGCCCCCCGACCCCTCAACAGAAAGTTCCAGAGCCCCCACCCTCAAGTGGGGCTCTGGAACGCGTTCCCGCATCGAACGACGCGGAGCGAAGCCGCGCCCGCAGGCGCAGCAAGCGACGTGAACGACGCGCCCGCGATCGAATGCGCACGCGCTCTCTTCACGCATCGACGCTCGATCGCTCGTGTCCCCGAACACGCGCGTCGGGCGCGTCGCTTGCTACGCCGTAGGGCCGGGCGAAGCGCCGTGGCCCGACCCGCTCACGAACGCCCTCGACTCGCCTCGAACTCGCCTCGCACTCGCGTTCACGGTCTTCGGTCCGTCGTCGTCCCGACATCCGCGCCCCAGCGCGAGCTCGTACGTGCCGTCGGGCCTGTACTCAGCCGCGCGACCGCGCCGAGCGCCGCGCGTCGGCGAGCAGCGCATCGAGGATGCGTGCGTTCTTCAGCCCCTCGTCCGGCCCGAGCTTCGGCTTCGAGCCCGTGCGGATCGCGCGGCAGAGGTCCTCGACCTCGAGCCGGAAGACATCGACGATCTCGAAGGGGTAGTGCGTCTCGCCGCCTTCCTGGCGCAGCACGAGCAGCGGCTCGTCTTCCCAGGAGAGGAACGCGTGGCGGAGCTCGAGCGTGCCGCGCGTGCCGGAGAGCAGCACGCGATTGCGGAGCCCGCCGTCGAAGCCGGACGAGATCACCGCGAAGCGCCCGCCCTCGTATTCGAGGATGCCGTGCAGTGATAGGTCCACGCCGTGGACGGGGTGGAAGGCGCCGCGGGCAGAGAGGCCCACCGGCTCGTCGCCGAGGAGCAGCCGACAGATGTTCACGCAGTAGCAGCCGACGTCGAGCAGGCCGCCGCCACCCCAATCGTCGTTGAGGCGCACGTCGTCCTCCTTCGTGAGATGGAAGGAGAACGAGGCCTCGACGGTGCGGAGCTCGCCGATCGCGCCGCTTTGCACGAGCTCCAGCATCTTCGCGATCTGCGGGTGATGCCGGTACATGAAGGCCTCGACCAGGTGGCGCTTCCGCTGCGTCGCCCGCGCGAGCATGCGCTCGCACTCCGCGGCGTTCCGGCCGAGCGGCTTCTCGCAGAGCACGTGCTTGCCGCGGTCGAGCGCCTCCAGGCAGAGCTCCTCGTGGAGGCCGTTGTGCGTCGCGATGTAGACCGCTTCCACGCGCTCGTCGCGCAGCAGCTCCGCGTAGCTGCCGTGGGCACGCGCGGCGTCGAGCGCCTTCGCACGCGCGAGGTCGCGGCTCGCCGCGGCCTCCAGCGTCGCGAGCGGCGAGGCGACGACGGCGGGAGCGAAGCGGTTCTGGGCGATGCGCCCGACGCCGAGGACGCCGAAGCGGACGGGTTCGAAGCTCGCGGTCATGAGCGGCTCACGGTAGGAGTTCGGAGAGCGAGGAGAACGAGCTCAGCGCGGGGCTGGATGCTCGAGGCGGGCGAAGGAGCGGATCCACCCGGGCAGCACCACGGCGGTGAGGACGCCCAGGGAGACCGGCACCCATTCGATGGGCAGGAGCGCCGAGGTGGCGCCGAAGTAGCCGGCGCTGAGGAAGATGAAGATCCAGTTCGTGAAGTTGGAGACGGCGATCACGCTGCCGCGCTCGCTCGGCGGCGCCGAGCTCTGGATCCAGACCACGAAGGGCAGCCCGAAGAGTGCCCCGCTCGCGCCAAGGACGAAGAGCACGACGTGGACGAGCGCCAGCGCGTGATGCGCGACGCCGAGCGCGAGCAGCCCCGCGATCATGCCGAAGGCACCCCAGCGCGCGAGGCCGAAGCGGATGGTACCGCGGGCGAGGTAGCCGCCCAGCACCGAGCCCGCCGCCATGCCGACGCTCAACGTCACCAGCAGGAAGCTCGTGCCGCGGTCGTCGAGTTCCATCAGGATCTTGCCGTAGCGGTTCATGCACTGCTGCACGACGCCGCCCATGAACCAGAAGAACGAGTAGGCGAGCATCACATCGCGCCACGAGCGCTGGCGCAGCAGCGCGACCAGCGTCGGGAAGAGATCGGCGAAGGGCTGGCGCGAGAGCTTGAGATCCGGCCGCTGTGCCGGCGCTGTTCGCACGAGCAGGCTGGTAAACGTGCCGACTCCAGCGATCAGCACGCAGACCGCGGCCGGGGCGAGGAGTGCTGCGCCGAAGGTGTTCTTCAGGGCCCCCGCGGCGGCGTTCCCGAGGATCACCGCGAGGAAGGTCGTCATTTGCACGATGCCGTTGGCGCGCGACATGCCGCCGGGCTCGATCATCTCCGGGATCGCGCCGTACTTCGCGGGCCCGAAGAAGGCGCTCTGCGCGCCCATCAGGAACACCACGACGAGCAGGAACGGGAGACTCTGCAGCGCGAAGCCGAGCGCCGCGAGGCCCATCACCGCGATCTCGGCGATCTTCGCCAGCACGATCACGCGGCGCTTCGAGAAGCGGTCCGCGAGCTGCCCCGCGAGCCCCGAGAAGAGCACGAAGGGCAGGGCGAAGAGCGCCGCCGCCAACGCATCCAGCGACTCGCCGCCGGACTTCACGTGGTCGACGGCGAGCAGCACGACGAGCTGCTTGAACAGATTGTCGTTGAACGCGCCCAGGAACTGGGTCGCGACGAAGCCCCGGAAAGAGCGGGCGACCGCCCTCCCCGGAGCGCTCACGCGCGGACCTGGGCGAGCTTAGAGAAGCGATCGTTCAGGATGAAGAGCGTGCCGAGCGAGAGCGCGCCGGAGGTGCGCGCCTTCTCGAGCATGCCGCGGATCACGTCCAGATCCTGCGCGTGGGCCGCGGCCCAGCGCTCGACCGCGGCGCGCACGTCCTCACTCGCGTGCTTCTGCAAGATCGCGACCACGGTCGTGCGGTAGGTCGTGCGCAGCATCTCGGTCAGGATCGAGCGCGCCTGGCGTTCCTCGTCGGCCTTCTCGTGACCGGCCTTCGCCTCGCGCAGCGCATCGGCGAACTCGAGCGCCGTCCCCGTGCGGTAGTAGACCTCCATCGCGCGCAGCAGCTCGCACTTCGCTTCGCTGGCGATGCCGGTGATCTCCCCGGCACGCGCGAGGTGGTGCAGCGATCCCAGCCGCTCCGCGAACTCCTCGGGGAAACCGCGCGAGACGAGTCGCGAGTAGAGCTCCTCGCTATCGCGGCGGCGCCACTCGACCGGCGTCTCCGCGGCACGCGTCTTCAGCGCCGCGACGTCGGAGCGGTGCTTCTCGATCGCCTGCTGGATCGACAGACCGCTGTCGAGCCACCGCAGGACCGACGGGATGAGTCGCTCCTGCGCGGTCGCGACCATGCGGTACGCGATGATCTGCGCGTCGGTCGGCACACGGCCATCGAGCTGATCGATCTCAGCGGCGAGCGCCGGCGTGCCGAGCAGTGCGTCCGCGACGAGGAACGCGCGCGCGAGCTGCGCCAAGTTGCAGCCGTGCATGCTCGCGACGCGCGCGGGCCACGCGACGCCCACGCGGTCGACGATGCGGTTCGTCAGCACCGTTGCGGCGATCTCGCGGCGCAAGCGATGGCGATCGATGTCCGCGGCGTAGCTCTGCTGGATCGCCTTCGGGAAGTAGGCGTGCAGCAGCGGGCGCAGCGCGGCGTCGTCCGGAACGTCGCTCTCGAGGATCTCGCGGAAGAGGTCGATCTTCGAGTACGCGAGCAGCACCGCGATCTCGGGGCGCGTGAGCCCTTCGTTGCGCGCGGCGCGCGCCTCGAGCTCTTCGCGACTCGGTAGGAATTCCACCGCGCGATCGAGGAGCCCGCTCGAGACCAGGCGCTCCATCAGCGCGCGGTAGGGGGAGAGATCCTCCAGCGAGCGCTGGCGATCCATGCTGAGGACCAGGCTCTGGCGGTAATTGTCCTCAAGCACCAGCAAGCAGACCTCGTCGGTCAGGCTGCGCAGGAGGTCGTTCCGCTGGTCGATCGTGAGGCGGCCTTCCTGCACCACCGGGGCGAGCAGGATCTTCAGGTTCACCTCGTGGTCGGAGAGGTCGACGCCGGCCGAGTTGTCGATCGCGTCGGTGTTGATGCGCCCGCCGGCCGCGGCGAACTCGATGCGCGCGCGCTGGGTGAAGCCCAGGTTGCCGCCTTCGCCGACGACCTTGCAGCGGAGCTGACGGGAATCGACGCGCAGCGCGTCGGTCGCCTCGTCGCGCACGTCGGCGTGCGTTTCGGTGCCGGCTTTGACGTAGGTGCCGATCCCGCCGTTCCAGAGGAGATCGCAGGGCATCTTCAGGATCGCGCGGATCAGGTCCTCGGGCGCCATCTCGGCGTCGGAGACGTCGAGCATCGCGCGCACCTCGGGCGAGAGCGGGATCTTGCGGAGCTTCCGCGAGAACACGCCACCGCCGGCGGAGATCAAGTCCTTCCGGTAGTCGGCCCAGGAGGAGCGCGGCAGCGCGAACATGCGCTTGCGCTCCACGAACGACGTCGCCGGGTCGGGATTGGGGTCGAGGAAGATGTCGCGGTGATCGAACGCGGCGCGCAGCTTGATCGTCTGCGCGAGCAGCATGCCGTTCCCGAAGACGTCGCCGCTCATGTCGCCGATGCCGACGACGGTGAAGGGCGTCTTCTGGATGTCGATGTTCATCTCGCGGAAGTGGCGCTTCACGCACTCCCAGCCGCCGCGCGCGGTGATGCCTTCCTTCTTGTGGTCGTAGCCCTGGGAGCCGCCCGAGGCGAAGGCGTCGCCGAGCCAGAACCCGCGATCGAGCGAGAGCGCGTTCGCGAAGTCGGAGTAGGTCGCGGTGCCCTTGTCGGCCGCGACGACCAAGTAGGGGTCTTCACCGTCGTAGCGCACGCAGCGCTCGGGATGCACGACCTTGCCGTCGACGATGTTGTCGGTGATGTCGAGCAGGCCCGAGATGAAGGTGCGGTAGCGGTCGATCCCTTCCTTCAGATGCGCTTCGCGCTCGGCGTGCTGGCGCTTCGTGACGAATCCGCCCTTCGAGCCGACGGGCACGATCACCGCGTTCTTCGTGCGCTGGGTCTTCATCAGGCCCAGCACCTCGGTGCGGAAGTCGTCCTTGCGGTCGCTCCACCGGATGCCGCCGCGCGCGACGGGGCCGCTGCGGAGGTGGACACCCTCCACGTAGGTCGCGTGCACGTAGATCTCGTAGAGCGGCCGCGGGGCCGGCATGTCGTCGACCTTCGCGCACTCGATCTTGATCGCGATGCGACGCTCGCCCTTCAGCGACTGATAGAAGTTCGTGCGCAGGGTGGAGTCGATCGCGTTCAAGAAGCGCGCGAGGATGCGGTAGTCGCGCACATCGCTGATCGCCTCGAGCTGCTGCATCAGCGCCGCACGGCGTTCGGGCAACGCGCCCTGCAGGCGTTGCGCCCCCGCGAGCCCGCCCAGCGAGGCCGGGTCGAAGCGCGCGTGGAAGTACTGCACCAGCGCGTTCACCGCCGGGCCGTTCCGCAGCAGCGCGTCGTGGATCGAGGGCAGCGAGAGGTCGCGGCGGACTTGCAGGATGTAGTTGCGGTAGGTGCGCAGCAGGTCGACCTCGCGCCAGTCGAGCGCTGCGTTCACGATCAGGCCGTTCAGCGCGTCGTTCTCGATCTCGCCCGCGAGCGCGAGGGAGATCATGTCGCGCAAGCTCCGCGCTACCGGCGGCGCGAGGAAGTTCCCGCGCTCGTCCTGTACGCGGAAGGAGTGCACGTAGCAGCGCGGGACCGAGCGGCCCTCCAGGCCGAAGCTGAGCTCGTTGATGACGTTCAGCGCGAGGTTGTCGAGCCAGGGCATCGTGCCGCTGAGCTCGAAGCGCGCGCCGGCGCGGTAGATGAGGAGCAGGGTCGTCGCGGTCCCGCGATGAGCCGGGCCCTGATCGACGCGCACACGAGGTTGCTGATCCTTCAGCGTCTCCTCGAGGGCCTCGATGTCCTCGGCCGCGCGTTCGGCGGGGATGATCGCCTTGTAGTCCGCCGAGAACGCGTCGCGCCAGCGCTTCCAGAGCTGATCGGCGCGATCGAAGTCGCCCCTGCGTTGCAACGCCTCGATGAGTTGGTCGTTCCAACTCCTCGTCAGGTTCGCGATCTCGAGCTCGAGGGCGGCCGCGTCGATCGCGACGGGCTCGTCCTTCATCGTGAAGTAGTAGTGCAGGCGCACGGTCGGCTCTTCGCCGAGCACCACGCGCACGTCCATCGGCTTGCTGCCGCAGGCCTCCGAGACCACCTGCTGGATCGCGCGCGAGGCCTCGTCATCGAAGCGCTCGCGCGGCAGGATCACCATCACCGAGAGCCCTCGGTCCAGCTCGTCGCGGCGCAGCGTCACGCGCACGCGGTCTTCGCTGGGGGCTTCGAGGATCGTGCCGATCGTGCGGCGGATCTCCTCGGGATTCATGAGGAAGAGCTCGGACTTCGGCAGGCGCGCGAAGAGCGAGACGACTTCCTTCGCGTCGTGGCTGCCCGGGAGCATGCCCACGGACTTCACGACCTTATCGAGCTTCTTCCGGAGGACCGGGATCTGGGTCGCGTTCTCGGCGAAGGCCTTCGAGGTGAAGAGGCCGAGGAAGCGAATCTCTCCGATCACCTCGCCGCGCGCGTCGAGGCGCTTCAACCCGATGTAGTCCATCTGCGCGTGGCGATGGACCGTGGAGTGCGAGTTCGCCTTCGAGATCAGCGGGCAGACGCGGCGATGCAGGCGCTCGGAGACCGCGCGGGGGAGCTCCTCGAGCAGCACCGGCTTCGCGTAGTTCGACACGCCTTCGTCGCCGAGGAGGCCGAGGCCCGAGCCCGGGCGCACCGCAACGCCCTTCCGCCCGCCGAGCTCGGGGTAGCTCTGGATGTCGTAAGCGCGGTAGCCGAGGAAGATGAAGTGGTCCTTCTCGAGCCACTGCAAGAACTCCACGCCTTCGAGGAGCTCTTCCCGCATCTCGGGCAAGCGCTGCGCATCGGACTGCAGCATCGCGCGCGCTTCGGCCAGGCGCTCTTTCATGCGCGCGAAGTCGGTCACGATGCGCACGGCATCGCGCAGGTTCTTCGCGACGCGCGCTTGGAGATCCGCGCGCGCCGCTTCGTCGAGCGCCTGGATCTCGAAGTGCATGAACGACTCGAGGACGTGCTCGGGCGTTGCTTCCGCACCGTCCTTGATCTCGAGCAGCGCGCCACTCTCGTCGCGTTTGAGCGCGAGCACGGGGTGATAGAGCTGCGCGATCTCGAAGCCGCGCTGGCGGATCGTCTCGCGCACGGTGTCGAAGAGGAAGTACTGGTCGCGCAGCGTGACGCGCACGACGGTGTACGGCGCGACGCGCGGTCCGAGATCGCGGCCCGGACGAACCTCGACGCGGATCTCCTCGGCGCGCTTCCGGTCGAGGAAGCGCACCGACTCCAAGAGCGCATCGGGCAGGTCCGCTTCGGCGACGCGGATGCGGTAGCTCGTCGGCAGGCGGCGGTGGAGCAGGCGCGCGAGCTGGCTCGCGAGTTCTCCCTCGCGGCCGGGATGGCCTTTCGCGAGGGCGGCGCAGACGGCTTCGAGGCTCGGACGGACGGCTTCGGCGGCGCTCGACGGTGCGCCGGAGGACTTCGACATCGCTGGGGTCCCTTCGAGAAGGTGGCCGACGAGAGTATCCGACGGAACGCGCGCGGTCGAAGTCCGCGTCGCGAGCTTCCGAAGGCGCGCTTGCGATGCGCCCGCGGCTGGCTATACTCGCGGCCCTTCTGCGGCGCGAGGAAGCCCTCTACGAGGAACCCTCTGCACCGTCGAGGAACCCAGGGGGATTAGCTCAGCTGGGAGAGCGCTACAATGGCATTGTAGAGGTCAGGGGTTCGAACCCCCTATCCTCCAACCCCTCCGCGAGGGCCGGTCCGACGACCGGCCCTCGCGTCGTTTTTGGGAGCGCCGTTCTCTCCGGGCCGGCACGTGGCCGGAGACCACGCTCACCGCGCCGAACTCGCCCGCGGCGCGCGCCGCGGTGAGCACGCAGCCGTAGAAGAGCGCCCAGCGCACCCGGGGCA
>JAEUHW010000330.1 GCA_016793245.1 Planctomycetota bacterium
AAGCACCGCGCCGGCGTCGAGCGCATGGTCGCGCGCACGGGTCGCGCCGCGCTCGACGAGCGCATCCTCGAAGAGGACCAGCTCATCCTCGCCGCGCTCGATCTGCTCGACACATCCACCGCCGTCGCGTTGCGCTTGCCGCGCTCGTTGCTGCAGCGCTGAAGAGGAGAGCGACGTTCGATGAACGAGTCCCGATCCCTGTCGGATCCGACCTCCATGCGCGTCCTCGGGATCGAGTCCTCTTGCGACGAGACCGCCGTCGCCGTGGTGCGAGACGGGCGGGTGATCGAAGCGAACCTGCTCTACTCGCAGAACGAGGAGCACCTGCCGTTCGGCGGCGTCGTCCCCGAGATCGCCTCGCGCGCGCACCTGGTGCAGCTCCCCCGACTGCTGCGCGAGCTCGAGCGCGAGTGGGGCTCGCTCGCGTCGATCGACGCCGTCGCCGTGACCGCGCGCCCGGGCCTGATCGGCAGCCTGCTCGTCGGTGTGAGCGCGGCGAAGTCCATCGCGTGGGCGCTCGGTAAGCCTCTGGTGGACGTGCACCACGTCCAAGCGCACGTGTACGCGGCGCAGATGGAGCATCCGCAGCTCGCCCCGCCGTTCGTAGCGCTCGTCGTCTCGGGCGGACACACCTCGCTCTACCTCTGCACCGCCCCCGGCGTGCTCGAGGAGATCGAGGCGACGATGGATGACGCAGCCGGCGAGGCCTTCGACAAAGTCGCGAGCCTCCTCGGCCTGCCCTATCCCGGCGGCCCCGCGATCGAGCGCGCGGCCCGCGGAGGGGACCCCGCACGCGAGCCGTTCCTCGCCGCGCGCGTGAAGGGCCGCGACCTCGACTTCTCCTTCAGCGGGTTGAAGACCGCGGTGCTCTATCGCATCGCCGGACAGAACGTCGCGCGGAAGGACCGCCCCGCGGTGCCGCAGGAGCGGATCCCCCACCTCGCGGCGGGCTTCCAAGAAGCGGTGGTCGGCATGCTCGTCGAGCGAACCTTGCTCGCGGCGCGCGCGCGAGGCGTCCGCCAGATCGCGGTCGGCGGCGGCGTCGCCTGCAATCAGCGCCTGCGCACTCTGCTCGGCGAACGCGGCGCCGCCGCGGGGCTCGAGGTGTGCTTCCCTTCGCTGGCGCTCTGCTTGGACAACGCCGCGATGATCGCGGGGCTGGGCTTCCACTTGCTGGCCAGCGGCCGGCGCGCCACCTTCGATCTCGACGCCTGCCCGCGCTGAACCGAGTTGCCGAAGCACGGCGAGGAGCCATGGATCTCGAGCACGTGGAAGAGCTCTTGCGCCGCGTGCGCAGCGGGGTGCTGGAACCCGCCGAGGCCGCGCGCGAGCTGCGGCGCCTCCGAACCGCGGAGGTCGACGGCGTCGCCCGGCTCGATCGCGAGCGCGCGCTGCGCTGCGGCTTCCCCGAGGTGGTCTTCGGGCTCGGCAAGGAACCGCGCGATCTGGTGCGGATCGTAGAGCGGCTCGGAGAGACGGCACCGCGCGTCCTCGTGACGCGCGTCGCGCCCCTCGGGGCGAACGCGCTGCGCGAGCGCTTCCCGGAGGGCGTCTGGCACGAGCGAGCGCGGGCGTTCGTCCTCGCGTCCGGTCCTCCGCCCCCGGAGCTCGGCCGCGTCGCCGTGGTCTGCGCCGGCACTTCCGACGCCCCGGTGGCGGAAGAAGCGCGCGTCTCCGCCGAGGCGCTGGGATGCCGGGTCGAGACTTTCTATGATTGCGGCGTCGCCGGCCTGCACCGCCTGCTCGAGGTGCTGGAGCGCATCCGCTCCGCGCACGTCGCCATCGCGGTCGCGGGCATGGAAGGCGCGCTGCCAAGCGTGCTGACGGGGTTGCTCGACCGCCCCGTGATCGCCGTACCGACCTCCGTCGGTTACGGCGCGGCGTTCGATGGCCTCGCGGCCCTCCTCACCATGATCAACTCCTGCGCTGCCGGAGTGACCGTGGTGAACATCGACAACGGCTTCGGCGCCGCCTACGCAGCGGCCCAGATCCTGCGCACCGCCCGAGCGGAGAAGAACGAGCCCACATGACACCCGGTGATGCGAACTCAGGAGACTCGATGAACGGTGATTCGACCGCAGCGCTGCCCATGCTCCTCGTGCTCGAAGACGGCACCGTGTTCCGCGGCCGCTCCTGCGGCGCCCCAGGCGAGTCGTGCGGCGAGGTCGTCTTCAACACCGCGATGAGCGGCTACCAAGAGATCCTGACCGACCCTTCGTACAAGGGGCAGATGGTCGTCATGACCTATCCGCTGATCGGGAACTACGGCGTCAACGACGAGGACATGGAGTCGCGCGGCACCTTCCTCGCGGGCTTCGTCGTCCGCGAGATGAGCCCGATCGCGAGCAACTACCGCGCGTCGATGAGCCTGCCCGAGTACCTGCGCCAGCAGGGCGTACAGGCGATCGAAGGCGTCGATACGCGGCGCCTGACGCGCCTCGTGCGCTCGGGCGGCTCGATGCGCGCGATCCTCTCCACCGTCGATCTCGATCCGCAGAGCCTGCTGCGCAAGGTGCGCGCGCATCCGCTGCTCGACGGCCTCGACCTCGCGACCGGTGTCTCCTGCGAGAAGCCGTACGCCTGGACCGAAGGCAATCTGCCGGGCTTCCGTCCGCCGATGCCGCCGCGACACGAAGAGCGCCTGCCGATCGTGGCGCTCGACTTCGGCATCAAGCGCAACATCCTGAGGAACCTCGTCGACAGCGGCTTCGACGTGACCGTCGTACCCGCGACCACCACCGCCGCGGAGATCCTCGCGCGCAAGCCGCGCGGCCTCTTCCTCTCGAACGGCCCCGGCGATCCCGCGGCCGTCGAGCACGCGATCCGCACGGTGCAGGCCCTGCTCGGCAAGCTGCCGATCTTCGGCATCTGCCTGGGTCACCAGATCCTTGGGCACGTCTTCGGCGGCAAGACCTTCAAGATGAAGTTCGGCCACCACGGCGGGAACCAACCCGTGATGGAGCTCGGCCCGCGCAAGGTGGAGATCACCTCGCAGAACCACTCCTTCGCCGTCGATCCCGCGTCGCTGCCGCCGGACGTCGAGGTGTCCCACCTGCATCTCAACGACCGCACGGTCTCGGGCTTGCGCCACAAGAAGCTGCCGGTCTTCTCGGTGCAGTACCACCCCGAGGCCGGCCCCGGCCCGAACGACGGCATCTACTTGTTCGCGCGCTTCCGCGAGATGATCGAAGGCCAACCGGTCGCGTGAGCGAGCCGAGCCATCCCCCCATGCAGGAGCTCGAAGACTATCTGCGCTCCCGCGCGGCGACGCCGCTCGGGCAGCTCCTCGCGCTGCCGGCGGCCGAAGCCGAAGCCAGGGGTCTCGCCGGGCTACCGCGCGAGATCCTCCAGCAGCCTTGGCTCTATCGCGAGACCGCGCGAGAAGTGCTCGCGAGCGACGAGCTCGCGCGCTTCCTCGCGCCGACGATCGGACCCGGCCGGCGCTGGGTTCTCTGCGGGGCCGGCAGCTCGAACTTCCTCGGCGAGGCGATCGCCCCTTGGATGACGCGCTCCCTCGCGCAGCCGGTGCACGCCGTCGCCTCGACGGACGTGCTCGTGGCACCCGAGCGCCTGCGCGACGCGAGCGAGGAGCCCTCGCTCTTCCTGCACTTCTCGCGCTCCGGCGGCACGACCGAAGCCGTCGCCGGCCTCGAGCTGCTGCGCCGCCTCTATCCGCAGGCGCGCCATGTCGCGATCACCTGCAACGCCGCGAGTGCTCTGGCCCGCGCCGGAGCCTCCGATGAGCGCTCGCGAGCTCTGGTGTTGCATCCCGCGTCGCACGACCACGGGCTCGCGATGACGAGCAGCGTCACTTCGATGATGGTGGCAGGCTTGGCGCTGGCGCAGCGCGGCCCCGAGGCCGAGAGCGACGAGCGCTTCCTCGCCGCCATCGATCGCGTCGCCGACGCCGCCGAACGCTTGATCGAGCGCGCGCCGGGGATCGCGCAAGCGCTGGTCGCCGAGGATCCGCTGCGGCTCTGCGCGCTCGGCGCGGATGCGCTGCGCGCGACGGCGAAAGAAGCCTGCCTGAAGGTCACCGAGCTCACCGACGGCGCGATCGCGTCGTTCTCCGATTCGTGGCTCGGCGTACGCCACGGCCCGCTCAGCGCCGTGAACGAACGGACGCTCGTCGTCGGCTCGCTCTCGACGAGCCCCTACCGTCGCGCGTACGAGCTCGACTTCCTGCGCGAGCTCTCGTCGAAGCGGCTCGGGGCGCGTCTCGCGGTCGTCGCTCCGTGCTCCGCCGAGGAGCTGCCGGAAGGTGTCCGCTGCGCGAGCTTCGGGGCCGCGACCGCGAGCGCCGCGGAAGCGATCGAAGACGAGCTGCGCCCGCTGATCGACGTGGTCTTCGCACAGGTGCTGGGGCTCTACGCCTCGCTGCACCACGGGCTGACACCCGACCGCCCTTCGCGCCGCGGCGCGATCCAGCGCGTCGTCGCCGGCTTCCAGCTTCATTCTTGGAGCGCGGAAGCAGAGCTCGCCCCGCGTCCGCCGCAGAGCGGCAACGCGGGGCGAGGCGTCGAGGCTCGGCGCGCACCCGGGCGCGCGTAGAGCGCCGTGCGATCTCAGCGCGCGCGAAGCTTCGTCCAGAGGAGCGCGAGGAAGCCGCCGAGCGCGAGCGCGCCACCGACGATGGTGAAGAACGAGGAGCCCCTGCTCTTCTCGCTGCCCGCGCGCGCCTCGGCCACCTCGGCTTCGGAGCGCGCTTCGCGCCCATCGTCCTCGGAGGCCAGTGCGCGCAGCCGCTGCGTGAAGCGCTCGCCATCCAGCATCCGCTCTTGCCGGTCGGCGAGCTCGTCCGGATCCACTTGGGCGCGCTCGACGCGGCGCGCACGGCCAAGGCTCAGTCCCGCGGGGATCACGGCGTTGCTCGTCGTGAGCAAGCCGTTCGCCTCCGGAGGTTCGTCCCAGATCTTCGGCCGCATCGTGCGGACTTCGTTGGGGTGGAAGTCGGGCTCGTCGGGCGCCGCCGATTCCTCCGGAGCCATCGCCGCCGGAGCGTCCTCTTCCGGATCGTCCTCGTTGGACTGCGCGCGCAGCGCCGGTGCAAGCAGCACCAAGCACAGGCAAGCGAGGTAGGTCTTGGTGCGCGTGGGCATCGGGATCGTTCTCACGGCTGTGCTCCGCTCTCCGAGGAGAAGACCGGCCAGGTGCGGATCGGCATGAACTTCTTCGGCAGGTTGTAGTGGAAGAGCTCGCCGCCGCCGTAGAGACGCGCGTCGTGGTTCATCTCCATGCGACTGGCCGTGTAGACGATCGCTTCGTTGCGCGCGACCATCGAGCCGTTCCACTGGATCGTGCCGCCGGAGTTCACCACGCGCGCCGCGAGCGTGTGGTTCGTGTAGAACGCGGCGTCGAGGCGCGCGATGTTGTTCGTCGACTCCTGCGCGTAGGTGCGCCCCGAGGGCTTGTTGCCGCCCCAGGTGGTGTTCCACGCCGTGGTCGACATGGCGAGTTCCGTCATCGCCGTCGTGCCGTCGAACTTGCCGTCGCCGTCGATGTCCTCGCCCGAGCCGGGGATGGCATCACCCACGTTGCGCCCGGCCGGGATGAGTCCCTGAGCGGCGTGCTCCGCGGTGTAACGCTCGACGTCCCAGGTGTTGTTCCCTTCGAGCGCGTCGTCGTCGTCCGTGCCGGCGACGCCATCGCGCCCTTTCTTGGTGTTCGGGATGTTGTCCTTGCCCGAGTCCTCCTTGCTCTGGTTGCGCGTGTCGCTGAGCCAGGGGTTCACGTAGTTCTGGAAATCGCTCGTGGTCTGGTTCCC
The DNA here is from genome assembly GCA_016793245.1 of Planctomycetota bacterium. Classification (GTDB taxonomy): domain Bacteria; phylum Planctomycetota; class UBA1135; order UBA1135; family JADKAF01; genus JADKAF01. The sequence goes on from JAEUHW010000330.1 coordinate 5,765, forward strand.
GATCACGATGTGCTCGCGAGCGTAGAGACCGAGGGTGTCCCGGGTCGCGTTCGCCGAGATCCACGCTTCGACCACGGACTTGTCGTTCGAAGTCGGCCGAGTCGTCGCCGGAGGATTGAGGTAGGTCACGTCGTCGCCGACGTAGATGTTGCCGCCCGCGTAGATCGCGCCTTGGCCGCTCACGACCCCTTTGATGAAGACGTGCCCGCGCGCCACGATAGGACCGTTGATGACGATCGGCTTCGCGGTCGTGCCGACGAGGTAGAGATTGCCGCTCTCGCCGCTGTCGTCGCCGAAGACGGCGTTGATCGTGCGAGCCGTCGACAGTCCCTCGCTCACGCGGACGGTGGACCCCTTCGTCTTCGCGAGGCTCTCGTAGAGGCCGAGCTCGGTCAGGTTCGGCATCTCCAGCGTCTCCTGGAACTCGTACTGGTTCGCGGCGGTCGCTCCCATACCGCGGAGGCGTCCGGTGCCCACGATGTCCCAGCCGGAGTACACGCCCCCGTCGTCCTGCTTGTCCTGCAGGGAGAAATTCGTCCCGTTCTTGATGACGCGGCGGTAGCGCGGCGTCCCGTTCACCGTGGCCGCCGTATCGCCGGCATCGAACTGCCCGTTCGAGCGGACGTTGCCGTTGGTGACGATCGAGTCGCCGTAGAACCAACCCCAGTTGTTCAAGAAGTAGGAGTAGTCGAAGAGCTCGGCCGGGGCCATCTCCGAGCGCGCGACGAGGCGCCGCTCGACGCCGCCCTCGTCATAGGCGAGATCGCCCTCGCCGACATCGAAGCGCCCGAGCGAGCGGATCTCGATGTCGCGCGCGAGCGCGTTCCCGGAGCTGCCCGGTCGCAAGCGCGCCCACACGGAGTAGGTGCCGACGCGCTGTCCCTCACTCTCGGCGGCCTCTTCCTCGACGATCGGCGTCCATTCGTCCTCGCTCAGCGAGTCGAACGCCGCGAACGGTGAGTTCAGCGAAGCGAGGCGCTGCGCGCGATGCACCCAGGCGACGCCCTCCTCGAGGCCGAGGTCGGCGATCATCTCGGAGCGGATGCGGTAGCTGTCCTGGCGCGCCTTGAAGACCTCGTTCGACGTCACCGTCATCACGGTGGCGACGAAGCCGCCGACGGTGAGCGCGACGGAGACGGCCATCATCAAGGGGATGGAGCCCTGCTCTCCGACGCGTCGTATGGCTCTGGTTCTCATCTCAATTCCTCTCCGCTCGCAGAGTGGTTCGGTGCTCGTTCCAAGGCCCGAGCTTCATCTGTCCGTCGCCGTCCGAGATCGGAACCGCAGTGGTGATCACTCCGGCGTAGATTCGCGGCGCGTCTCCTGGATCCGGCTGCCAGATGCGGAAGATCTTCGGGACTCGCGGCTGCGTGCTGGTCGTGCCCCCGCGCGTCTGTCCGCCGCCCGTGCCGAAGAGGCGCGCGACGGCTTCATAGGGCAGGAGATCCCGAGCGATCACGATCGCCGTACCGGCGACCGGCTCGTCCTCCTCGTCCACGATGTCGCGAACCAGCGTGGAGCCCTCGACGTGATAGCGGACCTTCCAGCCCGGATGGCGCTGGCGCGGCTCCTCGTTCACTTCGATGGGCTGCGCGCTGACGGCGCCCCAGATGGGCCCCGCGGCGTCGAGATCCACTGGAACCTGCAAGCGCACCTCGTCGCAGCACGGATTGCTCGCCTCGACCCAGATGTGACTCGGTGTCGACATCCCGAAGTCGCGCTGGAGGAAGGTGATCCCCGAGGTCGCGACGTTCAGCACGCGCGAGCCCTGCGCGCTCTCGTCCATCGACTTCATCGTGCCGCGGAAGAAGACCACGGCACCGACCGAGAGGATGGCGAAGATCGAGGCCGAAATGGTGAGCTCGATCATCGACAAGCCGCGCTCGGAGCGGCGGGTCGGCGCGACGTGCGCCTTACGGAGAGAGCGCCTCATCGACGGGCCCTCCGCGTGATGCCGCTCGCCATCAGTCGCTCGCTCTCGCTGCCCGCCTTGGACGGCGGCAGATAGACGATGTCGACGCGCACCTGGCGCATCGTCGTCGACACGTCGAGGACCGAGAGTCGCGCCTCGAAGCGCGAGATGTCCTCGACGGGCGAGCCCTGGAGCGCCTCGTGATCGAGCACCGCGCCGTCCAGGGCGACGAGGTTCTCCCAGCCGACCTCGCTCATCTCGGCCTGTACGTGCCGCAACAGCGCGTTGGACTGCTGAAGGAGGTGAGCCTGGTAGTTCGCGGCCATGACTCCCGGCAGAGCCGAGAGGATGCCGGTCGCCACCATCGCGATCACGGCGCCGAAGGCCGTGGTCTCCAGCAAGGAGAAGCCCCGCTGTGTATGCATGGTTCCGTTCTCTCCGAGGACGCCATGCAAGTCCGGGCAGGATTCCGGGGGGAGCGGACTTGCCTGCTCCGGAGAGATCGGATTCGCCCCGTTCGGGCCAGAGCGCAGCCTTTTCCGGACAGAAGCAAATTCGTACGCGGCTCGCGCCGCTCAGCGCGGACGCCAGACCAGCATGGCGTCGCCGTAGCTGTAGAAGCGGTAGCCGCGCTCGATCGCGACGCCATAGAGCTCGAAGAGCCGCTGGCGTCCGAGCAGCGCGGCGACGAGCAAGAGCAGCGTGCTCTGCGGCAGGTGGAAGTTGGTGATCAGGCCGTCGAAGGCCAGGACCTCGTCGCCGGGCTTCAGGAAGAGCTCGGTCCATCCGCACCAAGCGCTCGCCGCTCCTCCGCCGCGCCTCGCGCTCTCGAGCACGCGCGCGCTGGTCGTGCCGACGGCGATCACGCGTCCCCCGCGAGCCCGCGTGGTCGCGATGCGCTCCGCGGTCGCGGCAGGCAGCTCGGCCCATTCGGCGTGCATGCGATGGTCTTCGATCCGCGCGCTGCGCACCGGTTCGAAGGTCCCGCGCCCGACGTGCAGCGTGACGAAGGCCTGCTCGACGCCGCGCACGCGGAGGCGCTGGAGCAGCTCGGGTGTGAAATGCAGGCCCGCGGTCGGCGCGGCCACCGAGCCCGGGCTGCGCGCATAGATCGTCTGGTAGCGCTCGCGGTCGCGCTCCTCCCGGGGATCGCCTTCCTCGGCGCGGTGGATGTACGGCGGCAGCGGCACGTGCCCCGTGCGGCGGAGCTCTTCCTCGAGCGTCGAGCAGACCCCGGGCGCGAGCTGGAGCTCGACCTCCGCGGCGCCGTCCTCGCCGCGCGCGAGGAAGCGCGCTTCGAGCGTGCCCCCGTCGAGCGGAATGACCTCGCCGGGCCGCAACGCGCGCCGCGACCGCAGGAGCGCCCGGGCCCGCCCCCCATCGCGCTGGAGCAGGAAGAGCTCGACTCGGCCCCCCGTCGTCCGACGCCCGTAGAAGCGCGCCGGCACGACCCGCGAGTCGTTCATCACCAGGAGATCGCCGGGTCGGAGGAGCTCGGGCAGCTCGCGGAACACCCGGTGCTCGACCGCCCCACCTTCGGTGGGCGCATAGTTGGGCGCATGGAGCAGCCGCGCGGCGTCGCGGGGCTCGACGGGCTCCTGCGCGATGAGCTCGGGCGGGAGAACGAACTCGAAATCGGCGAGCTGCAAGCCTCTGGCTCTCGTGCGGTGGAGGCCGGTCGGACGCGTTGACAGCCACTACCCCGGCCCTAGGATGGCTGCCCTTTTCCCGCGCGGCAGGTCACCGGTCCCCCCGGCGACCACGCCGTGCTCGCATGTGCAGCGCGCCGCCGCGGCGGATCGCTGTCATGCCCCGTCTTCCTAGCATCGCGGAGGACGCCCTTCCAGGCGCGGAGCCGGAAGGCGCGCCCTGTGCGGGCCTCGGAGTCGCGCCCGTGTTCGAGAAGATCATCTTCGTCGCCTACTTCGCGACGCTCCTCGTCCTCGCTGCCTACGGCTGTCACCGCTATGTGCTGGTGTACATGCTCTACCGCTACCGCAAGCAGCGCGCGCAGGCTTCCGAGCAGCGCTTCGCCGAGCAGGACCTCCCGAGGGTCACGGTCCAGCTCCCGATCTTCAACGAGCGCTACGTCGTCGATCGGCTGATCGATTGCGTCGCCGCGCTGGACTACCCGCGCGACCGCATGGAGATCCAGGTCCTCGACGACTCCATCGACGACACGACCGAGATCGCCGCGCGCAAGGTCGAGGAGTGGAAGGCGAAGGGCCTCGACATCACGCTGATCCACCGCACCGACCGCACGGGCTACAAGGCCGGCGCGCTCGAGAACGGCTTGAAGCACGCGAAGGGCGAGCTCGTCGCGATCTTCGACGCCGACTTCGTGCCGGACGCCGACTTCCTGCGCAGCACGGTGCACCACTTCACGAAGAAGGAAGTCGGCCTCGTCCAGATGCGCTGGGGCCACTTGAACCGCGACTACTCGCTGCTCACCCGCGCGCAAGCCGTGCTGCTCGACGGCCACTTCGTGGTCGAGAGTCCGGCGCGCTTCCGCGCCGGGCGCTTCTTCAACTTCAACGGCACGGCCGGGATCTGGAGGAAGCGCGCCATCGAGGAAGCGGGCGGCTGGGAGCACGACACGCTGACGGAGGACATGGACCTCTCGTACCGCGCGCAGATGAAGGGCTGGCGCTTCATCTATCTCGACGACCTCACCGCCCCCGCCGAGCTCCCGGCGCAGATGGCGGCGTTCAAGACGCAGCAGCACCGCTGGGCGAAGGGCCAGACGCAGACCTGCCTCAAGCTCTTCAAGCCGGTGATGAACGCGGAGCTGCCGTTCCGCATCAAGCTCGAGGCCTTCTTCCACCTCACGGGGAACTTCTGCTACCTGCTGATGGTGCTCCTCTCGATGCTGATGCTGCCGATGATGCTGGTCCGCATCCGGATGGGCGACTGGCAGCTCGGCTACTTCTTCGACATGAGCCTCTTCATGGCGGCGAGCGTGTCGGTGATCTGGTTCTACGCCGTCTCGCAGTACGAGGGCTACAAGGACTGGAAGAGCCGGCTGTGGTACTTCCCGCTCGTGCTCGCGCTGGGCATCGGGATGTGCATCAACAACACGCGAGCCGTGCTCGAAGCGCTCTTCGGCCACGAGTCCCCGTTCGTGCGCACGCCGAAGCACGCGCTCGGCAGCGGCGACGCGCAGAAGCACGGCTGGCGCGGCTCGCGCTACGTCTCGAGCTTCAAGCTGAAGAACCTGCTGACGCTCGTCGAGCTCGGCATGGGCGCCTACTTCGTCGTCGTCGTCGCGATCGCCTTCTGGCACCAGCTCTGGGTCTCGGGCGCGCTGCTCAGCCTCTTCATGATCGGCTTCTTCTGGGTCGGCGGGCTGACCCTGATGCACGGGCGCGGCAAGGGTGCGGCGCCCACCGAGGAAGCGGGCGGGACCGAGATCGCCGCGGGCTGAGCAGAGCCCAGAGCAGGCCGCACCGAGCTCAGACCGCGCCGCGAGCCCAGGCGAGCAAACGCTCGTGCTGGGCCGCGAAGTCGTGGTCCCCGCCGCCGAGCGGCGCCTTGAAGAACGACGCCAACGCCGTGATCGGTCCTCGTTCGCCGCGCCGCGCGGCGAGATCGAGGAAGCGCACGAGATCGATCACGAGCGGCGCCGCGAGCGCCGAGTCGCTGCCGGTCCAGGTGAACTGCAGCGACATGCGCGCCCCTAGGAACCCCTCGAAGTGCACGAAGTCCATCGCGGTCTTCCAGTCGCCGAGCGAGGGCAGGTAGTCGATCGAGACGTGCGAGTGCAGCTCGGGGTCGCCGAGGATCTCCTTCAGCACGCGGTCCTTGTTGCGGACCTTCGCGGCCTTGTGCTCGGGCTCGGTGAGCACGCGTCCATCGCGGTTCCCGAGCATGTTGTAGCCATGCCAGCCGAGCACGCGCAGCCGGCGCTTCGCGAACATCGGCGCGAGCACCGTCTTCAGGAGCGTCTCGCCGGTCTTGCCATCTTGGCCCGCGAGCGGAACGCCGAGCTCTTCCGCGCGAGCGAGCAAGGCGGGCGCGCTGGCGCCGATCGACGGAGTGAAGTTGAGGTAGGGGCAGCGCTCCTCGATCGCCGCGGAAGCGTAGAGCAGCGACGCCGGGAGCTCGGCTCCGGACTCCAGCGCGGCGCGGAAGCTCGCCTGGTCGCGAGCTTCCGGCGGGCTCGCCGCGCCGGCTTCCGCGCTCGCGAGATGGACCACGACCACGCGCTCCAGGCGTTCCGCGGCGCGAAACGCGCGGAGATCCGCGCGCAGTCGCTCGACCGCCGCGAGCCCGCGCTCGCGGCTCGCGCCGCTCGCGCCGACCAGCTCGGCTTCGCAGCTCTGCACGATGCCCGGGCGGATGCGCGCATCGATCGCCGCGGCTTCCGCCGCGACGTCCTCGAGGAGCGCCGCGGGCAGGATGCCTGCGCGCGCAAGCTCGAGGCCGGCCTCGCGCAAGGACCCGGGGCGCACCTCGTGGCCTCCGAAGACGAGCGCATCGAGCGGTGCGAGATCGAGTCCGGCGAAGACCGGGTCCTCGCTCACGAGACCGAGCGCTTCGAGACGCCGAGCCGCCAGGCCCGCCGCTCCATAGGCCGCACAGGTCGCCACGGCGCCGCGCGCGCCGATCACCCAGACTCCGATCCGCCGCGACTCGCCGCCGTGCTGCGCGTTCAATCACGCCTCCCGAAGTAGCGAGCCACGCAGCGCCGGTAGCGCTCGGGCAGCTCGGCCCACGCCGCATTCCCCACCGGAGCCGTGCCCGCGCGGGATGCGCCGGCCGGGGACTCCGCCGTTGCACCGGGGGCAGATGCGCCGGAGCTCGCGTCCGAGCCGCGCGCGGAATCGTCCGCCGCGGCCGTCGGGCGCGACATGCTACTGTCGGCGCGCGGGCGAGCGTAGCTTCGGCTCGCGCGCTCCAGGCGTTCGGCGAACTCCGCCGAGCTCAGCGCCCCGGCGGCGCGCTGCGCGCGGAGCTCTTCGACCTCGCGCGTCAGCGCCGCATCGTCTTCCGCCTGCTCCCCCGCGGCAACGGCGGCACTCGAGCTCGAAGCACCCTCGAGAGCCGCGAGCGGCGCCGGCGCCGAGGTCGATCGCGCGCGCTCCGCCGCGACGCCCAGCGTGGCCGCCGCGGCGAAAAGCGCCGCGCCGAGCGCGAGCCAGCACGCCGGTCGCAACTGCAGCGCCGCGGGGGCCGCGGCGGCGCGCAAGCGACGCACCTGATCGCGGGCCGCGAGCGCGCCCAACGGAACCTCGTGCGCGCATTCCAGCGCCGCTCCGATCGCCCCTTCGCAAGCGAGCTGTCGCTCGACTTCGCGGAGCTTCCGCGCGGCGGCGCCGCGCGTGGCCCTGACTCCGAGAGCTAGCGCGGCAAAGCCGAGCATGGCCGCCAGCTCCGGACTCCACCATCCGCACGCGAGGAGTCCGACGACGAGCGCCGCCGCGAGCAGCGCGCGCTCTTCGAGGGCGCGGCGACGCCACGGCGCCGAGAAGCGGCGCAGCTCGCGCAGCAGCTCGCGCGCCGCTGGAGAGGACGCGAACGTGAGCCCCATGCCGCGGTGGACGCGCGCCTCAGCGCACGCGGACCTCGCGCTCGCGCCTCGTGAGCACGACCTCGACCGGTGTTCCGCGCTCGGGCACCAACGTGTGGTTCGGCCAGAAGATCGGTCGCAGCGCGAGCGGATGAGGATTGGTGAACACCTGCGCTCCGCCGGCGAAATAGCAGATCGAGATCAGATCGCCCTCGACGTCGGCGGCGAAGTACTCCGGGTCCTTCGGCGAGGGCTTCACGAAGCGCGAGCCGAGGAAGACCCACGCGGTGTACGGCATGACGCGACCATCGTGCTCGGTGACGACGAGGTCCTCCGCGCGATAGGTCCGCTTCCGGCCGTTCTCCTCCCAGGAGACGTAGACGAAGAGACCGTCGCCCTCGGGCGCGATGATGTCGTGCGTGCGCGCTCCCGCGCGCACTTCGTCCTCGGTCGGGAAGGGATCGCGCTCGACCCAGCTCACGTTGCGGCCCGGCTTCAAGCCGAGCAGATGCACCGCCGTGGTGATCGCCGACGGGCGCGCCGAGGTCACGAGCAGCGCCTCGTGCTCCGCCCCGCGATCGTTCACCAGCAAGAACTCGAGGGGCATGCGCGGGCTGCCGAGGCGCGCCTGCAAGCGCAGCTCCTGCGCTTCGAGATCGAGGACGACGCCGGCCTTCGCGAGGGAAGCAACGAGAGCGGCGCGAACCTCGGCGGCGCTCGCTTCGGCTGCCAAACGCGCGGGGTCGCTCTCACGCGTCGCGATCTCCTCGCGATGATCACCCAGGCGCCGCCACGCTTCGTCGCCGCGCGCGCCGGGGTTGCCGGGAACGGGCCCCGGGCGCTCGGGGGGCGGATCTTGGGAGACGGAGAGCACGGCGGCGAGCGCCGCGGGGAGCGCCAGCCAGGGGAACAGGGAGCTCATCGGGTTCGCGTACCTCTTCGGCTGCGTCGGGCGAGGATAGGACCGTGCTGCGAGAACGGCGAGCAGTCCTCTGGGTTCGCGAACCCTCGGCGGCATTGGATGGATCCAACCATGAGTACGGAGCCCCAATTCTGGGGCGGCCTCTTGTGTCCATGGGGCCACCTCGTTATGGATGCCATCCAATCCAACCGAGCCGACACTTGGACCGATCCATTCCGTTGGACCGCGCTGCCGCGGCCCCGCTCTACCGCCAGATCGCCGAGGATCTCCTCGCTTCGATCCGCTCGGGCGCCTTGGTGCCCGGGGAGCGTTTGCCGGCCACGCGCGAGCTCGCGCAGGAGCTCGGCGTGAATCGGATCACCGTCCAGCTCGCCTATCGCCACCTGCAGGAGGAAGGCTGGATCCGCAGCCACGTGGGACAGGGCAGCTTCGTCGCGGCGTCTGCGCCGGACTCCCCCACCGAGCGCGCCGCGCGCGTACCTCCGGCGCGGGAAGCGATGGCGAGCTCCGCGGAACGCCGCGTCTGCACGCCTGCCGTGGAGCGCCTCTTCGAGCGCGCGCGCACGCGCGCCTCCTGGCCCGAGGTCGGCTCCGATGCGATCGACTTCAGCGGACGCGTGCCCGACGAACGCCTCTTCGACGTGGAGGAGTTCCGGCGCGCCGTCGACCGCGCGCTCGCGCGCCGCGGTGCCGAGCTCTTGCAGTACGGCCCGCCCGCCGGGGACGAGGGCTTGCGCACTTGGATCGCGGAGCGCCTGCGCTCGCGCGGCATCGAGGCGCGCGCCTCGGACGTGCTGCTCGTGAATGGCGCGCAGCAAGGGCTGAGCCTCGTCGCGCAGTCGCTCGCGTCGAGTGGTGATCAAGTGGCCTGCGAGCGCCCGACCTACCACCAAGCGCTCGATATCTTCGGCGGCTTGGGTCTCCGCGTCGCGGGGCTGCCGCTCGGCGAGCAGGGTCTGAGCGTGGAGCATCTGCGCGAGCTCTTGCGCGCCGAGCGTCCGCGCCTCCTCTACACGATGCCGGAGTTCCAGAACCCCACCGGCACGACGCAGTCGGCGGAGACGCGCCGCGCGCTGGTCGAGGTCGCCTCGCTCGCCGATCTCCCGCTCGTGGAAGACGACTTCGAGCACGAGCTGCGCTTCCGCGGATCGGCGCCGCGGCCGCTCGCGGCGCTTCCGGGCGCGCGCCATGTGGTCCATCTCGGGACCTTCTCGAAGGGGCTCTTCCCCGGCGTGCGCGTCGGTTGGATCCACGCGGCTCCTGCGCTGCTCGCGCGCATCGCGCAGATGAAGCGCACGCTCGACCTCGGCGGCGGAACGCTGATCCAAGCGGCGCTCGGCGAGTTCGTCGCGACGGGCGCGTACGAGCGACATCTCGAGGTGCTGCGTCACTCGCTCGCGCAGAAGCACGCCGCCGCGCAAGAGGCGCTGCAGCGGCACTTCCGCGGTCGCGCGCGCTGGACCTCGCCGGACGGAGGCTACGGCCTCTGGATCGAGCTCGAGGAGAGCGTCGATGCGCCGCGCCTCCAGCGCCACGCCGCTCGCGAAGGCGTGGTCTACACCGCGGGCGAGCTCTTCTACGACGTGCCGCCGGAGCACACCTGTCTCCGCCTCTCGCTCTCGCGCGTCGACCGCGAGCGCATCGAGCCCGGCTTGCAGCGCCTGGCCCGCGCGCTCGATGGCGCGCGTCGCGCGACGGGCTCGAACCTCCCCGCGAGCTCGATGCCCCTGCTCTAGAGCTAGCAGGGCTTCACCCCAGCCCCGCTGGCACTTTGGCTCGTTCAACGGCTGACGCCGTTGAGACCGCGCTCCGACGACGAGCGCAACTCCACCAAGAAGATCGCCACGAACCAACGAGGACTCCCTGCGATGAAAGACTGGCTGCGCGAAGGCCCTGTGGATCTCCGCACGAAGATCGGCCTGGCCGAGATGCTGAAGGGCGGCGTCATCATGGACGTCACCACCGTGGATCAAGCGAAGATCGCCGAAGACGCCGGCGCGGTCGCCGTGATGGCGCTCGAGCGCGTTCCCGCCGATATCCGCAAGGAAGGCGGCGTCGCGCGCATGGCCGATCTCAGGATCGTGCGATCGATCCAGGAGTCGGTCTCGATCCCGGTCATGGCGAAGTGCCGCATCGGCCACTTCGTCGAGGCCGAAGTGCTGCAGGCGCTCGGCGTCGATTTCGTCGACGAGAGCGAGGTGCTGACGCCGGCCGACGATCAGTATCACGTCGACAAGCACGCGTTCCGTGTGCCCTTCGTCTGCGGCTGCCGCAATCTCGGCGAAGCGCTGCGGCGCGTCGGCGAAGGCGCCGCGATGATGCGCACGAAAGGCGAAGCCGGCAGCGGCAACATCGTGGAAGCCGTGCGCCATCTGCGCACGCTGACCTCGGAGATGCGCCGCTTGACGACGCTGCGCGACGAAGAGCTGATGACCACGGCGAAGGACCTCGGCGCGCCCTACGAGCTCGTGAAGGACGTCGCCAAGCGCGGCAAGCTCCCGGTGCCGAACTTCGCCGCCGGCGGCATCGCGACCCCCGCGGACGCGGCGCTCTGCATGCGCCTCGGCGCGGAGACGGTCTTCGTCGGCTCCGGCATCTTCAAGTCGGAGAACCCCGCGCGCCTCGCCGCGGCGATCGTGAAGGCCACCGCGCGCTTCGAAGATCCGGACATCCTGGTCGAGGTCTCGATGGACCTCGGTCGCGCGATGGCCGGCCTCGAGATGTCGAAGCTCGCACCGAGCGAGCGCCTGCAAGAGCGCGGCTGGTAGGCCGACGGCAACGAACGAGAACCGGAGCCCTCCGATGCACATCGGCGTCCTCGCGTTACAAGGCGATTTCCACGCGCATCTCACGCAGCTCCGCCACCTCGGCGCGAGCTGCGGCGAGGTGCGATCCCGCGTCCAACTCGCGCGCGCCGACGCGCTGATCATCCCGGGCGGCGAATCGACGACGCTCTGGCGCTTGCTCGAGGTGTTGGAGCTCGAGCAGCCGCTCCGCGCGTGGCTCGCCGAGGGCAAGCCCGTCTTCGGCACCTGCGCGGGAGCGATCCTCCTCGCGCGCGAGATCTTGGGCCCCGATCGCGCGGGCCTCGGCGCGCTGGACATCGACGTGCGCCGCAACGCCTACGGGCGACAGATCGACTCCTTCCTCGCCCCCGCCGAGCGCACGGCTCCGGGCTTCGAGGGTCTCGAGTGCTTGTTCATCCGCGCCCCCGTCTTCGAGCGCATCGGCCCGCAGGTCGAGGTGCTGGCCGAGGTCGGCGGTCGACCGGTGTGGGTGCGCGAAGGGCGCGCGATGGCCGCGACCTTCCATCCCGAGCTCACGCACGACCTGCGCGTGCATCGCGCGTTCTTGGAGCTGGCCTCCGCTGGCGGCTCGTGCCGCAGCACAGCGGAGACGAGCTCGCGGGCGACGCCCTATGCGTCGTCGTCGTCACCCGCGACCGCACTCGCGCGCTCGGCTTCGGCCGGCGGGCGATAGAGCACGGCGATCTTCCCCACCTCGCCCACGAGCCCAGCACCCACGCGCGCGCTGAGATCCACCGCCAGCGCATGGCGCATCTCGCGATCGCCGGGGAGATGCACCTTCATCAGCGGCTCCTGTCGCAGCGCCTTCTCGACCTCGGCGAGCACCGCATCGGTGAGCCCTTTGCCTCCGATGCGCACGCGCGGCTCGAGCGCGTGGGTGCGGGCCATCAGGGACTTGCGTTCGCGAGGACTGAGTTCCATGGGATGCGGTGCTGTTGGCGCGTACCGAAAGGCGATGCGCCTTCAACGCGGCGCGAGGAGCCGTGCTTCGAGCGTCTTCAGCGGACCGCTCGACTCGGCAGGCGCGGCAGCATAGCCGAGCGCGCTCCATCGTCGGAGCTCCTTCTCTGCTGCTTCGCGCAGCGCCGCATGTCGCGCACCGACTCCCTGCACGAGATGACGCGCGCGCGCATCGAAGAACGACGCGGAGACGGCGTGCGCGAAGCGCGCGCGCGCTTCGTCCTCGGCTCCGCTGGAGAGCGCGTCTTCGACGGCCGCCAGGAGTTGGAGCACACGCGCGCGAGAGGAAGGCTCGGCGCCTTCGGCGAGATCGAGTGCGGGAAGGTCGCGCGACGCGAGCGCCGCGGCGGCTTCCAGCTCGTCGCGCGCCGAGAGCCAGAGAGAGAGCAGCACGAGGGCGCGCGCGCGCTCGCGAGCGGGATCGGCGGCCAGGAGGAGCGCGGTGCGATAGAGCACCTCCGCTTCGGGCTCGCCGGTCGCAAGCGCCCACTCCGCGAGACGTCGAGCAGAGCTCGGCGCGCGCTCCTCCAGCGTCAGGACGAGCATGTGCAAAGCGCTCGTCGACACCGCGTCGAAGGCGCCCCGCTGCAGCGCGCGCGAGAGCGCCTCTTCCAGAGCGCGGTCGCCTCTCGCGCCTCGGTCGCCGAGGCGGAGCAGCGCGCGCGAGAGATCGGGGCGTAGGCGTCCTTCGCCGCCGAGGACCGCGCTCGCACACGCCTCGACGACGCCATCGGCGAGCGCTGCGGAGCTCTCCGGCGAGATATCGAGCGCCTCGATCCACGCCGTGAAGTCGCCGCTCGAGAACTCTTCGCGCGCGAGCTCACGGAGCGCGCGTTGGCCCTCCGAGCCGGCGCGTCCGAGCCCGCGCAACGCCGCTTGGCGGAGCTGCGGGTCGCCCGCGCGCAGCGCGCGCCGCAGCTCGGCATCGACCTCGGGCAGCGCGCGCAAGGGCGCCGCGGACTCGAGCAGTAGATCCGCATCGAAGCGCCCCGCTTCGCGCAAGCGCTCGAAGAAGCGCCAGGTCTCGAGGTCGGGCACGGCAGCGAGCGCATCGAGCGCGCGCAGCGCGAGTTCCTCGGGCAACGCCTCGAACTGCTCGCGCAGGAACGCCGCCGCGGTGGCGTCGCCGCGCAGCGCTCGGCGAGCGGCGAGCTCGCCGCGCACCGGCAACGCGAAGGCGGCTTCTTCGTGCGGCTGGAGCGCCAGCGCTCGCAGATCGAGCTCGGCGACGCGATCGCGCGCGCGTCCCGCATCGTCGGCGGCGAGCTCCGCGAGGCCGGCGAGGACTTCGGCGCGCGCGGCGGGAAAGCGCGCGAGCAGCGCATGCACATCGCTGCGTTCGCCGTCCTCGAGCGGCGTGCGAGCCCAGAGCTCGCGCGCCGCGCGCAGCGCGTCGTCGTCGGGCTCGAGTGCGAGGAGCAGATGCAGCGCGAGGCGGCGGGTGGCGGGCGCCTCGCTCTGCGCCCAACGCAGCGCGAGCTCACGCGCGTAGCCCCCGCGCGCGGAGCTCTCGAGCGCGGCGCCGAGGCTCGCCGCGATGCGCACCTGCACCACCGGCGTCGTCTCGCGCTCCGCGCAGGAGACCGCGAGGTCGAACGCAGAATCCGCGATGGCCATGGCGATCGCCGGCTCGCGGAGGAGGGCTTCCTCGTCGTTGCGCGCCTCGGCGAGAGTCGAGGTGAAATGCTGCGGCAGGCGCAGTGCGGCGCGCAGCAGGTGACCGCGCACGGCGCTGCTTCGAGCGCTGCGGTAGAGCTCGGCGACGGTGAGATCGGCAAAGCTCTCGAGCTCCGGATCCTGGGCGAGGGTCTGCGCCAGGTCTTCGGCGAGCGGGCCGTTCAGATGCTCGCGCAGGATCTGCTCACGCAGCGCGCGCTCCACGAGCCAGGGCCAGACAGGGAGCAGCCACGAGAGGCGATCGCGCGTCGCGTGGCGCACGCGTTCCACGGGGCGCACCAGGCGCGCTCCGGCATGCGCGCAGCGCAGCAAGACCGCGCGATCGAGCTCGCCGAACACATCGGCGCCGGCCTCGGACTCGAAGAGCGGCGCGAAGAGATCGACTTCGCCGCGCGCCTCACCGCTCAGGAACTCGATCGCGAGCCGACGATCGAACGCCTCGCTCTTGCCCGGGCCGAGCGCCGGACCGAGGAGCTCCACTCCGCAGCCCGCGGGCAAGCCTTCGCGCGCGATGCGGCGATAGAGCTCTTCGGCGAGCGCCGCCTCGCGCAGCGCGGCGATCGCCGCGCTCACGCGTGGATCGTGCCAGGGCAGCAGCGCGACCCAAGCGCGCGCGAACGGGGCGTACGCGTCGGGAGCGGGCGCGGGCGCTGCCATGCGCGGCACTTCGGCCGCGCGAGCGCGCAGCGCGACGAACGCGGCGGCGCGCACATCGTCGTAGGGATCTCCCGCCAGAGCGCAGAGGATCTCGAGGCTCGGAGCGCTCGCATCGAACGCGAGACGCAGCGCGGCTTCGCGGCGCGCGCGGCGCGGCCCCGCGCGCGCGAGCTCGCACCAGCGACTCGCTGCAGCTCCGGCATCGAAGAGCGCCAGGCCGCGCGCCGCGAGACGATGAACCTCGGCGCTCTCGCGCGACGCCGTCGCGAGAACCCGGAGGACTTCGGCCCCGCCCTCTTCGTGCAAGAGCCGCCGCAGCCCTCGCTCGCGGCGCGCGCTGTCCAGAGGTTCCCGCAAGTCCGCGAGCGCCTCGCCCAGGAGCGCGTGAGAGCGCGGCTCCTGCGCGCGCGCGGCGCAGGTCAGCGCGAGGAGAGCGAGCAGCGCTGAGCGCATGCCGCCGCTCAAGGCGCGGATTCGGCCAGGCTGCGCCACGCGTGAGGCAGGAAGAAGAGCAGGTCCTCGGTCATCATGCCGTCCTCGCCGAGCTCCGCCGCGGCGAGATCGCCGGCGAGTCCGTGGGCGTGCACTCCGAGGCACACCGCGTCGAAGGGCTCGAGCTCCTTCCGTGCGGCGAGCGCGGCGAGCATGCCGGTCAGGACATCGCCTGTGCCGCCCTTCGCGAGCCCCGGATTACCCGTGCTGGCCGTGAACGTGCGCTCGCCTTCGCGGATCACGGTGCCTGCGCCTTTCAGCACGACACAGGTCTTGGTCCGCGAGGCGAGCGCGGCACACGCGCGCTCGCGCACCGCCGGCTCCGCGCCGAGCGCGGCTCCCGCGCCGAGGAGGCGCGCCATCTCTCCGGGATGGGGCGTCAGCACCCGCCGAGCTGGGCGCGGCAATTCGAAGGTCCGCGGCGCGTCCGCGAGCTCGTTCAGCGCGTCGGCATCGACGATCGTCGGGCAGGGCAGCTCCGGGAAGAGCCGCGCGACGACGGCCGCGGGTCCGCTCCCGCGCCCGAGCCCGGGACCGAGCGCCGCGGCGTCGAACTCTCCCGCGCGCGCGAGCACGCGCTCGGCCGCGGCTTCGGCCAGAGTTCCGTCCGGCATCGCGGGCAGCTCGAGGAAGGTCGCGCCGAGGACGCGCCCGGCGATGCGGTCGAGCACCTTCGCGCCGGCAGCCAAGGTCACGAGCCCGGCGCCGGAGCGCAGGGCCGCCAAGGCGCAGAGCGCCGCCGCCCCCGGCATCGAGGAGGAGCCAGCTACGATGAGAACGCGACCGAAGTCGCCTTTGTGTGCCGCGCGCGGGCGCTCGGGCAGCCGGAGCGCCACGCGACCGCGCGGAGAGCGCGCCGCCATCTTCGCTTGAACCTCGCTCGAGGAGCGGCGGAAGATATCATGCGCCGGCAACCGCGCGCCCGAGGTGCCGCCGAGCCATGATCGAGATGCTGCTGGCCAAGGTCATCCTGCAGGACAACGCCGAGCAGAGCTTGATCTACCTGCGCGAGAAGGAGGGCGAACGGACCTTCCCGATCGTGATCGGGCCGTTCGAGGCGCAGGAGATCTGGCGCCAGGTCGAAGGCGAGAAGACCCCGCGGCCGCTCACCCACCAGCTCCTCGCGACGGTGATGGAGCGCCTCGGTGGCTATCTGAAGCGCGTCCTGATCAACGACCTGGAGAACAAGACCTTCTTCGCACGGCTCGTGATCCAACGCGAGGACGAGGAGCTCGAGGTCGATGCCCGCCCCTCCGATGCGATCGCGCTCGCGACGCGCTACCGCTGCTCGATCCTCGTCTCGGAGGAAGTGCTCGAGTCCGTGTCCAAGGGCGCTTGACCGCGCGCGCTCGGCGCGTTGAACTGCCCAGCGGGGCGCACCGCGGCTCCCGCGGGTGCACGCACTCACCGGGAGGGTTGGCAGAGCGGCCGATTGCGGCGGTCTTGAAAACCGCTGATCCGTCACCGGATCCGGGGGTTCGAATCCCTCACCCTCCGAACGCCCCACTCTCGTTCGCCTCCGAGATCTGAGACTCGTCCTGGATCGCTCGTTGAGCCGCTGGAGAACGCGTGGTATAAGGCCCGCCGCCCCTCGCTGCGGAGAGGTGGCAGAGTGGCCGAATGCGCCTCATTGCTAATGAGGTGTGCTGCCAAAAGCGGCACCGCGGGTTCAAATCCCGCCCTCTCCGCCATCTTTCCCCCGGTTCGGCTCGCTCGGCGCGCCGTTCCGCGGGCGAAAGATCCCCGATGACTGGCCACCACCCCGGAAAGCCGCGCCTAGAGCTCCCGCGCCCAGGACTACCTCGGCACGGCACCTATCACCGAGGCGATGCCCGTCGCCGGGGCGCCGTCGATCGTGCGCGGCCCTTCGGCGCTGGAGCGCACGCCGCCTGCGTGGCGCGGTGTCTCGCGACTGCCACGTGGGCGCTCCTCTTGCTCGCAACGAGCTGCGGCGTCCGCGAGATGCGCGTCACCACCGCCGAGGACGCAGGCGAAGTCTGGATCGACGGGCACCCGATGGGCCACCGCGACGTGCGCGTCGCCACCCCTCGCGGGCCGGCTACGAACCTCGAGTGGTATCGCGACGGACAGCGCGTCGGCGGGCGGATCGCGGAGCTCGAGGCGCCGCTCGGCTACGGTTTCCCGTTCGACTATCTCTTCGAGGCGCTGTTGCCGCTGCCGGCGAGCTGGCGCACCGAGTTCCGGATCGAAGCGGACCCTCCGCCCCCGCCGAGCGGCGTCGACTTGGGCCCCTATCCCGAGAACGCCTGGCGCGCGCTCTGGCATCAAGTGCGCATCGAGGCGCTGCGGAGCCGCATCCTCCAAGACGCGCTGGATCGGCGCGCGGCCCTGCGCCGCGAAGGCCGCCCGACGGGGACCCTCCCGTGACCGACGAGGGCCGCGAGAAATGCGCGATCGTCCTCGGTCTCGGGCTCCACGGCGGCGGCGTCGGCGTCGCGCGCCACCTCCACGCGCGAGGGCGACGCGTGCGCGTCCTGGATCGCCGCGATGCCGCGACCTTGGCTCCCTCGCTGGCGGCGCTCGCCGGGATCCCGCTCGATCTCCGCTTGGGCGAGCATCGCGTCGAGGACCTCGAGGGCTGCGACCTGCTCGTCCCGAACCCCGCGGTGCCGGCGGATCATCCGCTGCTCGCCGAAGCGCGCCGACGCGGGATCGCGGTCCGCGGCGAGATCGAGCTGCTGATCGAGGCCCTGCCGCAGCGCTGCATCGCGATCACCGGCACCAACGGCAAGAGCACGACCACGACGCTGATCGCGTTCCTGCTCGATCGATGCGGCGTCAGCGCTCGCCTGGGTGGGAACCTCGGGATCTCGCTCCTGGACGATGTCGCGGGCGTGCGCCCGGAGGACTGGCTGGTCCTCGAGGTCTCGAGCTTCCAGCTAGAAGCTCTCCATCCGCCGCGACCTTGGCCGGAGGTCGCCGTCTGGACCAATCTCTCGCCCGACCATCTCGATCGCCACGGCGACATGGCCGGCTACGCACGCGCGAAGGACGGGATCCTGCGTTTCCAGACCCCGCAGCAGGTGGCGATCCTGAACGGCGCCGACCCCGTGCTGCGGAGCTCGGAGCGACCGGGCCAGGGTCGCCGGGTCTGGATCGGAGAGGCACCGGATGGTGCGCCGCGCTGGAGCGAGGACGCGAGCGGGAACCTCTGCCGACGCGACGAGAATGGTCTCCAGGAGATCCTCGCGCGACGCGCCGACCTGCCGCTCCGCGGCGCGTTCCAGGGCACGAATGCGCTGATGGCGCTCGCTGCGGTGGAGGCGGCGGGAGTGGATCCGCGCGTCGCGGCCCGCTATCTCCCGGAGTTCCAAGGCGTCGCGCATCGGCTCCGCTCGCTGGGCGAGCGAGGAGGGCGCACCTGGATCGACAACGGCGTCTCGACCACGCCGACCTCGACGATCTCCGCGCTCGAAGACACGGAGGCCCGCCCGCTCTACTGGATCGGAGGCGGGAAGACGAAGCACCTGCCGCTCGAAGGACTGGCCCGCACGGCGGCGTCGCGCTGTGCCGAGGTCCTGGCCTTCGGAGCGGCGGCCGAGGAGCTCGCAAACGCGATCGAGGAGGCCGGTGGGAAGGCTCGCCGCTGCCCCGATTTGCCGTCGGCGATGACGATCGCCGCGCGCGAGACGCCGCGCGGAGCGTGCATCTTGTTCTCGCCCGCGTTCGCCTCCTTCGACGCGTATCCCCACTTCCGAGTGAGGGCCGCGCACTTCCTGCGGCTCCTCGACGAGCACTGCCCACCTGGAGATGGGACCTGATCGGACCTAGCTGCCTGATGCAGAAGTCATCGGGGCTGAAGAACGCGCCTCGGTCGCCTCGCCTGCGTTGCCGGAACCTAGCTGAAACACCCGCTTCAGCGCCGGTTCCGACGCCTTGGCGAGACGCCCGATGCATCGTTTCCAGCCTCGAAGCACTTCTTCAACAGGCTGCTAGGGCGTGCGCCCCCTCGCGTTCGCGCCCGCGCTTCGTAAGCTGCTGCCCATGATCTCGTGCCAAGAGTGCCATTCCCGGCCCGCCAGCGTGCACGTCCTGGACGTGCTCGCGGAAGGCGGACCGAAGCAGCACCACCTCTGCACTCAATGCCACGACGGCAAAGAGGCCGCGGCGGCCTTCCCGGTGCTCTACCAGAAGGTGATGGCCGACAAGGCCGGGCGCACGGGTACCCAGCGTTGTCCCGAGTGCGGCATCACCCTGCGCGACTTCCGCCAGAAGGGCCGCCTTGGCTGCCCGCGCGACTACGAAGTGTTCGGCGATCACGTGCGCGTGCTGCTCGAGAAGGTCCACGGAGCGACGAAACACGTGGGTCGCGGCCCCGGCGAGAGCGGCTACGAGCAGGCGCAGCGCGAGCTCGCGGGACTGCGCGATCGGCTCGCACAAGCCGTCGCCGCCGAGGACTACGAAGAGGCCGCGCGACTGCGCGACCGCGTCGCCGATCTCGAAGAGCGCCTGCGGAAGATCGGCCCCGGGCCGAGCTGAGGCGCTCCGGCAGATCTGCCTCTCCGCGTGACTCCACTTCGAAGGGGTCTCGCGAACGTCTTGCAGGGCCATCGAGCCGCTCGCGGCCTCCCGCCGCCGGATTTTCGGCGGAGGAACCGCGCGGCCCGAGGCGATCTTCGACTCGGCCGAACCTGGTGCCGTGTGGCACCAGGCCGTAGAAGAAGAGGCCGCTCGCACCGTTGGAGTTTGTGCGAAAGCCACGGCTCTTCCGAGTCGATATACCACGCGGCAGGAATCCTCCGGCCGCCTGGAACGAGGACCGCACGCGCGATGTTCGACCGTTTCACCGACCGAGCCAAGAAGGTCATGAGCTTGGCTCGCCAGGAAGCTCAGCGCTTCAACCACGAGTACATCGGCACCGAGCACATCCTCCTGGGTCTGGTCCAGGAGGGCAGCGGTGTCGCGGCCAACGTCCTGCGCCAGATGAACGTCGACCTGGAGAAGATTCGCTCCGAGGTCGAGAAGATCGTGAAGCGCAGCACGAACGCCTCGGCGAGCGGGAACCTGCCGTTCACGCCCCGAGCCAAGAAGGTCCTCGAGCTCTCCATGGAAGAGGCCACCGGCCTCGGCCACAACTACATCGGCACCGAGCACTTGCTCCTCGGGCTGATCAAGGAGAACGAGGGCATCGCCGCCCAGGTCCTGCTCAACCTCAACGTGAAGCTGGAAGAGGTGCGCGAGGAAGTCCTCGTGTTCCTCGGCCATGACGTCCAGCAAGAGGAAGGTGAGGAGACCGAGGAAGGCCAGAGCACCGGCCAGCCGAACGCGAAGTCGAAGACGCCCGCGCTCGACACCTTCGGCCGCGACCTCACCGAGATGGCGCGCGAGGGCAAGCTCGACCCCGTCATCGGCCGCAAGAACGAGATCGAGCGCGTCATTCAGATCCTCTCGCGCCGCTCGAAGAACAACCCCGTGCTCCTCGGTGAGGCCGGCGTCGGCAAGACCGCCATCGTCGAAGGCCTCGCGCAGAAGATCATCAAGGGCGAGGTGCCGGAGCTCCTGCGCAACCGCCGCATCGTCGTGCTCGACCTCGCCATGATGGTCGCCGGCACGAAGTACCGCGGTCAGTTCGAAGAGCGCATCAAGGCCGTGATGACCGAGGTGCGTCGCGCGAAGGACGTGATCCTGTTCATCGACGAGCTGCACACGCTCGTCGGCGCCGGCGGCGCGGAAGGCGCCATCGACGCCAGCAACGTACTGAAGCCGGCGCTCTCGCGCGGCGAGATCCAGTGCATCGGCGCGACGACGCTCGACGAGTACCGCAAGTACATCGAGAAGGACGGGGCGCTCGATCGCCGGTTCCAGTCGATCATGGTGGAGCCGCCGTCGAAGGAAGAGACCCTCGAGATCCTGAAGGGCCTCCGCGACAAGTACGAAGCGCATCACCGCGTGAAGTACACGGACGGGGCGCTCGAGACCGCGATCGAGATGAGCACCCGCTACATCACGAGCCGCTTCCTCCCCGACAAGGCCATCGACGTCATCGACGAGGCCGGCGCGCGCGTGCGCATCAAGAGCATGGTGCTGCCGCCCGACCTCCAGGACATCGATGGGCAGGTCGAGCTCCTCGACAAGGAGAAGGAAGAGGCCGTCGCGAACCAGGACTTCGAGCGCGCCGCACATCTCCGCGACAAGGCGTTCCAGCTCCGCAAGAAGAAGGAGCAGGTCCAGCGCGACTGGCGCAAGAAGGAGTCGCTGAAGGAGTGGGAAGGCCGCGTCGACGAGGAAGTGATCGCCGAGACCGTCTCCAAGATGACGGGGATCCAGCTCACGCGCTTGGAGCAGGGTGAAGCGGAGCGCCTGCTCAAGATGGAGCAGGAGCTCGGCGGCCAGGTCATCAACCAAGAAGACGCGATCAAGGCGATCGCCAAGGCCGTCCGCCGCTCGCGCAGCGGCTTGAAGGACCCGCGTCGCCCGCTGGGCTGCTTCCTCTTCCTCGGGCCCTCGGGGGTCGGCAAGACCTACCTCTCGAAGGCGCTGACGAAGTTCATGTTCGGGAACGAGGACGCGATCATCCAGATCGACATGTCGGAGTACATGGAGAAGCACAACGCTTCTCGCCTCGTGGGCGCGCCTCCGGGCTACGTCGGCTACGAGGAAGGCGGACAGCTCACCGAGAAGGTGCGCCGTCGGCCGTACTCGGTGATCCTCCTCGACGAGATCGAGAAGGCGCACTCCGACGTGTTCAACATGCTGCTGCAGATCATGGACGAAGGGCGTCTCACCGACTCCTTCGGCCGGCACGTCGACTTCCGCAACACGATCTTGATCATGACCTCGAACATCGGGGCCCATCTGATCAAGAGCAGCGGCGGTCTCGGCTTCGGCGGCAACCAGGAGCAGAAGACGACCAAGCTGCAGTTCGCTCTGCGCGCCGAGGTCGAGCGCTACTTCCGCCCCGAGTTCCTGAACCGCCTCGACGAGATCCTGGTGTTCAACCAGCTTCGGCGCGAGGACCTGGATCGCATCGTCGGCATCGAGATCGCCAAGGTCGGCAAGCGCATCGCCGACAAGGGCATGGAACTCGTCATGTCGCCCGAGGCGATCGCCTTGCTGATCGAGAAGGGCTGGCACGAGGAGTACGGCGCTCGCCCGCTGAAGCGCGCGATCCAGCGCCACCTGGAGGACCCCTTCGCCGAGGAGATGCTCCGCGGTCAGTTCGCCGGTGCGACGCGAGTGCATGTCGGCCGCAAGGACGATCTGCTCACCTTCCGCCCGGAAGGCGCGGCTCCCGCAGCGGTGGGAGCTGCCAGCGACTCCGCCGACGCTCCTCCGGCGGTCTGAGAGCCTGAGAAGAGGTGATCTCACAGCCTCTCGGGTGTCTTCTGGCGCAGCGCCTGACGGCGCTGCCGCCCGTTCGTGAGCGATGCTCGCGCACTCCTTGATCCCGCGCGTCGAGGGAGGACTCCTCCCGCGGCGCAGCACCGAGCGACGATGAACCTTGCGCGGCTGTCGATGCTGGCCTGGCTGGCGTGGACAGCCGCTGGTCTTGGTTGGCTGGTCGTCTTGGTGCTGCGCGTCGGCTACCCCTTCCACCTCGAGTGGCTGGAGAGCCACGTCTTCTGCCAAGCGCTGCGCTTCGCTCAGGGCTTCCCGCTCTACGAAGACCCCGCGCGAGGCTTGCCCGCGCATCCCTACGGCCCGCTCTATTACTTGGTCTGCGGCGGGCTGCTGCGCGTCCTCGAGCCGTCCTTGCTCGCCTGCCGCATCGTCTCGCAGCTCGCGACGATCGGCGTCGCGGCGACCGCCTGGGCGCTCGCGAGGAAGAGCGGCGCGAGTGCGCGTTCCGCTTGGCTGGCGCCGCTCGCCTGGCTGGCGTTCTTCCCCGCGTGCGGTGCCTGGTACGACCTCGCGCGCGTCGATCTCCTGGGCCTCGCCCTGTGGTTCGCAGGAGTCCTCTGTGTGCGCGACGCGGAGCAGAACGACCGGCGCTGGTGGTCCGCGATCGCGCTCTTCTCGCTCGCCGCGCTCGCGAAGCAGTCCTGCCTCCCGCTCGCCTGCTGGTCGTGGGTCGTGCGGTCCCGCGCTCGCGAGTGGCGCTCCTCGTTGCTCGGTGCCGCCGCCACCGCGTTCGTCACGCTCGGGATCTACTTCCTGATCGATCGCGCTCTCGACGGACGGCTCTTCTATTACGCCTGGCAGCTCCCCGGCTCGCATCCGCAGGACTGGGCCCACGCGGCGCTGCTCTTCTGCCTGCCGGCGCTGCCGCTCGCGTTGGTCGGCGTGGCGGTCGCGCTGGTGATACGAGGGCGGCGCGAGGAGTTGGCGCTTCTCTTCCACTGGATCGGCGCCGCGCTGCTCTGCTCATGGACCATCACCAAGCAGGGCGCGTTCCTCAATCACTACCTGCCGCTCGCGGCGCTCGCCGCGGTGCTCGTGCCGCTCGGCGTCGATGCGCTGCGCGAGGTGGAGCTCGCGCGCGTGCGGCGAGCGATGGCCGGCTCGGTGTTGCTCCTGGCAGCCGTTCTCTCCCTTGGTGCGAGCTCGTTCCGCGAGCAAGTCCCCACCGAAGCGGACCGCGCCGCGGGAGAGCAGTGGCTCGCATGGCTGCGCAAGAGCGAGGTCGAAGTGCGCCTGCCCGCGTTCACCTATCTGCCGGTGCTCGCGGGACGCCCCGTGCGCGTGCACGAGATGGCGGCGGTCGAGGTGCTCGACGACTGGTCGCGGCGTCTCGCGGCCCAGCGCGGCATCGCGGCGACAGCCGAGCACATGGCGCAGCAGCCCGACCTCGAGAGCTTGCTGCGCGGCGAGCCCACGGCGTTCGTCCTCGCCGACGACGGCACCGGCGGCACCGGACTCTCCTTCTTCGCTCCGCTCCTTCTCGCGCCGGGCGCAGCGCGCTTCGTCGAGAGCTGGAGCTACCCCGATCCGGCGGCGTTTCGCGCGAAGACCGGAAACCCGGTCCGTCCCGCGTCGCTCTGGGTCGCGCCCGCGAACGCCGCGATCGCGCTGCCGCCGATGCGGAGCCCCGAGTGAGAGCTCAGCGCAACCGCGAGTAGACCTGGTAGTGATACTCGCTCCAGGGGAAGTGGAGCGGCTCCAGGCGCACCCGCACGCGCGACTTCGAGCGGGTCAGATGCGCGGGTAGATCGAAATCGGCGTCGAGCCAACGCCAGGTCTGGTTGTTGAGCGCCGCTCTCCAGACGCCTGCGTACTGACCGTCGACGTACACGCGCGCGGTTTCGCCTTCGCGCTCCGTCTGGTCGAGGCGCCGGCGCAGCAGCGCTCCGCGATTGCGGACGTCGAGCGCCACATCGAACTCGAGGAACCCGGAGCTCAGCGAGAGGCCGCGATCCGAGAAGAGCTCGTTCGCGCGCTCATCCCCTTCGTAGCCGCTCTGGAGCTCGACCTCGCTCTGCGATCCGTTCGCTTGATAGGCGTGCGAGATGAGATCGGAGCGCGTCGCCGGATCGAAAGTATCGCTGAGCACGAGACCCGGCTCATCGAGCACGTACGCGAAGACGGTGGACACGTAGCGCACGCCCGCGGTCTGCACGAAGTTCCGCGGTCCGCACTCCAGCCCGAGACGGATCTCGCTTTCGAAGTGGATGACGTCGGGGAAGAGCACCCGGTATTGCGCCGTGATGTCCTGCACGCCATCGAAGAGTCGGTACGGGCTCCCGTGCTGCGGAAGCGAGAAGCGCCGTTCGACCGGAGCGTCGTACCAGCCCCAGCCGAAGAACTCCTCCGTGCCGGTGCCGTGGATCTGCGGGGAGCGCGAACCGTCGATGTAGATCCGCTCGTCGCCCTCGAGCCAGCCGCGGGTCAGGCCCGGCAAATTGGTGTAGCCGACGAGTTGCACGCCGACGACCTTGCCGCGCCCCGAGCGCTGATAGATCACGACGTCGCGCCCGCCGACGCTGAGCTGCTCCGCGTGCGCGGCGTGCAGATGCCCCGAGCCCGCTGCGGGCGCGCGATCATCGAGCGCGACCTGCAACACGATGCGCCCGCGAGCGGCGTGGCCGCGATGGCGCAGCAGGAGGCGCACCGAACTGGAGAACGGCATCGGCCAATAGATGCTGCCGCGTCCTTCGGGATCCAAGGAGAAGAAGAGAGCTCGAACTTCGGCGAAGCCCGCCGCCGAACCGACCCATGCGCCGATGGGCGCCGCGGCCTGCGGCTGGGAAGCCCCGTCGAAGGTCGCCTCGAGCCAAAGCTCTTCCAGCGCCAGCGGCTGCTGCGCCTCGAGCGCGAAGTCGATGCGCGTGATCGTCCCCGCACCCTCGTGCGCGAAGAAGACCTGCGCATCCCCCGGCTCGGGCTCGAGCGCGATTACGCGCTCGCCCACGCTCTCGACGGGCTCCTTCGGATCCTCGCCGCTGCGCTCGAGGATGGTGAGCAGCTCGGAGGGATCGTCGCCGAGCGAATAGCTCTGCGCCGGAGCGCGATCCGCCCAGAGCTCATACTGGAAGTCCATGAAGTGCGGAACGCCGGTCGCCGTGATCCTGAGCCCGGTGCGGAACGGCAGCGGCGTGTTGTTGTAAGGGCCCCCGACGGCGGCGAATTCCTCCGCAGCGAGCGGATACGGCCAAGCCGGCGACGTGCCCGCGACGAACTCGCGCAGCGGCACGACGAAGGTCGGCGTCGCATCGCCATCGAAATAGAAGCGCAGGTCGTAGCGATCGGCGAACGGATCGAAGAACGGCGGCGGGCCCGAGCTCAGGAACGCCCAATGCATGCGATTCAGCACGCCCGCACCCGCGAGGTCGAGGACGATCACCTCGTAGCCCGACGGCGAGGTGGGATCGAAGCGGAAGTCGAGCCAGGAGGTGGCGGCGCCGGAGAAGCCATCGTCGTTGGCGCCGGTGCGATCGAAGGAGGAGAACTGGAGCGTGCGCTTGCCCGGCTCGAGCACGGACACGCGCTCGAGCTGCAGCCAGCTCTCGAAGCCCTCGTTGGGATGCGTGCGCGCGCGAGCTCGCACGGGCTGCGCCGGATCGCCGACGAGGGAGAGATCGCGAGCGACCCGCCGCTCCGGCGTCAGGCGGCAGCGAGCGCTGATCTCCGCAGCTCCGGGCGCTTCGAGCCAGAGCGCGAGATCGCGCACCTCCGCCGCGGGCGGGACTTCGAACTGCAGCGTGCGCGCACTCTCGCGCAGCGCTTCGATCTCGATCGCGCGACCGCGCTCATCCCGGATCGCGAGCAACTTCGGCCCCTCGCCGGCATCGGCGCGCAGCCGCAAGCGCGTCCGGGCTCCCGCGGGGACGCGCTCGATCACCCATTGACCATCGCCGTCGCCGTCGAGCGCGATCGCGCCGGTCGTGGAGCGCGGTGCATCGATGCGCAGGGCGAGCTCGTAATGTTCCGCCACTCCCGCCGAGCGGACGCGGAGGATCCAGGTGCCGCTCCGCGGGAGCACGAGGCGCTTCAGGCTGCGGCGCGAGCTCCCGCTTCCGGAGGCCAGCGCTTCGACCTCGAGCGCTCCTCCCGGTCCCATGAGATCGAGCACCGGAACCAAGCCACCCGCGCCGGCGACCGTGAACGACAGCAGCGAGCCACGCGGTGCGGTGAAGACCAAGGCGTCTTCTTCGCCTGCGCGAAGATCGCCGGTGATGCGATCCCCGGAGCGAACCTCGATGCGGTTATCCGCGGCCGAGATCTGCGAGAGCAACGAGAGAGAGAGCCCCAGCCATAAGCACAGCGTGCGCGTCGCGAGACGGCGCGAAGGGAGGCGGTATAGGTCGATGGGCATGGGAGCTGGGTCAGGGGAGGACGCGTTCCTCCCGCCAGGAGAGTAGTCCAGGCCGAGGTCAACGCCCACCGTTGTTCGTCGCTTCCAGCAAGGACGAGACCAGTACCGTCGGAAGATCCCCGGCACATGCGGCGATGTGGCGGCGGGTTCCTCCCGCGTACCAATCCTCCACTTCGAGGAGCACCCAAGGACACTCGTCGAGGGCGCCCGTGAACCCGAGCTCGGACCGGAGTCGCAGCGGCAGGTCTTCGACGCGCGCGATGCGGAGCGCCGCGCGCGCCTCGTCGCGCAGGTCCATCGGCGAGCTCCAGCCGAACGGTCCGAGGGCTTCGATTTCGAGAGCGCGCAGATCGAGATCCGGCTCGCGCTCCCAACGGGCGCGGAGCTCCAGCGCCGCGCGGCCCAGCAATGCCGCCGTGCGCCGCGCGTGCTCCGGCTCCGCGAGGTCGCGCAGCCAGATCTCGAGAGCGCGTCCCGCGCCGCGCAGGCAAAGCAACTCCGCCAGACCGAGAAGGGGATCGCCGAGAGGACCTTCGCCTTCGATGACGATGGAATCCGGAGAGCGTCGGACGGTCAGCGACGAGGCGCCGAGCAAGGCACCACAGGCGCGCGGCGAAGGAAGGGCTTCGATCCAAGCGCGGGCCCAAGTCGGCCAAGTCGCCCGGCGCGCCAGGAGTGCCAGGCGCACCGCCGAGTAGAGCTCGTAGGTCGCGACCTCGAGCTCGGCGATCCAATCCGAGTCCAGGTCGACGGCTTCGGCTCCCGCGAGAGCAGCAGCGATCGCGGTCGCCTCCTCGAGGCGCGGAGCGATCACCCAGCCGCGCGGGATGCAGCGCAGAACCGCGGGGCCGCGCCGCCAGTGCTCACCTTCGAAGCTCCAGCCCCGCGCGACGAGCTCGTCCTCGCGAGGCGCGAACCCCGCACACCAGATCGCCGAGCGCAGACCGAGGCGGGCGAGTGTCGGCGCGCAGACGAGGCCCGTGATCGCGTTCGCGTTCGAGCTCTCGTCGCGAGTCGCGAGCGCGAGGATCGAACGCGCCTCATCGACCCACGCCGCATCCTCGCCCTGCCATCGCTCGAGGGCCGCAGCCAACGCGAGGAGCGCCTCGCGCTGCTCGGGAGCCACGGCGAATCGCAGCCAGCCGCTGGCGAGTCGATAGAGCGTCGCCTGAGGACGCACTTCCGACGCCGGAGCAGCGGACGACGGCCAACGCCATCGGTCGCGCACCGCATCGGAAGCGAGCTGCTTCTCCAAGGAGAAGCGCCGCGTCTCCCCTCGCTCCACATGTGCCTGTCCGAAGAGGATGTTGGAGAGCCAAGCCTCGACTTGCGCGAGATCGACCTCGATCGCGATCCCGTCGAACGGCCGCTCGATCGCCAGCGGCGCTCGCGGCGCCGGCGCTTTAGCTCCGAACGAGAGCCAGAGCTCCTGCGGCGCGCTCCAACGGAGGCGCGGGCTCTCGGCGGGAGCTCCTTCGCCGCCGAACGGCAGCAGCACGCGTTCGGAATGCGGATCGAGATCGGCGATCCCACGCGCGGCAAAAGCCGCGGCGATCTCGCGCGAGAGCTCGCTGCGCACGCCGAGCCAGCCCACTTCGACGCGGAGCGAAGCGAGTGCCGATGGCGCGAGCTCCGTCGAACTCGGCTCCCAGGCGAGGCGCACTTCGATGGCGCGCACGGGCTCGCTCAACATCCGCCCGATCGCAAAGCTCCAAGGCTCGGCAGTGCCGGAAGCCGAGCACAGCGCCTCGAAGTGCACCGCGATGCGCTGCAGCGTCGCGCGCAATGTCGCAAGCGCCGGCACGGCTTCGCTCGAGCGACGACCGATGCTCAACGCGGCATAGCGCTCGGCCCATGCTTCACGCGCGCTCGTTCCCGGAAGGGTCACTCTCAGCAACGCTCGCTCGATCGGAGCGGCGGCGACTTGTGCGTGCGAGCGCGATGGCGCCAGCGCGAAGGCGGAACAGAGCAGCGCGCCGACGAGCCACGCGACGCGAGACGACGCGTGGAAAACTCGTGGAGAAGTTCCGGAGAACTTGCGGAGAACTCGCTCGGAGATCGCGCTCTTCAACGCCTCTCCCGCTCCGCCGCGCGCACGCGTGCATCGTTGGCTCGTGCAGGCCGACGGAGGATGGTCGCGCACTTGGCAGCGGCCCAAAAATGAAAGCAGGAGGCCACCGGAACGGTGTCCCCCTGCGGCGGTGGGAAGTCTGAGGGCTACTCAGACGCGCGGATTCTAGACCGCAGGAATCGGCCGCTGCAACCATCGCTTGGCGCAAGCGCTCTCGCGTGACCCCTCCGCGGCATCTCCGTCCCGAGGGCCTCTTCTACCCGAGGTAACCGCGTGGATGCCGAACTTCAGCTCCTATGCAGATCCATTGCACCACTAAACGGCTCGAGCTCTCGTTCGCTCGAACCGCCGACCCCGGAGCTCCTCGAGCGAGCGCGGCGCGAACGCGAGCAATGCCATCGCGCGGGCATTCGCGTGGTGGGCCCCGAGGCCGCCGAGTGGCCCGTGGCTCTCGCCCGGCTCTCCCCGCCTCCGATCTGCCTCTTCGCGATCGGCCGCGAGCTCGCCGGAGACGCTCGAACCCTGGGTGTCGTCGGCACGCGCTCGCCGACGCCGTACGGTCTCGAGAGCTGCGCCAGGCTGGTCCGACCGCTCGCCCGACGCGGTGTGGAAATCTGGAGCGGTCTGGCACGCGGCATCGACCAGGCGGCCCACCTCGCCGCGCTCGAAGCCGGCGGGATCACGCGCGCCGTGATCGGTGCGGGACTGCTGCGGCCCTATCCCGCCGGGAGCGAGGGCTTGATGCGGCGGATCGCGGAGCGCGGCACCGTGCTGTCCGAGTACCCGCCGACCGCCTGCGCTCGCCGCCACTACTTCCCGCGCCGGAACGCCCTGCTGGCCGCGATCGCGCGCGACATCCTCGTCGTGCAGGCCGCCGAGAGGAGCGGTTCGCTGCTCACCGCGTGGATGGCGCTCGAGCTCGGCGGCACGGTGCTCGCCGTTCCCGATCGCATCGACGAGCCCCTCTCGCTCGGCGGCATGGCCTTGCTCCGCGAAGGAGCCACTCCCGTGGGTTCGGCTGCGGACCTGGTCGAAAGCCTGGCCTGGGAGCTCCCTCCGGAGCAGACCGAAGTCGCCGGAGATCCGCTGCTGCGGATCCTGGGAGAGGGCGCGCTCGGCCTGGAGGAGATCGCGCTGCGCCTCGGGCAACCCCTCGGCCGCGCGCTGTCCCAGATCGCGCGCCGCGAAGCCGCGGGTGAGATCCGGCGCACCGAAGATGGCCGCTACGTGAGGACGGCGCGCTGAAGGAGCAAGAGCTTCGGCGTCAACCCGACCAGCCGAAGATCCACTCCATGGCGAGCAAGATGCCGACGAGCACGAGGCAGCCCGTGCCCAGCGTGGCCGTGCGACGAACCGCGGAGCGCAGCATGGCCCGCGCTTCGTCCTCGTGATAGGCCGCGACGACGATCGTCGAGAGGAAGCAGACGACGAGGAAGAGGAAGAGATGCTCGAGGAGCGCCATGACTCAGCGTGGGCCTCCGCCCTGGGCGGTCGCGCGCAGGTGCGCGCGGATCTCGTCGCGCGTCGGCTCGCGGCGCGCGAGGCGCTCCCCGACCGTGTACGCGTTCAAGATGAGCAGGACGTTCAGCAGGCCCGCCGAAGTGGCGAGCAAGAGCCCGAGGTCGGCCTTCGGCCAGAACTCGTGGAGACCGGCGTCCCAGAACGAGAGGCTCGCCAGCGCGGCGGGAAGCCCGAGCAGCATCTGTCCCGCCCAGTAGAAGTAGTACTCGCCGCGCTGGATGCAGGTGCCTCCCGAGAAGGCGAGTCCCAGCGCGAAGAGTCCGAGCACCGCGCCACCCGCGAGGAGCCCCTTGCCGCGCTGACCGAGCCAGAATTGTCCGGCCCCGGGCAGCAGCCACGAGAGCAGCGCGGCGCACACCGAGTTCTTCTCGCCCGGACGCACATGCTTGGAGACCCGCGCGAGGTGATGCGCGTCGGCCATCGCGAAGGCCCCGACGATGCCGCCGAGCGCCGAGCAGACGAGCCCCAGATGCGCTGCGAACCCCAGCGTGGGATCGACCGGAGGATAGGCGCGCAGCTCGCCGATGCGACCGCTGAGCAGCAGCGTGGGGCCGAGGGCGAGGGTCTCGGGGATCACGGCGAGTGCCGCTACGATCGGGTTCGAGCTCGAGAACCAGTGGAATCGCGCCAGCTCGATCGCGAGGCCCGCGTTCGTCTGCGCGGAGATCTCGAACAGCAGGATCACGACGGCGAAGATCGCGATGCCGCGCCGCGTCTGCCCGAGGTAGAGCTGCCCCGCCCCCGGCGCTAGCCAGGAGAGCCCCAGGGCGACGAGCGAGTCCAAGCGAGCGGGAATGGGCGCGGGCAGCGTCGGCCCGGCCGAAGGCGCGGCCGGGACGATGGTCGTCCCCGCGTGCTCCGTGGCGCCGGCGCTCGAAGGCTGGGGATTCTCTGCTTCCATCGTCAAGGCGGGCCGAGCTCCGGGACTTCTGCGGATGCGAAAAGCGCGCGGTTATACCAACGCCGAGCGAGGCCGGAAAGGCGGGCGCACCCCGGCTGGCCGCGCTCTTCTGAGACCGCTACAGTGCGCGCCTCGCGAACCGAGGCACGCACCCCATCCGATGAGCTTTGCCGTCCGCACACGCGTCCGCTACGTCGAGACCGACCAGATGGGCGTCGTCTACCACGCGAACTACCTGGTCTACTTCGAGCTCGCGCGCACCGAGTGGATGCGCTCCGGCGGCGTGGCCTACGCGGCGATGGAGGACGGCGGCACGCTCCTCGTGGTGACGCGCGCCGAGCTGGATTACGTCGCTTCCGCGCGCTACGACGATCCGCTGCGCATCGAGGTCGAGCTCGAGAGCCACCGCAAGGCCTCGATCCGCTTGGTCTATCGCATCTTCCACGATCACTCCGGACGACTGCTCGCGCGCGGCGCCACCGAGCTCGCGAGCGTGGACCGGAAGAGCGGCGCCCCGCGCCGTCTTCCCGACGGCTTCGTGGAACAACTCCGCGCCATTCGCTCCGGCAGCGCCGATTCGCTCTGAGAGCGAACGCCGAACTCTCGCGATCGACACTCGCCTCGTCTGCGAATCCGCTCTCCGAGCCCGGCTTCGATGTCCAGCGGACTTCAGGCGCGGGCGATCTCCCGCGCCGCCCCCGACGCGCGGCGCAACCAACGCACCTCGGCGACGCCACCGGGAGGTTCATAGGCTCGCAACAGCAGCTCCTTCGCCGGCGCCGGGAAGGCCGGGAAGCGCACCATCACGTAGGCGTAGAGCTCCTCGTAGCTCTCGAAGAGCAGCTCGTACTGCGTGTCGTCGTCGCGATCGCACTCTTCGGCCGAGTAGTCGGAGCAGATCGGCGGACGGAATTCGTAAATGCCGCAGAGCCCGTTCGCCTCCAGGAAGCCGCACGAGGTCTCCACGCTGACGTACCAGTCGCCTTCGTCGACGAAGATCGCGACGCCGCGATGCGCGACGAACCAGAGCAGGTTCTGGAAGTCCTCGCGAGCCGTCGGAGTGTCGACCTGGATGCTGATCTGACGGCAGCACTTGGACTTCGCGCAGCGCGCGCAGCGAGGATGGACTTCGATGCCCGCGGGCAGACCCGGGCGCACGGTTTCGGGCGGGAGCAGCAAGAGAGCGACCTCGCTGGGGGACGAGAGACGAGCGCGTCGAGGCATTGTAGATTCGACGCATCGGGGCGGCGAGCCCGAGCTCGCGGGTCTGGGCTCCGAAGTCCGCCGTCGCTCTCGCTCCCACGCACGTGATGCACCGCGCGATCTACCTCGACCATCACGCCACCACGCCCCTCGCTCCGGAAGCGCGCGCAGCGATGCTGCCGTTCCTCGACGAGGAGTATGGCAATCCCTCGAGCACCGGACACGAGCTCGGCCGGCGCGCGGCACGCGCCCTCGAGGAAGCGCGCGAAGTCGTGGCGAGCGCCGTCGGCGCGCGGCGTGGAGAAGTCATCTTCACGAGCGGCGCCACGGAATCCGACAACCTCGCGATCCTGGGCGCCGCCCGCGCGCTGCGCGGGCGCGGCGATCACGTCGTGACCTGCGCCACGGAGCACCGCGCCGTGCTCGACGCCTGCGCGCAGCTCGAGCGCGAGGGCTTCCGGGTCACGGTGTTGCCGGTGGAGTCGAACGGCGTCCTCGATCTCGAGCGCCTCGAGCGAGCCATCGACGACCACACCGTTCTCGTCTCGCTGATGCACGGCAACAACGAGATCGGCGTGCTCCACGACCTCGCCGGCGCGGCTGAGCGCTGCCATCGCCGCGGAGCGCTGCTCCACTCCGACGCGACGCAGGCGTTGGGCCGCTTGCCTCTCGATCTGCAGGCGCTCGGCGTCGATCTGCTCTCCATCACCGCGCACAAGGCGTACGGACCGAAGGGCGTCGGGGCGCTCGTCGCGCGCGGCGGCTTCGAGGCCCTGCAGCTCGCGCCGCTCTTCCACGGCGGCGGTCAAGAAGGCCGCGTGCGCCCGGGCACGCAGAACACGATCGGCATCGCCGGCTTCGCCGCGGCCTGCGCGTTGATCCCCTCGCGGCTCGCTCCCGATGCCGCGCGCGCCCAACGCCAGTCTCGGGAGTTCCTCGCTCGGCTGCGGGCGGTCGCCGCCGATCTAGTCGTCCACGGCGACCTCGAGCGCCGCCTGCCCGGCAACCTCAACCTGCGCTTCCCCGGGCTCGCCGCGCGCGCCTTGATGGAGCGGCTGCCCGAGCTGGCCCTCTCGGCGGGCGCCGCGTGCCATTCCGGCTCGGCTCATCCATCGCATGTGCTCGCGGCGCTGGGCCTGGACGCCGAGCAGGCCCGGTGCGCCGTGCGCATCGGCTTCGGCCGCACCACCACGGACGACGATGTAGAACGCGCGGCCGCGAGCTTCGAACGCGCCCTGCGCGAGCTGCGCCCTCGCGCGACCAGGGCTTGAGTTCTGGGCCCGCGGAGCGCAAAACCAGTCTCACCTGCTGGAGTCCGCACCGCCATGATCAGCTTGACCGACCGCGCTCAGAACGAGATCCGCCGCATCCTCGAGGAGAAGCACGCCGCGAGCGCGACGATGGGTCTGCGCGTCGGAGTGAAGGGCGGCGGCTGCTCCGGCCTCTCCTATGTGCTGGAATTCGACGCGACGAAGGAGAAGGATCACGTGCTCGAGGACGCTGGCGTCCGCGTGCTCTGCGATCCGAAGTCCTACCTCTATCTGAACGGCATGACCCTCGACTTCGAGGACGGCTTGATGGGCCGCGGGTTCAAGTTCCTGAACCCCAATGCGAAGCGCACCTGCGGCTGCGGAGACTCGTTCTCCACCTAGCCGCCTGCTCAGCGGGTGCTCTGCTTCGGAAAGAACGGGCGCCCCTTCGCGCGCGCCTCGGCGATGCGCCGCTCGGCTTCGCGGTCCGCCACGGACATGGGAGATTCGCCCTCTTCGCGGGCCGTGCGGAGGATCCAGCGGATGGTCTCTCCGATCCGCTCGATCTCGGCCCCGACCTCGCGAACACCGCGCAGGTGAAAGGCCGAGCCTAGAATGAGCGCGCCGGCGTTCAAGACGTAGTCGGGTAGG
The DNA here is from genome assembly GCA_016793245.1 of Planctomycetota bacterium. Taxonomy (GTDB): domain Bacteria; phylum Planctomycetota; class UBA1135; order UBA1135; family JADKAF01; genus JADKAF01. Next base: position 40,011 of record JAEUHW010000330.1, read on the forward strand.
TAGACGATCCCCCGGCGGTGCAGCTCTTCGCCGTGCCTCGGCAGCGCGAGGATGTTGTTGGCGCTGCCAGCGACGAGGCGCGCGCGCAGCCGCCCGAGAGAGAGATCGTGGATCACTCCCCCCATCGCGCAGGGGCAGAACACGTCGACGGAAGCATCGAGCAGCCGCTCGGGCGGCAGCACCTCGACCTCGGGCTGGACGGCGAGCAGGCGCTCGATCGCGCCTTCGTCGAGATCGGCGACGGAGATCTCCGCGCCTTCCGCCACGAGCAGGCGAGCGATCTTCGCGCCGACTTCGCCGACCCCCTGGATCGCGAAGCGCAGGCCGCGCGCGGAGCTCGTCCCGAAGAGCTCCTCCAAGGCCGCGCGCATGCCGGCGATCACTCCTGCCGCGGTCGCGCTCGCGAGATCGCCCGGCCCGGCCTCGTCGGGGCGCGTCACGTACTCCGTGCTCCGAGCGAGCACGGAGAGCTCGCGGTGTCCCGTGCCGACGTCCGGCCCCGTGTAGAACCTGCCGCCGAGCTGCTGCACGTGTCGACCGAGGAGCTCATAGGCCTCCTCGGCGCGCAGGTCGTCCTGATCCAGGATCACGACCTTGCCGCCGCCGCCCGGGATCCCCGCGAGCGCGCACTTCAGGGTCATCGCCCGCGCGAGGCGCAGGACATCGCGCAACGCGTGCTCCTCGCGCGGATAGCGCCAGCGTCGCACTCCTCCGAACGCCGGGCCGGAGGACGTGTCGTGGATGGCCAGGATGGCGCGCAGGCCGCAACGCCGATCCTGGAGCAGGACGACCTCCTCGAAGTCGTCGCTCCGCATGGCCTCCAGGATGCGCATCGGCAGGGAATCTCTCGTCGTAGTCGAGGTTCGATGGGCGCGCTTTGCACCACAAGCTTCGGGGCAGTATACCGGCAGAGCGCGCCCTCGCCGCGCAACGCCGCGCTGCCACCGCGAGGGAAGAGGTCCCAAGGCGTCTTGGTATCACGCGACCTGCTTCCGGAGCTCCGCCGATGCGCCCCTTCCGCGTTCTCGTCTCTCTCGCTCTCTGCGCCGCCTTTCTCAGCGCGTGCTCCTCGACCCCCGAGGACTCGGTTCCCGCCCCGGAGCGGAACTTCGAAGTCGATGCGGGAACAGAGGTCGAGTCGCGCGGCTCGCTCATGCTGAGGGCGAAGAGCCTCACGGAATCCTGGCTCGCCGCGAAGAGCAAGACGCCGCGCAGCATCGAGATCGAGCGCCGCCAAGCCGCCATCGAGAGCGCGCTGCAGGACTTCGCCGAGCGCCATCGCGCCGTCTTGCTCGAGATCCTCCGCAAGCGCGGCCCGGAAGTGCAGCGATCGAGCGCGGCCCTCTGCCTGGGCTTCTCCGCCGAACGCCGCGACGAAGTGCTCGAAGCGCTGATCGGCGTGCTCGAGGCCGGGACCTCGGAGTATGTGCGCTCCGACGTGCTGGTCGGACTGGGCACGCTGGCTCATCCGCGGACGCCGCTCGAGCCGGTGATGGACGTGATAGAGCAAGGCAAGATCGACAACGCTCCGCCGGCGAGCTTCTCGATGCGCGCTCGCGCGGCATTCTGCATGCTGCGCGCCTGCGCCGCCGGTGCGGGCAATCCCGCGATCGGCGATCGCATCGAAGCGCGCTTGGTCGACCGCGACGAAGACCTCCTCGTCGCGAGCCAGCTCGCGCGCGCTCTCGCGGGCTCCGCCGTGCGCACGAACTCGAGCATCCCCGTGCTCGTGGCCTTGCTCGACCACAGCGCACCGCGCGTCGTCACCTCGGCGATCACCTCGCTGGCCGAGATGCGAGCGCGAAGTGCCGGGGCAGAGCTCGTCGCGAAACTCAGCGACGGCGATGCCTCCGTCCGCATCGCAGCTCACGCCGCGCTGCGCGAGCTCTATCAGCGCGACGAAGGTGCAGATCCCGCGGCCTGGAGTCGATTCTTGGACGAGCTGAGCAAGGACGGCTCGAATCCGTGAACTTCGCTTTCCGTCGCCGCGCTCTCACGGCGATCGGCCTGGTCGCGGTCGCGCTCACGCCCGGCGCAGTTGGACTCGTTCCAAGGCTCGCCCAAGAGGCCGACGACGCGCTGGCACGCGCTCGGCGCAGCCGGGAACTGCTCGCCGGTAGCGATGCGCGCCTCGGCTTGCAGATGCGCTCGAGCTATGTGTTCCTGGGCCCGGGCAGCGCGGAGCAAGCCGTGCGCTCGACGCTCTTCCTCTCCGGCGACGGTCAGCTATCGCAGACGCTAGACGCGGGCCTCGCCGGCGGCGCGCAGCAGATCCTCGGGCGCAACGAAGCTTGGGGCTCGCGGACGACGCCGAACGCGCAAGGCGAGCCGCGGACCGAGTCCGGCTCGCTCGACGAGCTGGAAACCCAGGTGCTCCGATCCCGTGCGCTGATCTACGAGATCGCCTTGCGATTCCCATGGCACGGCGCAGAGGTCGAGCTCGCGCGCCACGGCGCGGCCGACCGCGCCGAGACGACGGCTTGGACCTATCGGCGCTCCGCGGTCTCGGCGCTCGTGCACTGCGATCGGGAGACGGGGTTACCGCGAGAGATCGCCATCGACACGGCGGGCCTCCTCGTCACCTGCGCTCGATGGGGTCCCGCGCCGGACGGCTCGCGTCCCGCAGGAGCTCCGATGCCGCGCGAGCTCCACTGGACCCAGCGCGAACCGATCGAGGGTCCCTCGGTGCGAGAGGAGCTGCTCGAGGTGCAGTTCGAGATCCTCTGTCCGCCCGACCTACTCGAAGCACATCGAGGAGCCCCTCCCGGCAAGCGCATCGACCTCGACCCGCTGCGCGCGGAGGCGAGCGTCGAGCGCTGGCCGATCCGCTTGGATACCGCACTCTCCCCTGGGGCGACCTTCGCCGCCGATGCCTCCGGCTTCGCGGCGCTGCTCCGCGACCTCCGCGATCATCCTGCGGCGAGCCTCGACCCCGGACCGGTGCGAGGACGCGCGCTCGCCTGGCAGCCGAGCGACGGGCGCTTCGCGTTGCTGGAACCGAGCACCGGCCCGGCGACCTACCTCGCGCGCGGCAGTGAAGGCATCGCGATCCAATTGCACGATCCGCTGGGCCTCTCGAGCCGCATCGGCCCCGAGCTCCGCGGCGCGCCGGTTCCCCATCTGCTTTGGGCCGCGGCCGAGGCGCGCGGCCCCGAAGGCCGGCGTTTCTCGTCCTTGCGCCTGGGCATTCTCCGTTAGTCACCGTCCTCCGCAGAGGACGCTCGCGCGAGCGAAACGCACCGCGCCCGGCGGCCGCAGTGGTGGCACGATCCTTGCCAAGCAGAGGGATCTTCCGCCGCGGGCTTCCGGCCCAGCCGGGAGCCGAGCAGAATCAAGTTTGCTCCTACGTGCTTCGAACGAGACACGGCAGGAGCGGAGCTCCTTTCATGCACACGCCTCGCAGCTTCGGGTCCTCGATCCGTCCGCGGTTCGCCGCCGTCTTCTGCCTCGCCGCGCTCTTCGCGGCGAGCGAGGTCACCGCTCAAGGCAGGCTCGGCGGCGGCTCCGGCGGCCGATCGTCCTCGGGCGGCAGCTCGGGCGGCGGTGGTGGTGGCGGCGCCCGCTTGGGTGGCAGCGGCGGTAGCGTCGGCGGCGCTCAGGGCTCCGGATTTCGATCCGCACCCAGTCCGTCGCGCGGCTCGAGCTTCTCTCCCGCTCCCTCGACGCCACGCCCGGCTCCGGCTCCTTCCGGCTCGGGATTCTCGGGGGGTTCGGGGCGCTCCTCTCGCAGTACGTACACCGCGCCTGCCGCGCCGAGTCGGGGGAGCGTCGGCGGCTCCGGTTCCACGCTCTCCCCGCGCAGCGGCAACAGCGGCTCGAGCGTAGGCTCTTCGCCCGGTCGCACTTCGTCCGGGCTCGGCTCCAACTCGGCCGTCCCCTCCCGCAGCGGCAACAGCGGCCGAGGCGGCAGCTTCTCGAGCGGCTCCGCCTCCGGCGGCCCTTCGAGCGTCGGGACCATGCCCTCCGACGGACGCTTCGGAAGCTCGACGACCTCTGGCTCTGGACTCGGAACGGGAGTGGGTCAGTCCACTGGCTCCGGACTGGGGAACTCCGGAGCAGGCAGCAGCACGATCGATCGCCCGGTGACACCTCGCTTCGGCGGCGTCCTTCCCCCGCAGCGCCGCGAACCTCTGGGCAGCCGCTCGTCCGCGGGCGGCGGCTCTTCCCTGGGCTCCGGCTCGGGTACGACCAGCGCCTCTGGCATTCCGAGCAACCTCGGAGGCCGCTCGGCGCTGCGAAGCACGGGCACGAACTCTCGCCCGATCTCTTCGAGCACCGCGCCGAGCTCGATGAGCGCACGCCTCGGCGGATCGGGCTCGAACACCACGGCTACCAGCAGCAGCGTACGCCCCTCCGCGGGGAGCTCACGGGGAACCGGCTCGCTCGGCACCGGCGCAACCCGCTCCGGCAGCAGCGTGCAGCCCAGCGGTGCCCGCTTCGGCTCCGGCAGCACGGTGAAGTCCACGACCGGCGCGCCCTCGAGCGCTCGTCGGCCCGCGGGCTCTCTCGGCTCGACCGGAGTCCGAGGAGCTGGTAGCGCGACGGGCTCCCTGGGTCGTTCGCCTTCGAAGCTCACTCGCATCTCCCCCACGAGCCCCGTCGGGAAGGCCGTTCAAGGAGGCTACTCCGGCTACGCGAGCCGCGTCACACCGGCGTACGTGGGCTACGGCCAGAGCTATCCCTACGGGTGCAACTACGGCTACGGCACTTGGTGCCCGACGACGAATTGGTACGGCTACGGCTGCGCCGGCTGGGGTCCGGGCTGGGGCTATGGCCTCGGGATCGGCCTCGGCTGGTCCTCCTGCAACTGGTCCCTGTGGTGGGGCTGGTCGAATTGCTGGTACTGGGGCTCGCGCTGGGGTCTCGGCTTCGGCTGGGGTGCTTGGTGCGGCTGGGGCGGCTGGTGCGCGCCGGCCTACGCTTGCTATTACCCCGCCGTCGTCTACGCGCCGGTTTATGACGTCATCGAAGAGCCCGCGACGGTCGTCTACGCCGACCGCGTGATCGTCGAGGAAGCTCCCGCCGCCGCGGGCACGGCCCCGATGGCCGTGGAGCCTGCTCCCGAGGCTCCGGCGGCCGACCCCGTCCTCGAATCCCGCGCGCGCGAGCTGCACTCGCGCGAGCTCGAGCTCGCGCAGAAGTACGTGAAGCTCGGGGACCTCTACTTCCGCGCGCAGCGCTACCCCGCGGCGACCGACGCCTATGCGCGCGCGATCGAGCTGGCACCCGAGGATGCCGCCTTGCACTTCATCCAGAGCGATGCGCAGTTCGCAGCGGGCGACTATGCCTCGGCCGCGGCCTCGATCCGCCGCGCGCTCGCGCGCGATCCGGAGCTCGCGCGGATGAGCGCGGACAAGACCAAGATCTACGAAGATCCCACGCACTTCTCCGAGCAGCTCGGTCGCCTCGAGGGACATGTGCAACGCCAGCCCCTGGATGGCGATGCCTTCCTCGTCCTCGGCTACAACCTCGCGTTCTCGGCGCGCGCCGCGGAAGCGCGCAGCGCCTTCGAGACTTCGCGTCGCCTGCAGCCTTCCGATCCGGCAGCCGCGCTCTTCCTCGCCGCGCTGATCGATCGCGAGCTCGAAGCCGCGGGTACCGAGCTCAAGTAAGCGCCGCATACACGCTGTCGCTCTTCACTCAGGGACGACTCGGTCGCGTTCTCGCTCGCGAGAGTGGACGGGCGGTCCGTCTTCCCAGCGGCTCGCCAGTGAACGTGCGAGCCGCGGGCGCGTATCGACGAACACCGGCGACTTCGTTCCCGAGGTACTGGCGCCAAGCCTGAGCTCAGCGCGGGTCGGATGCGGTGAACCAGCCTCGCGTGCGATTCGCGAAGGCGACGAGGGAGAGCATCACCGGCACCTCGATCAGGACCCCGACGACGGTGGCGAGCGCCGCGCCCGAGGCCAGGCCGAAGAGGCTGATCGCGACGGCAACGGCGAGCTCGAAGAAATTCGAGGTGCCGATCATCGCCGCGGGAGCGGCGATCTCGAACGGCAGGCGCAGCGCGCGCGCCGCGGCGTAGGAGATGGCGAAGATTCCGTAGCTCTGCAAGAGCAGCGGAACTGCGATCAACGCAACGCGCGCGGGCTGCGCCACGATCGTCTCGGCCTGGAAGCCGAAGAGGAGGACGACCGTGAGCAGAAGACCGGCGATCGAGGTGGGCTTCAGTCGCTGCGCGAGCGCCTCGATCTGCGGCGGAGAGCAGCGACGCTGCGTGAGGATGCCTGCCGCGAGTGGGATCACGACGAAGATCACCACGGAGAAGAACAAGGTGTCCCACGGCACGACGATCGAGGTCACTCCCAAGAGCAAGCCTGCGATCGGCGCGAAGGCGATGACCATGATCAAGTCGTTCACCGAGACCTGCACGAGCGTGTACCCGGCATCGCCCTCGGTGAGCTGGCTCCATACGAAGACCATCGCCGTGCAGGGGGCGACCCCGAGCAGGATCATCCCGGCGATGTACTGCTGCGCATCCTCCGCCGGTACGAGGCCGGCGAAGACGTGCTCGAAGAAGAGCACGCCGAGCGCGGCCATCGTGAACGGCTTCACGAGCCAGTTCACGACGAGCGTGAGCGCCAAGCCCTTCGGCTTCCGGCGGACCTCGCGCAGGCACGAGGGCCGCACCTTCAGCATCATCGGGTAGATCATCAACCAGATGAGCAGGGCGACCACGAGGTTCACGCGGGCCCACTCCAGCGCGGCGATGGCCTGGAAGGCACCGGGCACGGCGAGTCCGAGCAGCACACCCGCCCCGATCGCGAGCGCGACCCACAACGAAAGGAAGCGCTCGAACGCGCCGAGCGCGGGCCGCGACGCGCTCGTCATCGCTCGCTCTCCGCACGCCGCGACTTCGCCCGAGCCGGCGATCCCGCGGAACTCGCTCCGAGGAGGTCCATTCGCGCACCGCGCTCGACTTCGAACCACGGCACCACCGCGAGGCGCGGCGCGAGCTCGCGCACTTCGGCGAGGTAGCGCGCTTCGTTCGCGCGCCGACGCACGAGCACCGGATCGGTCGGGCGCAGGGGCAGCAAGCTCTGGTTCACGACCCAGGCGAAGGGCTGGATCGCCGCGCGAGCGAGATCGCGCTGGAGCGCCGCGGCCTCGTGCACCGGAGTCGCTTCGGGCAGCGTCACCAACAAGATGCGCGTGAAGAGCGGATCGCGGAGGCGCGGGAGGAGTCGGCGCACCTCTTCGGGCGCTTGTCCGCTCGTGCGCAGCACTTCGCGGTGATAGGACTCCGCCGCATCCAACAAGAGCAGCGTGTGCCCCGTGGGCGCCGTGTCGATCACGACGAAGCCCCGTTCCCCCTCGTCGACCACGCGCGCGAACGCGCGGAACACCGCGATCTCCTCAGTGCAAGGGCTGCGCAGATCCTCTTCGAGCAAAGCGCGCCCCTTCGCATCGAGATCGGCTCCCGCGGTGCGCAGGATCTCCTCGGCATAGGCACGCGTCTCGACCTGCGGATCGATGCGGCTCACGCGCAACCCATCGACGGCCTCGCCGAGCGCTTCGGAGACGTGCGCGGCGGGATCGGTGGTCGTGAGATGAACCGCGTGCCCGCGCCGCGCGAGAGCGACGGCGAGGCTCATCGCGACGGTCGTCTTGCCGACGCCGCCCTTGCCCATGGCGAAGATGGCGCCGTGGCCCCCGCGCTCGAGCTCGGGCAGAAGGGATTCGAGAGTGGGCAGAGCCGGGAGCGGCTCGAGATCGATCGGCACCGGATCGCAAGAGCGAAGCTCCGGCACACAGAAGAGCGCGCGCAGAGCATCGATGCCGACCAAGCCGAAGGGCAACAGCGGAAGCTCGAGCCGCGGCAGCGCCGCGAGGCCTTCGGGGATCGCGGCGAGGGCTGCCTCGCCGCGACGCTCGAGGGCCACGGCGAGGGGATCGCTCGAGTCCTGCGCGCGGAAGAGGCCGTTCAGCACGAGCTCCAAGCGCGCGACTCCGAGTTCCGCGAGCTCGCCGCGCGTTCGCTCCGCTTCGCGGAGCGCCGCGCGCTCGGCTCGCGCCACCAACACGAGCGCCGTGCGCGCGGCGTCGCAGAGTGCCGCGCGCGAAGCCGCGTACAGCGCTTGCTGCGCCTTCAAGCCCGCGAGCGGCCCGAGACACGAGGTACCCCCGACGTTCGCCTCGAGGAAGCCGGTCCACGCCGCCGGAAGCTCGAGCAGGCGCAGCGTGTGCCCCGTCGGCGCGGTGTCGAAGACCACGTGGTCGTAAGCGCTCGTCGCGGCGGCATCGCCGAGCAGCTTCGAGAACTCGTCGAAGGCCGCGATCTCGACGGTGCATGCGCCCGAGAGCTGCTCTTCGATGGAGCGCACGGCAGCCTCGGGCAGCACGCCGCGATAGGGACCCACCATGCGTTCTCGATAGGCGTGCGCTGCGGCCTCCGGATCGATGTTCAACGCGTCGAGCCCGGGTGCCGCGGCGATCGCGCGAGCTGCGGCTCCAAGAGGTGTCTCCAGCACTTCGTCCAGATTCGAAGCCGGGTCGGTGCTGACGAGCAGAACGCGCGCCCCGCTCCCGGCCAGCGCGAGCGCGGTAGCGCATGCGGCGCTGGTCTTGCCCACACCGCCCTTGCCGGTGAAGAAGAGGTTGCGGGGCGCGCGCGCGAGGAATTCGCGCGCGGGAGCAGAGAGTGCACCCCCGCTCATCCGCAGCACCCCTTGCTCTGGGTCGCAGGACCATCGCACGACTCTTCCCGCGGCGCGGCGCAGCACGGCAGCGCAGCGTCGGAGCTCGACTCGCGCTCTTTCCGCTCGGGCCGCAGCACGATGCCCGCGAGAGCAGCCAGCACGTCGCGCGATGGATAGTGCCCCTCGACGGCGATGCGCCCACCCACCATCACGAGCGGCAGCACTTCGACGCCTTTCGCCAAGCGCTCGCGCACGGCGGGATGGGCGGCGAAGGCGCCGGGCTGATGGGCCAAGTTGTAGCGCTCGACGGCGACGCCTTGCTCGGCGAGCCAAGCCAGATCGGCGGCGAAGCGCGCGAGCTCGGCATCGACGCTGGGGCCGCAGACACCCGTGGAGCAGCAGAGCGCGGGGTCGTACACGCGAAGGGACTCGGTCATGGTCGAAATCTCACAGAGGTCGCAGTTCTACGACTTCATGAGAGCGGGATCCACGGCAGATGTCACCTCCCGGAAGGGCGAAGAAGATTCCATCGACGCTGTGACCGCGCGAATCGCAGCGCGTCCTCGCGTCCTCCTTCATCGAGGTCGAGCCATGGAGCTCCTCTGGGATCGCGGCACGATCGTCTGTCGCGGCATCGGACGCGATGCGTCGCCGCATCTCACCTGCTCGGCGCTCTGGGATCCGCGCGTCGAAGCTTGGCGCGCTCCGGCGCGCGCGTACGCAACATGGCGTATCGAACTCTCGCGCTCTGGGCGCACCCTCCGGGATCAGGTACCGCCGCTCCTTCCTGCGCCCGCGGCCTTCGCGACGCCGGAGCTGCGCCCCTACCAGCTCGCGGCCCTCCTGGCATGGCATGCCAGCGAGTGTCGCGGACTCGTCGCACTCCCGACCGGCGCGGGCAAGACACGCGTCGCCATCGCCGCGATCTCGCGAGCGCGTTGCGCCACGTTATGCCTGGTTCCGACGCGCGTGTTGCTCGACGCCTGGGTCGGCGCGCTGCGCTCCGCGGGCGCTGCGGAGGTCGGCGTCTTCGGCGACGGCGAACATTCTCTGCGCTCGATCACGGTCGCGACCATGGCGAGCGCGCGCGCTCGCGTCGAGGAGCTCGGCTCGCGCTTCGAGCTGCTGATCGTGGACGAAGCGCATCACCTCGCGTCGGAGGAGGCGAGCGAGCTCCTCGAGATGTACACGGCTCCGCGGCGCCTCGGGCTCAGCGCCACGCCGCCGGAGCACGAAGCGGCGAGCGCCCGCTTGGAGCGCTTGCTCGGCCCCCTGGTCTTCCGCTCCTCGCTGCACGATCTCGCGGGTCGCTATCTCGCGCCGTTCCGCGTCGCGACGCTGCATCTGCGACTCGATGCGGAGGAACGCTCGCGCTACGAGCAGACCCGCGCGCTGTGGCATCCGCTCGTGCAGCGCTTCTTCGAACTGCAGCCCGGGGCGAGCTGGGCGGACTTCGTGCGCGCCGCGCGCGCCAGCGACGAGGGACGCGCGGCGCTCCGCGCCTGGCAGCGCACGCAAGAGCTGCTGCGCTTCCCCTCCGCGAAGCGCGCCACCGTGAAGGACTTGCTCGCTCGCCATGCCGCCGCGCGCGCGCTAGTCTTCGCCCCCGACGCGCGCACGGCTTGCGAGATCGCGCGGCAGGAGCTGATCCCGCTCATCACCGCCGACATCGGCCGCGCGGAGCGCGCGCGAATCCTGGAGGGGTTCGCGCGCGGAGAGCTCGGGGCCATCGCAAGCGCCAAGGTGCTGAACGAGGGCGTCGATGTTCCTGCGGCAGAGATCGCCGTGCTCGTCGGCACGAGCGGGAGTCGGCGCGAGTACGCCCAGCGCGTGGGCCGCGTGCTGCGTCCGGCAGAGGGCAAGGAGGCCCTCGTCTATGAGCTCTTGCTCCGCGGCACTCGAGAAGACGCTCGGTTCCAGCGCGCGCGCGAGGTGCTGCGTTGAACGAGAAGCTCTACGTGCCGCGCTTCCTCGGCCCCGAGGATCACCCGTGGCTCGCTCTGCTCCTCGACGAGCTCGCGCGCCATGCGGGCGAGCCCGTGATCGCGTGGCAAGCGCGGGCGCGCGAACCTCTGCGCATCCCATCTCCCGAGCTGAAGCGCCGCGCCGCGAGCGACGTGCTCACGGCTCTCTGCCGCCCACCCGCGCGAACGCGTCCCCCAACGCCAGAGCAGCTCCGCGAGCGCGCCTTCGCTCGCGCCGCCGAAGCGCGGCGCGCCCATCCGCGCGGAGCGCTGGATCGCGCGGCCATCCTGAGCGCGATGCAGCGCGAGCTCGCCCTCGACCCCGCCGTGCTGGAGCATCGTCTCTTCGCCGACCTGGGCTCCGAGCGACCGCTGATCCTGCCCTCGCAACTGCCCGGTCCCCACGAGCTCGCGCTGCTCACGAATCACGCCCTCGCGCAGGGCTATCTCCGCTCGGCGACGCGCGTGGAGCTCGCGATCGACGGCGCGACGCGCCCCGTGCTGCGACAGATCTTGCTCCGGCGCCTACTGTGCACGGTGCGCGTGGAGGGCAACACCGTGCACCTCGAGCTCTCGGGTCCTCTCGCGCTCTTCCGCAGGACGACGATCTACGGACGAGCGCTGGCGGCCGTGTTGCCCGCGCTCCGTGCCGTCGCGAGCTTCACGCTCTGCGCACATGTCGAGCGCCGCGGCAAGGCACAACGAGTCCGTCTGCGCAGCGGGGATCCGATCTTCCCACCCGGAGTAGAAGCTCCGCGCTACGACAGCCGGCTGGAGGAGCGCTTCGCGCGCGAGTTCCTGCGCGCGGCCTCTGAATGGGAGCTCCAGCGCGAGCCCGAACCGATTCGCCTCGAAGACGCGTGGGTCTTCCCGGACTTCGCGCTGCTGCATCGCCTGACGCGGCGGCGCGTGCTGCTCGAGATCGTGGGCTTCTGGACGCCGGAGTATCTGCGCACGAAGCTCGAACGACTCCGACACGCGGCGCGCGAGGATCTCCTGATCTGCGTCGATGGCTCGCGCGCGTGTGCAGCCGAGTTCGCGGCCGAGCTCCCGAACGTGCTCTTCTACCGCGGCAAGGTCGACGCGGAGGCGGTTCGGCGTTCCATCGAAGAGAGGTTTCCCGCGGCACGTCCGCGCGCGGGCGAGGCGCCCTTCGCTCCGTAGGTCCCTTGCGGGCGACCGGCCCACTCGCCTCGCTCTCGGCAAGCGAAGGCAGGCCCTTACCGCCTCATGACCAAGAGGATCCAGGGCCCCGACGATTCGGTTCGTCTGCGCCTAGCGATCGAGTGAGTGCCGCGCGAAGTGCAGGGCTATGACTCCTGCACCTTCTCGTCGAGTTCGGGCTGGTCCCCGAGAGTGCTGCGTCTTCTGTCCCTCGCAGCTACGAACTTCACCCGAGCATCCCGCACTCGAGAGCTGGAGACACTGAGGCCAGTCCCCTTCCCGGATCGCCTCATGCGCTTGCTGCCCTGCGTACTTCTCGGTCTCATCGGCGCGCCGGCTCCGGCCCAAGCTCCCCGCGAGCTCCTCGCGTTTCCCGGCGATGCGAGTGGCGCGACGCTCGGCCAGGCCGTCGCGTTCGTAGGCGATTGGAACGGCGACGGTCGGACGGAGACGGCGTTCGGCGTGCCGGGCCGCGGACGCGTGGATGTCGTTCGTCACGATGGCGTCTTGCTGCGCAGCTTCACCGGCGGCTTCGCGCCCGGCAGCAGCTTCGGCCAAGCGATCGCGAGCGTCGGAGATCTGGATGGCGATGGCGTGCCCGAGCTGTTGGTCGGAGCACCTCTGTTCTCGAGCGGGAGCGGCAGCGTGGCCCTCCTCTCCGGAGCGAACGGCGCAACGCTCTGGTCGCAATTCGGCACGCAGGGACAAGAACGCCTGGGTTGGGCCGTGGCCGGGCTCGGCGACCTCGACGGCGACGGCTTCGCCGACTTCGCGTACAGCGCGCTGCAGTCGTTCTCGGGTGGGCTCGGCTTCGTGGTCGTGCGCTCCGGTCGAACGCAAGCGGTGATCCGGTCCCATAGCGGCAGCTTCTCCGGCGAAGGCTACGGCTATGCGCTCGCACGCGCGGGCGACGTCGATGGCGACGGCGTTCAGGACTACGTCGTCGGCGCGCCGTGGGCCTCGCGGCGCGCATTCCTCGGCGGCGAGGCGATCGTGTACTCCGGCGCCAACGGCAGTCGCAGCGCCTCGCAGTCCGGCGTCGTCGACTTCGAAGAGTTCGGTCATGCGGTCGGCGCCCTCGACGCCGATTGGAACAGCGACGGCAAGTCCGACTGGCTCGTCGGCGCTCCGGGAAACGACGAGGGCGCGGGCTATGCCTCGGGCTCGCTCTTCGTGCTCGGCTACAACGCTTCGCCTTCGAGCGCTCCGGTCCTGCAGCGCTTCGACGGGGCGCCCGGCGACGAGCTCGGCAGCGCGATCGCCGGCGGTGGCGACGTGAACGGAGATGGTACGCGCGATGTCGCGGCCGCCGCGGTTCCCGCGGGCGTCGTGCGCCTCTGGTCCGGGAAGCCCGGCCACGCGCTGCTGGACGAGCTGCGCCAGCGCGAAGCGAACGATCGCTTCGGCTTCTCGCTGGCACTCGGCGGCGACCTCGATGCGAACTCCTACGCCGAGATCGCCATCGGCGCGCCGTGGAATGGCGCGACGAGCATGGGCCGCGGCTACGTGTTCGATCTCGGCTGGGAGCGGCCGACGGTGATCCTGGAGCTCCTTAGCGTCACACCCGAACCTCGGCTCGGGATGCATGTCGCCTATGTGGGCGACCTCGATGGCGACCTCGCGAGCGAGCTCGCAGTGAGCATTCCCGCCGCGAACCGCGTCGACATCTATCGCCGCGGAGGGATCCTCCTGCGCTCGCTGCCGATGGGTGTCTCGCCGCTCTCCTCGAGCGCGATCGCCGGTGCCGGTGACGTCGACGGCGATGGAGTGCCGGACGTGATCGTCGGCAACGCCGACGACAGCACGGGCGGGAGCTCCGCGGGTGCCGTGCGCGTCTTCTCGGGTGCCGACGGAAGCGTGCTGCACGCGTTCTTCGGCGGGCCGATGGAGTACCTAGGCTTCTCGGTCACCGGCCTCACCGACATCGACGGGGATGGCTACGACGATTTCGCCGCGGGCGCGCCGGAGAGGAGCGACAACAGCTTCCCCTTCCCGACGAACTACGTGCGCATCTGGTCGGGGCGCAACGGCAGCGTGCTGCGCACGCTCACGAGCGAGCAGTTCTCGCGCTTCGGCTATGACATCGCCCGCGCCGGCGACCTCGACAACGACGGTGTGCAAGATCTCATCGTCGGTGCGCCCTTCGCCGACGTACGCGCCACGGACGGCGGAGCGGTCTACGGCTACTCGGGTCGCAGCTTCGCGCAGATCGCCTTCCAGAGCGGCAACACCTTCCAGGAGAACTTCGGCCTCTCGGTCGCGGCCCTCGACGACGACTGGGACGGCGATGGGCGCGACGACTACGTCGCAGGCTCCTTCAAGAACGACGACGGCGCAGGCTCCGAAGCGGGATCGCTGTTCGTCATCAATCGCTTCGGCAATGTGATCCGGCGGTTCGACGGCGGTGCAGGCCAACGTTTCGGCCTGCAGGTCACCGGAGGCGGTGACGTCGACGGCGACGGCAAGATGGAAGTCGCGGCGACCTCGGAGAACCTGGATCAAGTCTGGGTCTTCTCGGGAGCCTCGGGCCACGAGCGCCTGCGCAGCTTCTCCGGGCATGGGTACTTCCCCGTGCTCGACCTCGCGGGCGACTTCGATGGGGATGGCTATGCCGACCTCGCCGTCAGCTGCTATTACTCGGCTTGGCTCGCCGGGCGCGCGTGGGTCTACGACTTCCGCGGAGCGGCCACGCCGGCGCGCGCGCTCGCCTCGGGTCGAGCCTGCGCGACGAGCAACGGTCACTTGCCGCACGCGACGATCGAAGGGCGCCCCGCGCTCGGCGCTCCGATCACGCTCGGCCTCCGAGCCGCGCTGCCGAGCGCCGCGGCGTTGATCCAGGTCGGAATCCCCATCGCGCTGCCGTTGGATCTGCTCGGCGCGCCGAACTGCACGCTCTACTCCACCGGCGAAGTCTTCTCGCTCGCGTGGACGACCGATGCGCAAGGGCAAGCGACGCTGCCGCCGCTCGCGGTGCCGCTCGATCCAGGGCTCATCGGCGCGCGCTTCGATGCGCAATGGGCCGTGCTCGATGCCGCGGCGAACTCACTCGGGCTCGCGTTCTCCACGCGCCTCGTGCTCCTCCTCGGCAGTTGAGCACTCCCCGCTCGGCCCCTCCCCCTCACTGTACAGATAAGGTGCCAGGCACCTTTACTGTGCAATGAGGGGGACGGCGCGGGAGGAGCAGAACGGCGCCGCGCGCAGCCAGCACGACCAGCAGCGGCTCCACGATCGGGAAGCGCAGGCGCAGGTGGAACACGAACGGCAAGGCGCCGATCAAGCCGCCGAAGCAGAGTGCCGCGAAGACGGGCTCGCGGGCACGCGGATCGCGAAGGAGCGCGAAGAGCGCGAGCAGCAGGGCGAAGCCCGTCGTGGCGAACGCGAGCACGAGCTCTCGCAGGCTCGCGACTGCCGGCATCGGAATCGGTGAGACGAAATGCAGCGCGCGGGCACCGCAGATCGCGAGCGCATCGAGCGGGCGTTCGCGCTGGTAGCGCGCGGCCTCGGTCCACCAGGCGCTCTCGATCGCGCGTGCGTCGAAGACACCGCGGCGCTCGAGCTCGCGCACGCGGGACGGAGCCTCCACGCGATAGAGTCGATCCATCGCCGAACGGAACTCCCCTCCGAGAGGATCGCCGTACATCGCGCGCATCTGCTCGTTCATCCCTAACCAGGCGTTGTAACCCGCGAAGGCCGGCAGCGGCGTCGGAGCGCCGAGGCAGCGCGCGTTGCGGAAGGTCCACGGAGCGAGCGCCGCGACGAGGCCGATCAGCAGCGGCACGAGGGCGCGCGTTCCGTCTCGCCGCGCGCACCACAGGAAGAGCACGCCGAGCGGCGCGGCGAGGTTCGCGCGCGCGAGGATCGCGAGCCCGGCGTAGGCGCCGAGCACCAGATAGGTTCGCGGGCGAGGCGACTCGCGCGGCAGCGCGAGCAGCGCAGCGATGCCGAGCAGCAGCATAGCCAGGCCCTCGGTGCTGAAGCGCGCGGCATAGAGGCAGGCCGGCGGATAGAAGGTCCAAGCCACCGCGGCGATCGCCGCGACGCGCACATCGAAGACGCGTCGGGCCAGCGCGTAGACGAGCGGGATGCTGAGCGCTCCCAGCAGCGCGACGAGGCCGCGCGCCCAGAAGTCGAAGCGCCCCGGCAAGGCGAAGAGGGCCGCCGCGCAGAGTGGGAAGAGCGGCGGACGAAAGTTCTCGGCTCTCGTCGCGAAGCCCGCGGGCGGAACCGGCTCGAACCAGCGCGGCGAGGTGATCGAAAAGCCCTCCCCACGCGCCAGATGCTCGGCGATCTCGCGGTATTCGTGCCCGTCGATGGCATAGAAGGCATCATCCGGAGCCGAGAAGGCCAGCGCCCCGCGCAGGACGAGCCCGACGAGACAGAGGACGATCCAGAGAGGTGGTCGCGCGCAGCGCATGGCGACGCGCATTGGATGCCGGGAGCCGGTGCCGGCGCAATCGCTCGAGAACAAAACCGAGAGCGCAGAGATCCGGGGGAGTCGCAGCGGGCGTAGCTCCGTCGGTCCCGCATCGAGGAACTCCCCGTGTCGCTCCCCATTCGCAGCTCCGCCCTCTCCCTGCTCGCGCTGTCGCTCTGCGCCGCGGAGGCCGGCGCGCAGGATCTCTACGCGCTCACCGCGAGCCACCGCCTGCTCGGCATCCGCACCCAAGCGCCCGGCCGCCTGGCGACCAACGTCGCCATCACCGGTCTCAGCCCCGGAGAAGCGCTCGTCGACCTCGACTTCCGTCCCGCGACCGGCGAGCTCTACGCTCTCGGCGCGACGAGCCGCCTCTATCGCATCGACGTGCGCAGCGGCGCCGCTACGCCCGTGGGCGCGCCCTTCGCGACGCCGCTCGTCGGCACGCAATTCGGCATGGACTTCAACCCGACGGTGGACCGGATCCGCATCGTCAGCGACGCGGATCAGAACCTGCGCGCGCACCCCGAGACCGGCGCCATCGCGGCGGTGGACGGCTCGCTCGCGTTCCTCGCAACGGATCGCTTCCGCGCGCTGAACCCGAACGTCGTAGCGTGCGCATACACGAACAGCGTCCCCGGCGCGACGACGACGCGCCTCCTCGGCCTCGACTCCAACGTCGATGCGCTGCTCCTTCAAGATCCGCCGAACGCGGGCGGTCTCGGAACCATCGGCCTCCTCGGCATCAACACCAGCGCGATCGCCGCGTTCGACATCAGCGGCAAGACCGGAGAAGCCTGGGCCGCGCTGACGACCCCCGGCGTCGGCATCAGCGCTTCGATCTTCGCGCGCATCGACATCAACACCGGAGCGGCGCAGTTCCTCGCGACCGCGGGCATCGCCGAGCCGCTGATCGGGATCTCCTTCGTCCCGCCGGGAGTCGCTCCGTCCTTCGGCGGCCAGGAGCTCTACCTCGCCACCGAAGCGGGTCGCTTGCTCACCATCGACAGCGCCGCGCCGGGGCTCGTGCGCAGCGACGTGGCCATCACCGGTCTCGATGTCGGCGAGCGCGTGCTCGGCATCGACATCCGGCCCGCGACGGGGGAACTCTATGCGCTGGGCAGCACGAGCCGGCTCTACGTGCTCGATCCCGCAACCGCTGTCGCCACCGCGGTCGGATCTCCCTTCGCGACCGCGCTGAGCGGCGTGGAGTTCGGCTTCGACTTCAATCCCACCGTCGATCGCATCCGCATCACGAGCGACGCGGGCCAGAATCTCCGCGCTCACCCGGTGACCGGTGCCATCGCCGCGGTGGATGGTGCGCTGAGCTACGACGCGTCCGACCTCGCCGCGGGTCAAGTACCCGAGATCATCGGCTCCGGCTACACGCACAGCGTCCCGATGGCGACTTCGACGGTGCTCTATAACCTCGATCGCCGGCGCGACACGTTGGTCGTGCAAGATCCGCCGAACGCAGGCGTGCTGAACACGGTGGGCGCCCTCGGCTTCGATGTCGCGGGCGTCGGTGGCTTCGACATCGTCGGCACGACCGGCATCGCGTATGCCGTGCTCAGCTCCGCGGGCAGTACCAGCCCGGGGCTCTTCGCGATCGACCTCGGCACGGGACGCGCGACCTTCCTCGCGACGCTGCCGCTGCAGGAGCGCATCGCGGGTCTGAGCGCGCGCCCCGTCTATCGCACGGCGCAGTACGGTGTCGCCTCGCCCGGCTGCAACGGCGCGAGCGGCATCGGCGCGAATCGCTCGCCCGCGGTCGGGGATGCACTCTTCGCGATCCGTGGCTCGAATGCTCCGGCCTTCGCCGAAGGGCGCCTCGCCCTCGGTATCGCGCGCAGCGTCCCGCCGGTGCGGCTAGCCGATCTCGCGTTCCACGTCTCGCCCTTCGAGGCCTCGACGATGTGGGCCGTCGCGAGCTCCGATGGGCTCGGCATCGCGAACGTCGGCGTGCCGCTGCCCTCCGATCCGCAGCTTCAGGGGCTCGCGTTCTTCGCGCAGTTCTTCTGGATCGATCCCTGCGGTCCTTCCGGGCTCAGCGCTTCGCACGGGCTGGCACTCGAGATCCGCTGAAACGAGCGCGAGCGTGGCGGATCTCTCCGCCACGCTCGCTTCTATGGGCTGCGAGACGCAGCGCAACCTGGTCGGCTCGCGGATCAGAGCACGTCCATCATCGCCGGCGTGCTGAGGATGATCTGGCC
This sequence comes from Planctomycetota bacterium, assembly GCA_016793245.1. Lineage (GTDB taxonomy): Bacteria > Planctomycetota > UBA1135 > UBA1135 > JADKAF01 > JADKAF01. The sequence goes on from JAEUHW010000330.1 coordinate 58,405, forward strand.
ATTGGTGTCGAGCGCCAAGGCCTGCCACACGAGCTGGATCGCGACCGGGATGTTGGGCGAGGTGATGGTGTGGAAGCCCGGCGTCCAGATCGGCGTCGAGACCCAGGCCCACGGCAGCACATAGGCGTCCGGGAAGTAGTTCCAGCTCCAGGTGAAGGACTGGGCGATGGTCGGCGGAGCCCATTGCACCGCGAGGACCGCGAACACGATCGACGGCGGCACGTTCAAGTCGACGACCGCGGGATTGTTCCGCGGGAACATGTGCTGCTTCGGCTCGATCACGAAGAGCTGCTGCCACGACCCGGTCAGCGCGTTGAGGTAGCTCGGCACGCCCAGCGTACCGCTCGGCGGCAAGAGCCCGACCTGGTCGCCGAGCGTCGGCAGCGGCGTGCCGCACGACATCCCGAGGCGCCCGCACCCGGCCGCGTAGATCTGGCCACCTGCAGCGGTCGTGCAGACACCGCCACCGGTGAGCGTCTCCGCGGTGAAGATCAGCGCCGGAGCCATGAGGATCGCTCCCGGGCACGGGATCGTCATGCTGAACGGACCGCTGAAGTCGATCTCGAGCGCCTCGACGTCGAGCACCTGCGAGACGCAGTTGCCGAAGCGATCGTGGATCCCGGCGCTGGTGACGAAGGCGTCCATCTGCGCTTCGGTGTACAGCACATGCGCGCTCGCGGGGAGGACCGACTGCACGCAGAGATTCGAGTTCCACGTGATCGCGCTCGCGGGGATCACGAGGACATCGCCATCCTGCAGCAAGGTCGGGCCGCAGGGCGTGTTGATCAGATGGGTCTGATCGAGCGAGAGGTAGATACCCGAGCTGAGATCGACGGCCGCGGCATCGACGTCGACCACGATCGGCGTCGGCGGGAGGCCGAGGGCGATCTGCAGGTCCTCGGCGCGCAGGAAGTGCTCGACCTGCCCTTCGGTCGTCCCCACGCGGATGATGCGGCCGAGATCGCCGGGACGCAGACCAGGCGCGCCGGAATTGCTCGTTCCCATGGCGACGGAAGGTGAGATGAAGACGGTGCGTTGACTGCCGCCGGCGATGGGGCTCAGCACCTCGCACAGCGCGTCGATGCTGCCGAACAGGGTCGGGTTGTAGTAGTCCGGTCCGCCGTCTTCGTTCCCGGCCATCGTCTGGTAGCAGGTGTTCGGGGCCCACTTCTCGGCGGAGATGACGGGACACGGCGTGAAGCTGAGATAGGCGACCTCGTTGGGACGCAGGTCCTTCAGGACCGTTCCACCGCTGCCCGAGAGCGTCTGCTCGTTCTGGCTGGTGGTGAAGAGGATTCCGGGCTGCTGCGCGTGGCCCACGGCCGACAGGGCCGCGAGGGCGAGGAGGCGCGCGAGAGGAAGAGTGGCTTGGGTGTTCATGGCGAATCACGGCATGCGAGGTAGAGGAAGTTCGGTGGAGCGGCGCTCCATCCCTTCCACCGTGCTCCGCCCCGGGGCGTGACCGTTCCTCTGTGAGAACCCCGAGCCTCGAGGGAGGGCGCTGCTGCGACACCCCGCTCCGTTCTCTAGGATGGGCGTCGGAGGAACCCCGATGCGCGTCCTTTGCTCGCTCGCTCTCGCCCTCGGCGCCGCCGCGCAGACCCCGTCGCCGGAGCAGCCCTACGACCTCGTGATCTACGGCGGCACCTCGGCCGGCGTCGTCGCCGGCGTGCAGGCCGCGAAGCAGGGCCTGCGCGCGATCGTGATCGAACCTTCGCGGCATCTCGGCGGGCTCTCGGCCGCCGGGCTCGGCGCGACCGACATCGGCAACAAGGACGCGATCGGCGGGCTCGCGCGCGAGTTCTATCGCCGCGTCGGTGCGCACTACGCGCGCGAAGAAGCGTGGAACTTCGAAGCCCGCGACGCGTTCCGCAGCGGCCGACAGCGCGCGGGCGAGGCCGAGATGTGGGTCTTCGAGCCCAAGGTCGCCGAAGCGCTCTTCGATGCCTGGATCGCCGAGGCCGGCGTCGAGCTCGTGCGCGGCGACGGCCTCGAGCGCGAGCGCGGCGTGAAGAAGAGCGGTGCGAAGCTGGAGGCGCTCGTGCTGAAGAGCGGCCGCATCGTGCGCGGCCGCTGCTTCCTCGACGCGACCTACGAAGGCGATCTGCTGCCCGGCGCGGGCGTGAGATACACCGTCGGCCGCGAGAGCAATGCGACCTACGGCGAGACCTGGAACGGGGTGCAGCCCGAGCTCGACAAGCACCAGTTCGACCTCGCGGTAGATCCCTACCGCGTACCCGGCGATCCGAAGAGCGGCTTGCTGCCCGAGATCGCGAGCGGTGGGCCTCTCGAGCGCGGCGCCGGCGACGCCAAGGTGCAGGCCTATTGCTTCCGCATGTGCCTCACCGATGTCGCCGAGAACCGCCTGCCGTTCCCGAAGCCCGCGGGCTACGAGGCGCAACGCTACGAGCTGCTCGCGAGATACTTCGCGGCCGGCTTCGCGAAGGTGCCGTGGCATTCGATCGGCATGCCGAACAGGAAGACCGACACGAACAACAACACCGCGTTCTCGACCGACTGGATCGGCGGGAGCTGGACCTGGGCCGAGGCGAGCGACGCCGAGCGCGAGCGCCTCTTCGTCGCGCATCGCGACTATCAGATGGGCTTGCTCTGGTTCCTCGCGAACGATCCGCGCGTCCCGGCCGCGGTGCAGAAGGAAGTGCGGCGCTGGGGTCTGCCGAAGG
>JAEUHW010000335.1 GCA_016793245.1 Planctomycetota bacterium
AGGCCCGCTCGTCCCCAGCCCGCGCGCAGCGCGAGCCGCCCCATGCGGCCGAAGCCGTTGATGCCGATCCTCATCGCGTCAGTTCTCCTCGATCCAGGTGTGCAGGCGGGTGCGGAGCTCGTCGCGCGTCGCGCGGAACGCGGCGAGCTGCGTCTCCTTCGAGCCCCGCACCGCGGCGGGGTCCGCGAGCGGCCAGAGCTCGAGCCGCGCGGCCGAAGGCGCGAGCTCGTCCGCGCGCTCGGCGGCGAACGGGCAGACGACGATCACGCGGTGCAGCGCGCGCTTGCCGAGGAGCTCCGAGAGGTCCTTCGAGCGGAGGCCTCGCGTATCGATGCCGTCCTCGCGCAGCACCGCGCGCGTCAGGGGATGCAGCGTGCCCGGGCGCAGGCCCGCGCTCTGCGCCTCGAAGCGCGCGCCGCCGAGATGACGGAGCAAGGCCTCGGCGAGGGGCGAGCGCGCGCGGTTCTCGGTGCAGACGAAGAGGACCAGCTCGCGCGAAGGGCTCTCCTCGACGGCCGCCGCCTGCTGGGCGGCGACGCGCTCCAGCGGATCGGGGGCGAGCGCGCGCCGCCCCTGCGCGCATTCCTCGCCGAGGAACCAGTGCAGCGCGCGCCAGGTGTCGGCCCGCAGGGCATAACGGAGCTCGCGGCCGTGGCGCTCGACCGAGACGAGCTCTGCGGTCAGCAAGCGCTGGAGGTGGAAGCTCAGCGTCGGCGCCGGGATGGCCAAGGCCTCGGCCAGCTCGCCGGCCCGGAGGGCGCGCGGAGCGAGCCGCGCGAGCAAGCGGACCAGCTCCAGGCGGGCGGGTTGGGCCAGGGCGCCGAGCACGGCGACGGCGGCGGACGTTTCCATGGGCATCGAAATATCACGCCGGGTGCCGGCGCGCACGAGGGCGGCGCGGAACTCCCGAGAGCTTCACGGAGCTCCTTCTAGCGCCGAGCGATCTCCGGGGAATTCTCGTCACGCTCGCGCCGGGTTCCGGCTTCGTGAGTCGCCGCGCCTCTCCTGCGCCGCGACGATCCACCCACCCCCCTCGAGACCCGCCATGAAGCAGCACCTCTTGCGCGCCCTGCTCGGCCTCTTCGCCCTGCCCGCCATCGCCGCGGCTCAGGTCGAGGACGACCGCGAGAACGACACTCCGACCGGCACCTACTGGAACCGCGGGGTCACCGAAGCCCAGATCAACACGCTGATCGGACAGGGCTGGCGCCTCACCAACATCGCCATCGACAGCACGAGCCCGTCCTACACCTTCACCGTCGCGATGGTCCCGAACTCGGGCGCCTACGCGATCAGCACGTGGTGGTACTACGGCATCACCTCGACGACGCTCGGAAACCTGCTGAGCCAGAACAACGCGCGACTCACCGACCTCGAGGTCGTCGACAACGGCTCGGGCTCGGCGCGCTTCACCTGCATCATGGTCTCGAACACCGGCGCCAACGCGAAGAGCTGGGGCTATGTGTTCAACACCACGACGACGGCGATCACCAACTTCACCAACGCGGGGAACCGCATCGTCGACCTCGAGCAGTACACGCTGAACGGCAACACCTACTACGCCGCGGTCGGCATCTCCAACACGGGGCGCGACGCGCGTGGCTGGTGGTACTACTACGGTGTCAGCCAGAGCACGCTGAACTCGCTCCTGACCTCCAACAACGCGCGCATCTACGACCTCGACCGCGTGTCGGGGGGCTACAACGTGGTGATGCTGGCGCAGGGTTCCCAGAAGAACTGGCGCTTCTACGGCCTCGACGAGCAGGCCGTGCTCGACCAGCTCTCGCAGATCGGCGCGCGCGCGATCGACATCGAGCGCTACTTCACGTTGAGCGGCTACCGCTACGACGTGGTGATGATCAACAACAGCAACGCGCTCTCGACGCGGATCAGCGAGATCCTGCGCGGCGGTACCGACGGCTGGGGCGGCGTGTACTTCAAGCGCGCGAACGGCTCGGTCCTCGGCTACATCAACGGCGATCGCCCGCACGAGCCCGCCAGCACGCTGAAGACGCTGCACCTCCTGCAGGCGATGCGCTCCGTCCAGCTCAACACCGTCGAGCTCAGCGACATCTACCGCACGTACACCGCCGGCGGACCGGATAGCTGCCCGAGCGGCTCGGGCTCCTTCACCGACGAGAGCCTGGAGTCTGCTCTCTCCCAGATGATGGATCGCTCGGACAACACCCGCACCCGCACGATCACCGACAACTTCGGCGGCTTCTCCGGGCTGAACAGCCGCGCCGCGGCGCTGGGCATGACGTCGACCGACGTGAATCACCACATTGGCTGCGGCTTGCCGGCGAACGTCACTACGCTGCGCGACATCGCCCACCTGCACGAGCAGGTCGTAAACGGCTATCTCGGCTCCGAGCGCGAGAACTTCTACCGCCTGATGCGCCAGGACTACGTGAACGGCGGCTACGCCTCGGGCGAGCTCTGGCCGGTGATGCAGGCCGAAGCGACGGCGGCGGGGCTCAGCACCACGCAGTTCACCGCCTTCCGCAACGACTTCCTGATCGCGTTCAAGAAGGGCGGCTACGGCGTGAACGGCCTCTACTACCGCTGCTGGGGTGGTTACGTCCGCATCCCGTTCTACGCGAACGGCGGCATCGATCTCCGCGAGTACATGGTCGGCTCCTTCGTCTCCGACGCGACCAACGAGACCAACGCGGTCAACACCTGCAACCTCGCCGCCGCCGAAGTGCTGCGCGACGAGCTGCGAACGGCGCTCCGCACCTACCGCGGCTACGTCCCCGGCTTCTTCACCAGCTTCGGCACGGCCTGCGCCGGTTCGAACGGCACGCCGAATCTCGACGCGACGGGCACGCCCGAGCTCGGCCAGCGCTTCGTCTACCGCATCGCGAACTTGCCGCGCTCGACGCCGGTGGTCCTGCAGTTCGGCTCTTCGACCACGAGCTGGAACGGCATCCCGCTGCCCTTCGATCTCGGTGCGCTGAACGCGCCCGGCTGCTTCCTGCGCACGAACGTGATCGCCAGCGCGACGCTGACCTCGAGCATCTTCGGCAGCACGAGCCTCGGCATCGACATCCCGATCGATCCGCTGCTGATCGGCGGCTCGATCCCGGCACAGGCGCTGGTGTTCGATGCCGCGGCGAATCGCCTCGGTCTCACGACGACCAACGGGCTCCGCACGCACATCGGCGGGCGGCCGTAAGTTCGGGGGAGAGAGAACGAGAGAGAGAGCAGCTCGCTATCGGCGGAGCGCCGCGATCGCACCAGCGATCGCGGCGCTCCGCGGCGTTTCGGGATGGCGCATCGTCTCGCGCCTGAAGACTCAGGAGAGCAGCCGCGCCGCGAGCTCGCGCACCGAGGCATCCACGTCGTTCGCCGCGATGCGCGCCAGCACCGTTCGCAGCTCCGGCGTCAGGCCGCTCCGCGCGAGGGCCAGCATCGCGGCCGTGCGGACGAAGGGCGAGGTATCGCGCTCGGCCGTGGAGAGAGCGAGCTCGCCCGCGTCGGGCTCCGCGCGCCGCGCGAGCGCGCGCACCGCTTCGGCGCGAGCTTCGATGTCGACTTCGCGTTCGAGGGCGCCGCGCAGCGCCGCGAGCGCCTCCGCTCCTTCGACCTGCGCGAGCGCGCGCAGCGCGGCGACGCGGACATGCGTGCGCTCGTCGCCGAGCGCCGCGCGCGCTTCGGCGAGGAGCTGCGGAGAACGCGCGTTGGAGAGCGCGTCGATCCAGAGGTCCTCGGCGCCGAGCTCGACGGCGCGGGACTTCCAAGCGGCGAGCGTCGCTTCGTGCGCCGCATCGCCGCGGAGGAGCGCGCCATAGGCGAGGAACGCCGAAGCGCTGGCCTCGTCGAGTGCGCGAAGTCCCGCGACATGCTCGCCCAGAGAGGCGAGCAGCTCGGGGCTCGGTCGAGCGACGTCGAAGAGGGCCGCGGCCGCGGCGGCGCGCAGCGTCGGCGAGAGGGCGAGATCACCGTACGCGGTGAAGAGGGTCGCTTGCGCTTCCGGGGTCCCGGCGTGTGCGAGCACGGAGCACCAGAGGCTCGCGAGCTCGGCGCTCAGCGTCGCGTCGCGGAGCAGACCTTCGATCTCGGAGAGCAGTGCCGGGTCGTGGCGCAGCAGCGCGCAGGCCTTCTGCCAGAGCTCCATCAGCTCGCGCGAGTCGGTCTGGCCCTGCTCGAGAAGCGCGCGCATCTCGGCGTGCAAGCGAGCGAGGTCGTAGCCGGCGAGCTGCTCGGCTTCGGCCGCGCGCTTCTGCGCGGCGCGGTGCGCCGAAGGATCCTCGGCTTCTCCGCCGGGGGCGGCGTTCACGGCCTCGAAGTCGACCGCGTAGTCCCAAGTGACCCCGCGCTCCGCGCTCACCAGCTTCAGCGTCGCCTGATACGCGATCGCGAACTCGACCGGCACCAGGGCCGCCGCGATGTCGGTGCGCTCGGCGAGCTCCGCGCGGACGAGCCAGCCCAGCGCCTGCTCGTCGAGGCGCGCCGTGGCGCGACCGCTGCAGCGCATCGGCATCGTGTCGGCGTCGCGTTGCGCGGTGTAGCTCCGCTTCACGCGCTCGAGCTCGAAGAGTGCATCTTCGCTCGGCAGGCGGCGGTAGTCGGCGAGGAAGCTTCCCGCGGAGTCGGCACCCGTCGCCTCCCAGCGCTCGGAAGCCTCGCGCGGTGCAACGAACGCGAAGCCGCCGTAGAGGCCGCGGAGATAGTCGCGCTGCGGCAGCGCGAGGGCTTCTTCGAAGCGGTAGCCGAGGATCTGCCCATCGGCATCGATGCGCGCGAAGCAGAGCGCGCGCGCCGCTTGGAGGTTCTGCTCGAGCTCCGCGTCGCGCGCGCTGGCGCCGCTCTTCGAGAGCTCGAGCTCGGAGCAGTGGAGCGCCACCAGCGCTTCGCGCTCGCGCCGCGCGACGACCTCGACGACGAGCTTGCCGCGCGTTTCGAGGGTCTGATCGCTGCGGCGCTCCGCGCCTTCTTCGCGCGCGATGGCGCTGAGCTCGGTCCGCGTGGCGAGCTCGAAGAGGAAGCGGCTGCCGACCGGCGCCCAGTAGCGACCTTGGGTCGCGGCGAATGCGCTCGCAGCGTCGGCGAGCGCGCGATGCGGCGCGCGGAGCGCTGCGCCGCGTGGCGCTGGCTCGAGTGCCTTCTCGAGGGTCGGTGAGAGCGCGTCCGGAGCGCTCTCGGAGCGCGGAGCTCCGAGCGCGCAGACGAGCGCGAGCGAGGCAGCGGCGAGGGGGACGAACCAGAGGATGGTGTGCGGCTTCATGGCGAACTACGTGACCTGAGTTGCTCTGCAAGAAGGGAGTCCCGCGCGTGCGCGCTGCGTTTGCGAGGGCCCCTCGAACGACACCAGGCACCGCTGCCTCGCGGCGGCGGTGCCTGGTACCAAGGGATCGAGCCGACGCGTGCAGGGACGCGCGGCTCAGCGCATCACATCAGAAGAGCACGTTGAAGATCGTGATCGGGTTCGAGGCCCAGTTCACGAGGTTCTCGGTGTAGCGCCAGATCAGCGCGACCCACACGTCGATCCGCAGCGTGATCGCCTGGAAGGTGAGTCCGATCGAGCCGCCGACCGACGGTGCCGTGAAGCTGACTTGGCCGGTGCGCGAGGTGGTCTGCATGCGACGTGCGTCCGCGTAGGTGCCGGCCGAGAGACGCGTGTTGGCGAAGGTGATGTTGAAGTCAGCGCCCGCACCGAAGTTCGACCAGCCCGCTTGCGCATGCACGCGTCCGTAGCCCCAGCCGCGAGCGAAGCCGTTCAGGCTCGCGTAGCCTCCGCCGGGGAGATTCGCGCCGAGGCGCGCTTCGACGCCGACCCCGGCGTTGCCGCGCACGGTGACGGGGACGCCGTACACCGAGATGCCGACGGAGGGATCGGTGGGGAAGAGGTCGAAGCTGCGGTAGTAGCTGAGGAAGCTGTGGTTGCCCGTCGTCGTGAAGCGCTGGTTGAGCTCGACGATGCCGCGGACGTAGAACTGGAAGCTCGCGCTGTACGGGCTCGTGCCGTAGTTCTGACCGCGTGAGGCGAGCGAGCCGGCGAAGAGCGTGATCGGGCTCTGGCGCAGGATGCGCACCGTGCCGTCGGTGTTCAGCGCGTTGAACGCGTAGTCGTTCGTCTGGAACATGTTCGTCGAGCTCGCGCTGCGCGACGCTTGCAGCGCGGCACCGGCGAAGAACGTTCCGCCGGCCCAGTCGTTGCCCATGTTCAAGCTGTAGTGACCCGAGCGCGTTGCGGTCTGGGCGAGGGCGTCGTGTGGCAGCGCGCTGAGCGAGAGGAGCGTGGCGGCGGCGAAGAGAGTCGTGCGCAACATGGCGAGCGTCCTTTGCGGGTCTACCCCGCGAGTGTGGAGTGCGAGGCGCGATGTCTGGCCTCGTCACCCGAGAGGAGCCCGCTCGTATCGGCGCGCGTTCGCGTTCGTTCGCACGGCTCCCTCCTCCGTGCAGCGCGCCTCGAGCGATCCGAATTCGCGCGAACGGAGGCCCGGCCAGCAGGGCTGGCGGAGCCTCCCGCGCCGGACGCGCCTCGCTCGGCGCGCGTTCAGCGACAGAACTCGAGCGCCTGTAGCGCGTATGCCGTCGCGAGCACCGCGTTCCCTTCCCACCAGCGCTCGGACTGGGAGTTCATCCACGAGCCATCCGCGCGCTGCAGCGCCGCGAGCCGCCCGGCGATCTCGCTACGCCACGCGTGCGGGCGACCCGCCGCATCGACGACTTGCTCCGCGCCGTAGAGGTCGAGGGTCTTCGCCATCGCGAGCAAGTAGTAGTAGAGCCCTTGCTGTCCCGCGCTCGGATCGGCGCTGAGGTCGAAGCCGGGGTTCTCGTCGATCGTGTAGTGGCGCGAGATCCAGTCGAACGCGGCCTTCACGCGCCCGTCCTCCTTCGGCAGGCCCGCGTAGAGGAAGCCCTTCAGCAGCGCGTAGGTCATCGAGCCGTAGGAGCGCGCGATGCGCTTGCCATCGGGGCCGTCATCGAGTCCTGCGTGCGACTCGCCCGGTGCGTAGATGCCGCCGCCGTCGTTGCCGGCGATGAAGGTGCCGTCGCCGTTCACGATCTCGCTTTGGTTCGATTCGCTGCGGTTCTGCGCGCGCTGCAGGAAGACCAGCGCCTTCTGCAAGGCCGCGTCCTCCGGACCTGCGCCGCTCGCGACGAGCGCGTCGAGCGCCTTCTGCAGGTTCGAGAGGTCGGGGCGCTCCGAGCCGCCGTAGCCGATGCCACCGTAGTACTTGTGGTTCTCGTCGTAGCCCTCGCCCTCATCCGATTGCAGCCCGACCAGGAACGCGCGCGCCTTCTGCAGCGCCTCCGCGTGCTCCTTCTTAGGCGAGCGCGCGAGGGCCAGCATCGCGATCGAGGTCGAGTACGCGATCACCTGTCCTTCGTGGATGCTGCCGTCGGCGCGCTGCGTCTTCGCCAGCAGGTCGAGTCCGCGCGTGATCGCCTCCGCGACCTCGGGCGAACGTTCCTCGACAGGGATCGCGAGCAGGCCGCCGATCACCATACCCGTGATGCCGAGATCGGCGTTGCCCGCGAAGCCCCAGCGCTCGCCGATCCGCTGCGCGGGATCGAGGAGGAAGCGCGCCGCCTTCGCGCGCATCGAGGCGAGGTCGTAGCGTGCGAGCGGTGCGGGCAGCGCCGCGTTCGCCTTCCTCGGCGCGTTCGCCGCGGCCTTCCGCGCCAGCGCATCGTTGCAGCGCGAGAGCAGCAGGATCTGCAGCGCGGTCGCGCGCGGCTCGCCGAAGCCGCCGTCGGCCTGCTTCGTGGCGAGGAGCTGCTCGGCCAACGCCGCGGCCGCTTCGGGCGCGGGCTCGGCCGGCGGCAGGTTCTCCCCGAGCGCCTTCCGCGCGAGGGCAGCGAGCGCGCTGCCGCTGGCACCTTCTGGCAGGTCCTGCCCGAGCGAGCGCAGCGCGCCGCGCGCCGCATCGCGCCACACCTCGACTCCGACGTCCGTCTTCAGCGCTTCGATCGCGAGCGCCGCGAGCACGCTCTCGCGCGGCGTGCCGAAGCTCCCGTCGCCGGTCTTGCGCTGCGCGAGCAGCGCGTCCACGCCGCGCCGCAGCCACGGACCGTCGAACACGGTGAACTTCCGCGGCGAGGTCGCATACGCGTACAGCACGAGTGCGGTGTCCTCGACGCTCTCGGCCCAGAGGCCCGAGCTCGCCTGCTTCGCGCGCAGGCTGCGGAGCGCCGCATCGATCGGGCGACCGAGGCTCTGGGCGAACGATGCGGGAGTGAACGCCGTCGCGAGCAGCGCGGCGGAGAGGAGCAGGGAGCGCAGGCGGTTCTTCATCGGGTGGGGAGCTCGGGAGAGAAGGGTGACGATCGTCGTCGGCGGCGGCGGCCGAGCGAGCGGCCGCCGAACGCGGGGCGCAGCTCGTAGGTTCAGGCGATTCCGAGATCGCGTGCGCGCAGCGCGAGCGCGCCGCTCGGCCGGCTCAACGCAGCGCCGCGGGCACTTGCAGCACGCCCGCCTGCGGCGGCGTCCACTCCGGCAGATCACCGTCCGTGTTCGCGACGTAGACCCACCAGTTGTCGTAGCAGCCGTTCGTCGAGCCCGCGCCCTTCGGCAAGCGCTCAAGGATCCACTTCTGGTAGCCGAACTGCGTGCGGCCCCACGCCTCCGCGGAGATCTCGCGCGCCTCGCAGCGGAGATCGGGATAGCGATCCCAGCCGTGCGCCCAGCTCGCGACGCGCCGCGGGTTCACGTAGTCGTAGCCGCTCTGCCCGTTCGGCGGCACGTGGCAGTTGCCGACCATCGACGGCGTGCCGGGGAAGTCCATCTCCAGCCGTGAGAACACGTTCCAAGCATCGCGCTGCGTCTTCGGATCCCAGATCCCATCCGCGAACGCGAGCGCCGCCATGCTCTCCACGCGATGCGTGTACGAGTGCACCATGTTGTCGGCGCCGACCTCCATGTTGAACCCCATCACCCAGAACGTGCGCCCGAGCTCGACCGGGATGTCGTAGGGGCGATAGAGCCAGGGATTGTCCGTCGGCCCGAAGCGCCGATCGCGCTCCTTCACGACGCCGGCGAACTCGTCGAAGTGCATCCCGTCGGCGCCCCACAGCCACACCTCGTGGATGCCGTCGGCACTCCCCGGCTTCGCCACGCGCGCAGCCAACCCCGTCTCCTCCAACATCGCGCGATACGAGATCGTCGCCGGCTGCCACTCCTTCTTCGCCCGCGCCTCGAGATAGCTCGCCTCGTCGTAGCGGAACCCGTCGACCTTCTTCGGCCAACCGTTCACGCGGATCACGTCGACGAGCTCGTAGTTGATATAGCCCCAGCTCGCTTGCCGGATCACATCGACCAGGATGTGCGAGAACTCGAGCCCGTCGTGCGCCCCGAGCCACGCGCGCAGCGTCTTGCCGCCGTGCGTCGCGAGCACGGGGTCGTAGATCACCACCGCGACGCGCGCGAGCTTCCGCCCCGTCGCGACCTGCGCGTCATAGGTGAACGTCGGTCGCGACCACGCGAGCTCCGCGCGACCCGGCACGATGCGCGCGCCGGTGTGCGCGATCAGCGTCTCCTCCGCGCGAACGCCGGCGATGGGAAAAGACTCGGCCTCCTGCGCGCCGAGCGAAGGCGCGAGGAGGCCGAGGAGGAGGAGAACCAGAGTCGAGGAAGCGGAGAGAAGCGAGCGAGAGAAGCAGGAGAACCGTGAGAATCGGGGAAACCGTGAGAACCAGGAGAACCGTGGGAACCAGGAGAACGTGTTCGGTGTGCGGAGCATCGAGCCACCCAGGTCGTGAGAGAGGGAGCGATTCTCTCTCACCGGGGCCCGCGTTCCAGCGAGCGGTCGAGCGCTACCTCGAGGCCTACGAGGTCTTGCGCCGGGGAGCGCGCTTCCGCAGCGGGGTCTTCCTCTCGGCGAGCGCGGCGTTCAGCTTCGCGAACTCCTCCGCGCTCATCAGGTGAACCACCGTGCCGCAGTCGACGCAGTAGCTGTGGTGGACGTTCTGCAGGAAGTGCACGTACTTCGCGCAAGCCGGGCAGTACTTCTTCTCTTCGTAGAAGTTGAATCCTTGGGTGTCCATCGCAGCAAGCTCTCCAGGCCGATCTTCGAGTGAGGGCGACGGACACCTCATCGCGAACGAGTTGCCAACCGCGCTCCGAAGCTCACCGGATTCGCGCAAGTCCTTGCTCGGCCGCGGCTTCGCACGATCGCCCCGGTTCTCCCGCGGCGGCGACACCTGCGCGACGGGGGGTGCGGATGTCGAATCGCGACGACGGGTGTCGCGAATTCTCGACGCGGCGCTCTGCGCCCCGCCGCGCAGGGCCGCGTGGCGCACGGCGCGCTGCTCCGCGCCGGCACCTGCTCTGCGCGGACCGACGAGCTCAGCCGATCGTGATGCGCACGCCGTCCGAGAACGCGACCGGCAGCGGCGACAGCACTCCCGGTGGGCAACCCGCCGCCGCCGCGAAGTCCGCTCCCTGCACCGAGAGCTGTCCGCCGAGCAACGATGCATCGCACGGGATCGTGGCCTGCAACACGGAAGCGCCGATCACGACTTCGGGCGTCGCGCGCAACGTGCACGGCGCGCAGAGCGGCAGCGCGATCGGCAAGCCGACCCAGAGGAAGGGCGCGCTCGGCGCGCTCTGGAGCTCACAGCGCACCGTTCCGCCGAGGTTCGGCGAGCCCGTGGTCTGCAAGGCAAGCCCGCCGCAGCCGCCGGCTTCGGTGGTGAAGGTGCCGCGTCCTTCGGTGACGAGGATCTGGAAGTCGCCGGGTTGGGCGGAAGGCTGAACGGCGACCATCAAGTAGTAGGTGACGCCGCCCTCCGCGCGCAGCGTGGCTCGGCTCTGCCGGCCGCACTCGTCGACGCCGCACGTCAGCGGGATCAGATTTGCGCAGTCGCCCCGGTACACGTGGAGGAGCGTGTCGACCGTCGTTCCGCCGCAGGTCTCGAAGGTGAGGTCCGCATCGCAGCGCGCGGTGTAGCGGAACCACGTGTCGAACATGAGGAAGTAGGGGCACGGCTGCTGCGCCAGCGGAGGCGCGTGATGCAGTGCGCCGCGATTGTCGTAGGGCCCGTTCCAACCTTCCCGCAGCTCGAACGCCTCCGTGCAGGCGTCGTTCAGCGGTCGACACGTGAGCTCGAGCTGGAAGCGGCCCACCGCGCCGTTCTTGCCGCCGACGCGCACGAGGCACTCTTCACCGCGGGTCACGACCATGCCGAGCACCGAGCCCGTGCCACAGAAGTCGTCGCTGCAGCCGGCGCGCACCCAGGGCGCACCACAGCCGCCGCGGAAGTACTCGACCACCGTGTCGAAGTCGGTGTTCGCGCAGGTGTTCACGATGGCGCCGCCGCTGCAGGGCGCGACGAAGCGGAACCACACGTCGGCGCCGGTCGCGCTGCCGCAAGTCCAGCTCGGGCTCGAGAGCGTGGCGCCCAAGTTGGTGTAGGGGCCCGAGATGCCCTCGGGCAAGGTCACCGCTCCGGCGCACTCGTCGTTGCCCGGCGTCGTGCGGCTCAGCGTCTCCACGAGCTGGCGCAGCGAAGGATGTAGCGTGGAGGTCGCGATCCCTCGACCGGCGCCCGTGATCTGACAGCTCGTGTGCGTGTGCACGCCGATCACCTCGCTCGTCGCATCGACGAGGATGGGCGCGCCACCGGTGCCGCTACAACTGCTGACGCGATGGCTGACCTCGTTCCCCACGGCGCCTTGGAAGGGCCCGAGATCCGACTGCTGCACGCGATTCCGCGCGCCGTAGATCCCGGCGCAGTTGCAGGGATCCGCGACGGAGTTGACGTCGTTGCCGTCGACCGCGAAGCCGATCAAGCGCACGACCGTCCCGACCACCGTGGGCAACGCCGGCGCGAGGCGCAGCGCGGCCCCCTGCGCCTGATAGGGCGTGAGCCCGCTCGTCGCGTTCGGGAAGCAGAGGAACACGGAGTACGAGTCGCCGATCCCGTTGTTCGCACCGACCACCGAAGCCGTGTCGACGGCGTACTGATCGGCCACCGGCGGATGCACGAGGCTGCAATCGGCGTTCGAAGCGGGCACGTTGAACTGCACGACGTGCGCGCTGCTCCCGCAGGAGCCGGAGGTAACGAACGGGCGCGAGGCCCCGTTGCTCGCGGCGGTCTCGGCGAGGAACGCGGTGCAACCCGTCGTGAGCCCCGAGTACAAGAGTCGCCCGACCGCCGGATCGGCGGACGGCACGCGCGTATCGCTCGGCGTGCACAGGCGCTCGGGCGGCGCCACGGGCTCCGTCCTACCGCACCACACCTGCTCGATCTCGAACGCCGCCCCGCGCGCCCCGGCACCCGCCACCAGCTCCACGATCACCGCGTGGCCGTTGAAGAACGCCGAACCCTGACCCCACTCGCGCAACCGCTGCGCGTCGAGCTCCTGCACCTCGCCATCGCGGAACGACCGCAGCCGAAGCAGAGATCCGCTCGGCAGTTGCGCCGCCGCGAAGTGCACTCGCACCCAGGGCACACTGGGCGCGAGTGCTACCACCCCCTGATACACGACCGCCGGCGCCGCACTCGCGTTGTCGTGCGCCCCGCTCCGCAACGCGTACGGCATCCACTGCCCCTCGGGCGGATCGACCTCCGCCGACAGCGACGAGATCAGACCAAGGACGCAGAGCAGACGAACCGCGAACATGCGCGAACTCCGAGCGAGTCTCTCGAGCGTCGAGCGGCGCACCGATCTCGCGCGGCTCCGATCGCTCCGAATGATCCGCGCGCTTCCTTCCGAACCATGGCGCGGCGCGCCCAGGATGAGCGCTCGGCATCGAATTCGTCTAGGGAATGGGCTCCCTCCCGAAGCCTCCAACGTTGGCTCGAGCGCGCGCTGCACAGCGCTCGCGTCGCTCGGGCGAGCATTGAGGCTTCGTCCGGTCGGATTGTCAGAAGGCGCGCGGCTCGCTAAGCTGCCGCCCTGCTCGTTGGGAGAGCTGCCCTTCTTGGCGGTTCGCGTCCGTGGTTCGCCGCGGACCTCAGCGAGCCTTTTTCGTTGATGGAGCGCGCGCGTTCTCAGCGCCTGCTCCGCACTTCACCGCCCGCCGCCCGCTCCTCCACCTCCGCGCGCGAAGCGCGGCACGCGTCGCCCGGAGTGCTCATCGCGAGCTCGGCGGCGGCGACGGCGAGGGCGAGGGTCGTGCGTGGTTCGCGCGCTTCGAGTTCGCCGGCGAGCACCGCGGCGGCGAAGGCGTCGCCGGAGCCCACGCGATCTAGCACCTCGACATCGCGGAGCGGGAGATGGTGGAGGTCGCCGTTGGTCGCGAGCAGGCCGCCGATCTGTTGGCGCGAGGCGCTGTGCGTGCGCGTGAG
>JAEUHW010000176.1 GCA_016793245.1 Planctomycetota bacterium
CCCTCGAGAGGCGCCGCGCGCACGGGGATCTCGAGCGCCGAGAGACAGAACTCGCAGGTGAAAGGACAGCCGCGCGAAGCCTCGACGTAGACCACGCGGTGCGCGAGATCGCGCGCGTCGTATTCGTCGTAGGGCCACGCGAGCTGCTCTATCCGCGGCGGCGGAGCATCGATGAGATGCGGCAACTCGACTTCGCTGTGCAAGCGCGCGCGGCAGAGCTCCGCGAAGGCGAGATCCGCTTCGCCGCGCACCACGTGATCGGCGAGGCGCGCGAGCTCCTGCGCTTCGGTCTCGTAGCTGACTTCCGGCCCGCCGACCACGAGCACGAGCTCGGGGCGGAGCTGCTTCAAGAGACGCGCGAGCTGGAGCGAGAGCGTCGCATTCCAGACGTAGACGCCGAGCCCCACGATGCGCGGCGACACCGCGAGGATCGCCTCGGCGGCGTCGAGAGCCCGCGTCTCGAGATCGAACTCGAAGAGAGCGCTCCGATCTCGCAGCTCACCCAAGTTCGCGCGCAAGCAGCGCAGGCCGAAGGACGCGTGGATCCACTTCGCGTCGAAGGTGGCGAGGACGATGTCGGCCACGAGCGAATGCGTTCCTCAGCCGATCGTGACGCGCCAGGTGTTGGACAGCGCGATCTGCACGGGGTCGTTCACCGCGCAGCCGCCGCTCGCGCCGAGATCGAAGCCCTGCGCGTAGAACACGGCCCCTCGCAGCGTCGGGTCGCACGGGATCGGCGCGGCGAAGATCGCCCCGGGATAGGTGCCTTCCAGCGTCGCGCCGAGCACGCAGCCCGCCGCGCAGATCGGCACTCCCAGCGAATAGAGCCCGACATTCACGAAGGGCGTGCCCTGTACGCCGACGAGGTCGAAGCGCACGTCGCCGCCGACGTTGGGGTTCCCCGAGACGACGAGCCCCGCCGCACCGCACGCGGGGAATGCGGGCGCGAATCCTCCGCTGCCCGCGGCGCGCTCCTCGACGGCCAGGAAGAAGGTCCCCTGCGCGCCCTGGAAGCCGCCGACCGAGATCCAGAAGTGATCACCGGCGACGACGCTCGGCAGATCGATCTGCGATTGGAGTCCGCAGCCATCGTCGCGACACGCGACGGGCGTCAACGCGCCGCACGTGCCGCTCCATAGGGCGAGCACCGTATCGAACGCGGGGTTCGCGCAGGTGTCGATACGCAAGCTGCCGGAGCAGCTCGCGGTGTAGGAGAACCAGAGGTCGGCGCCGGCGAAGGCGCATGGCCACGTGAGGCTCGTCGTCGCCCCGCGCGAATCGAAGGGTCCGTTCGTTCCCGCGATCAGCGGCAGCGCTTGCGCGCACTCGTCGTTCCGCAGCGCATAGACGACGCGGCTGATCGCCGCGCTGCCGCAGCCATTCGTGACGCGCAGGATCGCGGTGTACGGTCCGGGCGCCGTATACACGAAGACCGGGCTCTGCGCCGTGGAGTCGATCGTGCCGTTGCCGTCGAGGTCCCAGTCCCAGCTCACCGGGTTGCCGAGCGATGCATCGGTGAACACGAGCGCCAGCGGCCCGATCGGGGCGCTCGTGAAGTTCGGCGCGAGGACGTTCTGCGGATCGACCTGGATGTAGGAGGAGCGCGAGAGCGTGGAGGGCGGATGCAGCGTATCGAAGACCGTGAGCTTCACGTCGTAGCTGCCACAGCTCGCGTACGTGAAGCTCGGGAACTGCGAGTTCGAATCGACCACGCCGTCGCCATCGAAGTCCCAGGCCCACGCCTGGATGCCCGCGGGATCGGAGCTGAAGCTGCGATCGGTGAAGCTCACCGCGAGCGGGCTCGCTCCGCTCCGCGGCCCCGCGCTGAACGCGGCGAAGAGACCGCTCGCGGGCTGATAGTGCACGCGCACGACGGGCACGAACTCATTGCTCGCGAAAGTCGCGACGCTCGCGAACGCGCTCGAGGTGTTGCCGTAGCGATTGCCGCCATTCGTGCCGCTCGGCGCGGAGGCGCCATCGAGGGAATGGAGCAGCGGGTTCCCGGCACCCGCTCCCGGTGTGCGAACCTCGACGATGAGATCGCGCCCGAGGCTCGGGTCGTAGACGAAGGGGGCACCTTGGATCACGACGGACCACGGGCTCGGGGAAGCGCCGCCGACACCGGCGGGGACGACGAGCGCGCCGGCGAAGAACGCATGCGGGGAGCTCGTTCCCGGAGCCCAGTTCGCGTCGAAGTTCGCGTCGTAGTTGCCGAAGCGATAGTCGTTGGTCGCGGCTCCGAGGCGGAGCTCGAAGTTCGAGAAGATGGCCGGCCCCCAGGAGGCGAGCCCGCCGTCGGGGCGCAGGTCGATCTGCGTGATCGCGATCGGCCCCGTCGCGAGGAACTGCGCGCTGTCGTAAACCCAGTGCCAGCGATGCGTGCCGCTCGTGTTGAGCGGGAAGCTCGTGGAGCCGTTGCCTTCACGCGTCTCGAAGCCGACCGGCAGGGTCTGCGTGGATCCGCCTTGCGCGTTCGCCTGCGCGCCGCAGAGCGCGAGCAGCGTCATCGAGAGAGCCGAGAGGAACGAGGCACGCATGTTCATGCGAAGTCTAGCGAATGGAGACGGGTCGCGCAGGAGCCCGGCAAAAGCTGCGGGGCGCTCGCGCCTTCCGGCGCGGCGCCCCGCCTTGGTTCACGCTAGATGAGCGGCGATTAGCCGATGACCGTACGGATCGTGTCCGAGAGCGTGAGCAGCAGAGGATCGTTCGCAGCGCAGCCGCCGGCGGCGCCGAGGTCGATGCCCTGCGTGTAGACCGTGGCTCCGATCAGCAGCGGATCGCACGGGATCGGGCCACCGAAGCTCGCACCCGGGTAGGTCGCGTCGAGGGTCGCACCCAGGACGCAGCCGCCGGCGCAGATCGGGACTCCGAGCGGGATGATGCCCAGGTTGATGAAGGGCAGGCCCTGCACCGGCGCCATTGTAAAGGTGGCCGAGCCACCGATGTTCGGGTTACCCGCCGCCGTGAGGCCCGTGCCGCCGCAGCCGGGGGAGACCGTCGTGAAGGCGCCGGCGCCCGTCGCGCTCGCGATGAGGTCGAACACGAAGGAGCCCGTCGCGCCGTTGAAGCCACCGATCGCGATGTAGTAGGTCTGGCCGCCCGTCATCGCAACGCCGGAGACGCGCGAGAGCAGACCGCAGGAGTCGTCGTTGCAAGCGAGCTGGGTCAGCGCGCCGCAGGTGCCGCTGTGCACCGAGATCTTGGTGTCGAAGCTCGGCAGCGTGGCGCAGGTGTTGATCTCCACCGCCACGTTGCAGCTCGGCGTGTAGCTGAACCACACGTCGTTGTCGGTCGTGCCGCCGCAGTTGAAGGAGAGCGAAGAGGTCGCGCCCACGTTGGAGAACGGACCGTTCAGGCCGGCCACCGCGGGGATCGCGCCCGCGCAGTCATCGTTCGTGATGACGACGACCTGGCGGGTCGACGTGCCCGCGCCGCACGCGTTGCTCGCGTTCAGCGTGACCGTGTAGGTGCCGCCGGCCGGGTACGTGAACGACGGGTTCTGCTGCGCCGAGTCCGGGATGTTGTCGCCGTCGAAGTCCCAGCTCCACACCGACGGGCTACCCGTCGAGGTGTCGGTGAACTGACGCGAGAGCGCGCCCGCGTTCGCGACGGTGAAGCTCGCCGTGACGAGGAGCTGCGGATCGACCGTGATGAACTGGTTCTTCGTGGTCGAGGCCTGCGGATTGGACGCGTCCGTCACCGTCAGCGAGACGTTGTAGCGCCCGCAGGTGTTGTAGGTGAACGCCGGGTTTTGCGCGTTCGAGTCGACAATGGTGTCTCCGTCGAGGTCCCAGGCCCAGCTCGTGACGCCACCCGGATCCGAGGAGAAGGTCGTGTCGGTGAACTGCACGTTCAGCGGCGAGGGGCCGGAGGTCGGCGTGGCAGAGAAGTTGGGGAAGAGCCCCGTGGCCCCTGTGTAGTGGATGCAGCCGTTCCAGTTGCGGAAGGAGAAGAGGCTCCCCGTGAAGAGGCCGCTGATGGCGGCGCCCGAGGTGAGCGTCATCTCGGTCCGAGTCGTCGTCACCTGCACGCCGGCGCCCGTGCCGGTGTAGCGTTGCCCGGAGCCGATGACGCGGTAGCCGACGCCGTACTGACCAGCGGTCAGGATGACGGGGCTCGCGAGAACGAAAGTGGTCGGTTGGTTGATCGCCGGAGCCGAGGTGACGGGACCCGCGGTGCCGCTGAGGGTCCAGGCAGCCGGGACCGTTTGCGAGCCGACGTAGGTCGTCGGCTTGATGTAGAGCTCGAGCGAGACGTTGGCGTTGGCGGTCGACAGGTTGCAGTCGAAGCCGGTGATCCGGACCGCGCTGGCGACGTTCAGGTCGTAGAACACGACACCGCCGGCCGTGCCACCGTTGTTCGAGGCCCAGGGCGGCGCGGTGGGAGTACAGAGCGGGCTCTGCGCGTGGAGCGCGGCAGTCGAGGAGAGGGCAAGCAACGCAGCAAAGGCCGCGCTGCGGGAGAAGGCAGTTCGCATGGAATCAGAACCTCGAAACGGTGTGGGGGAGCCGCCCACCGAACCTCGCGTGCCACCGTGGAAGGGACGGGGCCGTCCGACATCTAGGGCGCGAGAGGGGTCAGGGGACCGGGAAGGAATCTTGGGTAGGACGAAGGTACCCCCCACCTCAGGTTCCCCAGCATGCGCAGAAAAAAAGACCGGGGCGGCCCGTGCCAGAGCACGGGCCGCCCCATCTCGCGAAGCTAGGCGCTCGCGGATCCCGGATCAGCCGATGACCGTGCGGATCGTGTCCGAGAGCGTCAGCACGATCGGGTCGCCCGCGGCGCAGCCGCCGGCGGCGCCGATGTCGATGCCCTGCGTGTAGACCGTGGCGCCGATCAGCAGCGGATCGCACGGGATCGCACCGCCGAAGGTCGCGCCGGGGAAGGTGGCGTCGAGGGTCGCACCCAGGACGCAGCCGCCCGCGCAGATCGGGATGCCCAGCGGGATGATGCCGAGGTTGATCAGGGGCAGGCCCTGCACCGGCGCCATCGTGAAGGTGGCCGAGCCGCCGATGTTCGGGTTACCCGTCGCCGCGAGGCCCGTGCCGCCGCAGCCGGGGGAGACCGTCGTGAAGGAGCCAGCGCCCGTCGCGGTCGCGACGACGTCGAGGAGGAAGGTCCCGCTCGCGCCATTGAAGCCGCCGACGGCGATGTAGTAGGTCTGGCCGCCGGTCATGGCGACGGCGGTCGTGCGCGAGAGCAGGGTCGAGACACCACAGCCGGCGCCCGCGTCGTCGTTGCAGGTGAGCTCGGTCTGCGCGCCGCATGCGCCACTGCGCACCGAGATCTTGGTGTCGAAGCTCGGATTCGTCTGGCAGGTGCTGAACACGGCCTGGACGTTGCACGTCGGCGTGTAGCTGAACCAGACGTCGCTGTCGGTCGCGCCGCCGCAGGTGAACGAGCCGGAGCTCGAGGCACCCACGCTAGAGAAGGGGCCGTTCGTGCCGTTGACGATCGGCAAGGCACCCACGCAGTCATCGTTGGCGATGACGACGATCTGGCGAGACACCGTGCCCGCGCCGCAGGCGTTGCTCGCGTTCAAGGTCACCGTGTAGGTGCCGGCGGCCGCGTACGTGAACGACGGGTTCTGCAGCGCCGAGTCCGGGATGTTGTCGCCGTCGAAGTCCCAGCTCCAGACCGACGGGCTGCCGACCGAGGTATCCGTGAACTGGCGGCTGAGCGGGCCAGTGCTGGCGACGCTGAAGTTTGCGGTGACCAGGAGCTGCGGATCGACCGTGATGAACTGATTCTTCGTGGTCGAGGCCTGCGGATTCGAGGCGTCGGTCACCGTCAGCGACACGTTGTAGCGCCCGCAGGTGTTGTAGGTGAACGCCGGGTTCTGGGCGTTCGAGTCGACGATCGTGTCGCCGTCGAGGTCCCAGGCCCAGCTCGTGACGCCACCCGGATCCGAGGTGAAGGTCGTATCCGTGAACTGCACGTTCAGCGGCGAGGGGCCCGAGGCCGGAGTCGCCGTGAAGTTCGGGTAGAGACCTGCGACCGGCGTGTAGATGAGCTCCGTCGTGATGCCGACGTTCTGCTGCGTGGTGCCCGTCGTGTTCCCGCCGTTCAGGTCGTAGATGCGCGACGTCAGCGAGTTCGTGGTGAAGCAGTCGAGGGCGGTCGTGGATCCGCCGCTCCAGGAGCCCGCGGGGAACGCGAACTCGCTGAGGAAGTCGTTGCCGCTCGTCGGATCGTAGATGAACGGCGTTCCGAAGTTCACGGTCACGAACCAAGGCGCGGGAATGCCCGTACCGTTTCCGCTGCCGGGCGCCACCGTCACGGAACCGCTGTGGACCGTGGTGTAGTCGGCGCCGCGATTACTCGCGAACGTGGTGCTGGGAGCGGCGTAGTTCACCGCTGCGGTCGAGAGGCCGATCGTCACGTTGCTGTAGGTCGTCCCGGCCCAGGTCGTCGTCGTGGCCGCCGCGTTCGCGCGCCAGCGTGCGCCCACGATGCGGATCGGCGTGGCGATCCCCTGCGTCGTGAAGATGGTGCTGTCGTACAGGTATTGGACCCGGATCGCCGAGGCGTTGCGGTTCCAGGGGTAACCCGTGCTGGACGGACCCTCGAGGGTCTGGGCTCCGACAGGGATGAAGACGGACTGGGCGCCGGCGATGCTGGAGAGCGCCAGCACGGCGCTCAGCGCTCCGGTCGCGGAGAGGAGATGTCGCATGGAAAACGAACCTCGTGGGGGATGAGCCCGCTCGCCTGAACCGCATCTCCCCGGGGAGCAACCCTCCACCGCCGGGTCAGGGCCTGGGCCAGCGGAGGAGCGAAACCGAACGCGCCGCGCGATGGGGATCTGGCGGAGCTGGTCGCGCGGGGGGATTTGGAACAGCGGTGCAGGCGACGGAAGGAAACTGCAACCAGACGAAGGTAACCCCGCGGGGGGTTCCGCTTCCAAGGTCGGGAAAAACCATCGCGGTCGATTCGAGCTCGACCCACGGGGGCATGTCTCCCGAAAGGCCGCACTACAGCCGCATCCGAGCCGGATATCAGCGAGCGCCCCTAAGCCGCCTCCGCCCCCAGCGCGGCGAGCTCCTCCTCGGAGCGCCTCCCGACCCAGCGCTCCCGCACCCCGATCACAAAGCTGAGCAGCAGCGGCACGAGGACCAGGGTGAAGATCGTCGAGACCAGCAGGCCCCCGAGCACGACCGCCCCGAGCCCGCGGTAGAGCTCCGAGCCCGAGCCAGGCATCAAGACCAGCGGCAGGAGACCGCCGATCGAGGTGAACGAGCTCATGAAGATCGGCCGCACGCGCGAGCGCACCGCTTCGGCGATCGCCTCGCGCATCGGGAGCGGCGGGCCATCGTTCCCGCGGAGGTTCCGCAGGCTCTGGTCCACGAGCAGGATCGCGTTGTTCACCACGACACCGATCAGGATGACGAAGCCGAGCATCGTCAGCACGTCGAGCGTCTGCACGGGCAGGTAGCGATCGCTCTCGCTCCAGAGGTGCACGAAGTGCAGCGCGAGGAAGCCGCCGAAGGTCGCGAGCGGCACGGAGAAGAGGATCACCAGCGGATAGAGGAAGCTCTGGAAGAGCACGCACATCACGAGATAGACGACGAGGAGCGCCAGGAAGAGCGAGCTGCCGAGCGTGCCGAGGAACGAGCCATCGCCGAGCAGCGCGCGCTGCACCGACTCGAGCTTGCTCGCCGAGCCGGTGGTCCCGACCTCGACCCCCGCGGGGATCGCGCCGCTCGCGCGGAGCTCGCCGATCGAAGCCTCGATCTGCTGCAGCGCCGCTTGCAGGGGGATGCCGCGCGGCGGCGTGAGCTGCAAGGTGACCGCGCGTTGGCGCGCGACGCGATTGATCTGCGGCGGGCCCGAGATGCGCCGCAGGGTGGCGAGCGACGAGAGCGGCGCGATCTCGCCGGCGGCGGTGGCGATCGGCGTCTCGCCGAGAGCCGTCGGATCTTGGGTGCGGCTCGCCGCGTCCGCGATCAAGCTGAGGTCGATGGTCTCGCCGCCGAGCAGGTACTCCCCCACCACCGCTCCGTCGCCGCTCGCCTGCACGGCGAGCGCGAGATCCGCGGCGCTGAGGCCAGCTTCGGCGAGGCGCAGATCATCGGGCCGCACTTCGAGCTCGGGGCTCGGCAGATTGAAGTTGCTGGGCTCGGGCTGGATGCTGAACGGACCGAAGAGCTGCACCAAGCGCTGATAGAGCGCCCCCGCTCCGCTCGCGACCGAGGCGAGATCGAGGCCGCGCACGTCGATCTTCACCGCGGAGCCGGTGCGGCCGCCCAAGCGGAAGAGCGGCACCTGGAACGCGAAGCCGAGGACCCCCGGCGCGATCTCGGCGCGCGAGGCGTGCTGGAAGAGCGGCTGCATGTCGACGGCGCGCTCGGGCTCGCGGCTCACGCCGCCTTGGAAGAGCGTCCCGTCGAGGGAGACGAGGAAGTAATTCTCGAGCGGCGGCGGAACGACCGCGGGCCCCGGGCTCATCGTGCGTAGATCGAAGGTCGGCACGGGCTCCAGCGCGCCCTTCGCCCGCTCGTAGGCTGCGGGGTCCTTCTCGCGTCCCGCGCGGAAGTACGGCGCGACCACCGCCTCCACGCGGTCGGCGAGCGCTTCCTCCTGCGCCAGGTTGTAGCCCGGCGGCGGGATCATGAGGCCGAGCATCAGATTGCGATTGCCGGTCGGCAGGTAGTCCGAGGGCGGCACGAGCTCGATCGTCCCGACGACGGACACCACCGTGAACCCGGCGATGATCGCGAGACGCGCGAGCACGCTCCCGGTGAGCGCATGGATCGAGGCGCCCAGCGCGCGTGGGAACTGGCGGAAGGGCCAGGCGAGCCAGCGCAGCGGAGCCAGCACCGCATGCAGCAGACCCGCGCGCCGCTCCTCCGGATGGAGCTCGCGCTCGACATCCTTCGCCCGCAGCCAATAGGCCGACGCACACGGCACGACGGTGATGGCGACGAGCAAGCTGATCGCGACCGTGGCGCAGATCGCGAGCGAGATGTCGCGGAAGAGCTGCCCTGCTTCCTCCTCTACCGACAGGATCGGGATGAACACGACGACCGTCGTCAGCGTGGACGCGAGCACGGCGAGCCACACTTCGCGCGTGGCATCGTAGGCCGCTTGCAGCGGGCGCTTCCCGCGCTCCAAGTGCTGGAAGATGTTCTCCAGCACGACGATCGCGTTGTCGACGACCATGCCGACGGCGAAGGCCATGCCGGCGAGCGAGATCACGTTCACCGTGCGCCCGAGCGCCACCATCGCGACGGCGGCGCCGACGATCGAGATCGGGATCGCGAGGCCGATGATGAAGAGCGAGCGCGCGGAGCGCAGGAAGAGCAGCAGCACCGCCATCGCGAGCAGACCGCCCTGCCAGATGTTGGCGTAGACGAGCGCCAGCGCGTCCTCGATGTACACCGTCTGGTCGTAGACCTGCACGAGC